>DGUQ01000008.1:7756-8166 GCA_002394725.1 Ruminococcaceae bacterium UBA4306
GCTCTCTGCTCCTCATCGGTGAAGGGAGCAGGCTGCTCGGTAAAGTACTTCTGCCAGTTGCCGTCAGCGGTAACATCCTCTTCATTGCGGTTGATATAACCATCGATGACGTTGTCACGGTCGGGACGGCGGATATCCTCACGGAACGGGAGGTTCAACACCTTATCGCTCTGTCTGAGGAACCATGTATCTGCCTTGGAGCCTGCCAGACGGGTGCAGTGGATACGACTCTGCTGACCGGCGCCGACGCCGATCGCCTGACCGTCTACCGCGTAGCAGACGGAATTAGACTGGGTATATTTAAGGGTGATCAGGGAGATGATCAGATCACGTACCGCGCTCTCGGGCAACTCCTTGTTCTTGGTGACAACATTCTCGAGCAGTGCGCGGTTGATCTCAAAGTTGTTGCG
>DGUQ01000008.1:8233-13664 GCA_002394725.1 Ruminococcaceae bacterium UBA4306
CCCTGCTCAAAGGTGATGCCGTAGACCTGCTTATGCTCAACGGGATCGGGAACATAGTTCGGGTCGATCTGTACGATATTGTAGTTGCCTTTTCTCTTGGATTTGAGGATCTCGAGTGCCTCGGACTCATAGCCGGGGGCGATGATGCCGTCAGATACCTCGCGCCCTATCATCTTCGCGGTGGTAACGTCGCAGACGTCGCTCAGCGCGACCCAGTCGCCGAAGGAGCACATACGGTCGGTGCCGCGTGCGCGCGCATAGGCGCAGGCGAGAGGAGAATCATCCAGACCCTCGATATCATCGACAAAGCAAGCCTTCTTGAGCTTATCGGAAAGCGGTACGCCGACAGCCGCCGAGGTGGGGCTGACGTGCTTGAACGAGGTGACGGCAGGCAGTCCGAGCGCCTCCTTGAGCTCCTTGACGAGCTGCCATGAGTTGAACGCGTCAAGGAAGTTGATGTAGCCGGGTCTGCCGCACAAAATCTCGATCGGCAGCTCGGAGCCGTCGTGCATAAAGATCTTCGCGGGTTTCTGGTTGGGATTGCAACCGTATTTTAACTCAAATTCTTTCATTGTGATTCTCTCCTTTATCATGAATGGCAACACGATTCAATTCATGAAATCCTTTCAAATCATGCGCGTCAGCGCAATTCACGCGTCAGCAAATCATTTGATGATTTGACAGCAGGCTGTCATGATTTGAAAATACTATTTTCATGATTTCTCGCAATGCTCCGTGATTTGCGCGTGGGCGCACGGTTTGTTTTACGCGTTTTTATTGATCAGACGGTTCTCTTCTTCACCGGTCTCAAGGTCGATGTAGCGGACATACAGCGAAATTTTGTTATTCTCGTCCAGCGCATTCCACAGCTTGTCGGTGAAAGCGTCGATATCGTCGTCGATCGCGACTCTCTCGGGCTCACCCTGGAAGGTCGGGATCGGGTTGCCGTCGCAGACATAGGTATGGATGAAGTGACCGAGTCCTGCCTTGGACGGATAGCTGTACAGGTAGCGCGCGCAATCACTGCCCTCCGGATCGATGGACTTGAGGATGGACATCTTGTAAGTAAAATCGCCGTCCTCAAAGGTCAGGATACCGCTGATACGGGGCGTGAGGTTCGGCGCGTCAGGCTCGAACTCACGGCTCTTAAGAGCGTGGTTGAAGCACTTGCCGTTCTGTAAGCCCTCATAGATGGTGTCGGTCTGGTCGCCGTTAGTGACGATCAGGTTGTTCTCATACTCGCGGATCGCCGCGTAGATGATCAGCGAAGGATCCTCGACCTTAGATGCGTCAAAGGGCTCGGTGAATACCGCCCCGTCACGCTCGGTAAAGATACGGTTTCTGGAGTTGGCGCTTCTGCCCATGATGAAGTAGGCAGCAACCGCTTTTTTTCCGTCGGCAGTCTTGCCGATAATGATGCCTCTGCCCGGATAGGTGTTGCCGTCGAGCAGCTCGGCGATGTCGTTGATTTTGTAGATGTTCATTCCAAATTACCCCCAAAATGATAAATGAATACTGAAAACTTAAAAGTGAATAATGAATAATATCGGTTATTCGCTCTGCTCAAACAAACTACAAACAGGCGAGGGCAACGCCCTCCCATCATTATTCATTCTTCAGTTTTCAGTCTTAAATTTTCAATTAGCATTGCTGATCTGATCAGCAATGCGCTCTACCGCCTGCGGCAGGATGATCCACTCCGCCTGCTCCATGACGCGTCTTTGCAGAATCTCGGGCGTGTCGCCGTCCTCCACTTCGACCGCCTTTTGCGCGATGATCTCGCCGCCGTCGGGAATCTCGTTGACAAAGTGGACGGTCGCGCCGGTCACCTTGACGCCCTTTTCAAGCGCCGCCTCATGCACCTTCAAGCCGTAGTAGCCTTGTCCGCAAAAGGACGGGATCAACGACGGATGGATGTTGAGGATGCGGTGATCATACCGCGAGGTGAACCGCTCCGATAGGATCGACATAAAGCCTGCGAGAACGATCAGATCGATATCGTTTTCTTCAAGCGCTTCGATGATAGCAGTCTCAAATGCCTCTTGTGCTTTTGATTCTTTTTTAGAAATATATAACGCTTTGATCCCGGCGTTCCGAGCACGGGTCAGCGCATAGGCATTTTGGTTGTTGGAGATCACCAGCGAGATCTCACCGCTGTGGATAATGCCGCTGTTCTGCGCGTCGATCAGCGCCTGCAGATTGGTGCCGCCGCCGGAAACCAGCACAGCAATGCGGGTCTTTTCCTTCATCATAACAGCGTGACCTTCTCCTCAGCAGTGCGGATTTCGCCCAGAATATAGGCTTCCACACCGTTTGCTCTCAGAATTTCAACCGCACGGTCTGCCTCATCTCCGGGTACCACAGCGGTCATGCCTACGCCCATATTGAAGGTATTGAACATATCCCGCTCCGGAATCTCTCCGGTCTTTTCGATAAGATCGAAGATGGGCAGCCGACGGACGTTTTTCTTTTCGATAACCGCGCCAAGGCCCTGAGGAATGGAGCGCGGAATGTTTTCATAGAAGCCGCCCCCGGTGATGTGGGAAATGCCCCGTACCTTCACAGCGTCGAGAAGGGCCAGAACAGGCTTGACATAAATGCGTGTCGGAGTGAGAAGCGTTTCCCCCAGAGAGGCGCCGCCCAGCTCTGCCACAGGCGCCAAAAGGTCCCGGGATTCTACATCAAAGACCTTCCGCACGAGAGAAAAACCATTGGAGTGGACGCCGGAGGAGGGCAGCGCAATCACGGCATCACCGGCCCGCACGGTCGTATTGTCCAGGACCTTGCTTTTATCCACGATACCCACGGAAAAACCTGCGAGGTCATACTCATCCTCGGGATAGAAGCCCGGCATCTCCGCGGTCTCACCGCCAATGAGAGCGGCGCCGGACTGGACACAGCCCTCAGCCACACCGGATACGATGTCGGCAATCTTCTCTGGCCGGTTTTTTCCGCAGGCGATATAATCCAGGAAAAAGAGGGGCTTTGCGCCGCAGCAAACAATATCGTTGACGCACATGGCTACGCAGTCAATTCCAACGGTATCATGCTTATCCATAAGGAAGGCGAGCTTCAGCTTCGTCCCCACGCCATCGGTACCGGAAACAAGGACAGGCTCTGTCATCCCGACAAGGTCGGGTGTGAAAAGGCCTCCGAATCCACCGATCTCATCGGTGACTCCGGGGGTCCGGGTGCGAAGGACATGCTGCTTCATCAGCTCAACGGCTCGATACCCCGCGGTAATATCGACACCGGCGGCGGCATAGGAAGCGGAATGGCTGTCAGTCATGGCGTTATTCTCACTTTCTTATAGTTTTGGCAAGGGATGACGGATTGCCGCGACCGGCGTTGCCGCCGGTCTCAATTTTTCACGCACATTTGCGTTACGATAAATGAAAGGACCGTTTTTCACACGGTAAAATGAATGATAAGGACGGGGGATGCGGATTGCCACGACCGGCGTTTCCGCCGGTCTCGCAATGACGCTGCAGGTGGGATAACAATAGCGTATTTGCAACCAATTCTTTACTTGTGCTCTCATTTCGTACAGTTTGGCACGATCCGCAGCTTGTGACGACGAAGTACCGTGTGTACAACAAGGGGAAATAATGCGGCCAGAGGGCGATTCTCCCGCGGCCCATCGGTCGATCCTGATCTATCCCCCATATCTGGTACCCGCGAGGAGAATCGTCTCCGGGCAAGGCATTTCCCCGCAGATAGTACCGTGTGTACAGCAAGGGGAAATAACGCGGCCAGGGGGCGATTCTCCCGCGGCCCATCGTATAGAGCAAACAACCTTACTCTTTGCCGTTCCAGCAATAAGTACAGACCTTGCTCCTGTCGATGCCAATGGCATTGAGAAGCTGATCCAGGGATTGATAGCCCAGGGAGTCAAAGCCCATTTCTTTGGAAATACTCTTCAAAAGGCACTTTCCACGGGAGGTCGTGGCATCGGCATATTCCTCCAGATGCCGCTGCCCCTCATCCCCCTCCAGGGTTTGAATGGTCCGACGGGCCAGAAGCTCCATCACGGTATTGCTCCGTGAGAAATCCAGGTATTTGCAGCCATACATGATGGGCGGACAGGCAGAGCGCATGTGCACCTCTTTGGCGCCGGCACTGTAAAGGGACTGCACGGTCCCGCCCAGCTGTGTGCCGCGGACGATGGAGTCATCCACAAAAAGAAGCTTTTTCCCCTGAATGAGTTCCGGCACCGGGATCAGCTTCATTTTTGCCACCTGGCTGCGCACATCCTGGGTCGTGGGCATAAAGCTGCGGGGCCAGGTGGGCGTATACTTCACCAGGGGCCTGGCGAAGGGAATTCCGCTGCGATTGGCATAGCCGATGGCATGAGGTACGCCGGAATCCGGCACACCTGCTACATAGTCCACCTCCGGCAAAGTGCCACGCAGCATTTCCATTTCAGCCATGCGCTCTCCGTTGTGGTAGCGCATGACCTCAACGTTCTTCCCCTCATAATTGGAGTTGGGATAGCCGTAGTAGGTCCAGAGGAAGGCACAGATCCGCATCTTTTCTCCTCTGGCCGCCAGGGTCTCAAAGCCGTCGGCGGTGACTCGGACGATCTCACCGGGGCCAAGCTCATAGGCGTCCTCATAGCCCAGCTTATGGTAGGCGAAGGATTCAAAAGAGACACAATACCCATCCTCGTCCTTGCCGATCAGCACCGGCAGGCGGCCCATCTTATCCCGGGCGGCGATGATGCCCGTTTTGGTAAGCAGCAGGATGGTTGCGGAGCCGTCAATCACCTCCTGGGCATGACGAAGGCCGGAAACCAGATCCCCCTCCTCATTGATAAGGGAGGCGATAAGCTCACTGCTGTTGACCCTTTCGGAGCCCATGGCCATAAACTGATGCTTCCGATCGCTGAAGTACTCCTCGATCAGCTTCTCCGCATTGTTGATGATCCCAACTGTAGAAATGGCATAGATTCCCAGATGGGAACGGACCAGAAGCGGCTGAGGATCCTGGTCGGAAATGCAGCCGATGCCGCAGCGGCCGGCGAATTCCGCGAGATCCGTTTCAAAACGGGTACGGAACGGTGTGTTTCCGATGTTGTGGATCTGCCGCTGGAAGCCGCCGCGGGGATCATAGAAACACATGCCCCCGCTGCGGGTACCCAGATGGCTGTGGTAATCCACACCAAAGAAAACATCGAGAACGATATCGCGGTTGGAAACCGCGCCGAAGAAACCACCCATCAGGCAAAGAACAGCTCGGAGAGGGTCATGGGCTGAATATACTGGCCATCCTTATACACGCGCATATTGCCGGAAGCGATCTCATCGATCAGAATGACCTCATCACCCACATAACCGAACTCGAACTTGATATCATAGAGCTCCAGGCCGCGCTTTGTCATTTCATCGGCAACGACCTTGGTGATCTTCTGGGTCTGCTCCTTGAGGGAGTC
>DGUQ01000126.1:0-3432 GCA_002394725.1 Ruminococcaceae bacterium UBA4306
TGATCTTGTACTGTACGCCGGGAGTGAGGGTGATACCCAGTTTTGCGGCAGGATCGATCTCGAATACGCCGGACTCGCCTGAAGTAGCGGTACCGATCGCCTGCCTGGCGCCCCATTTGAGACCCGCGGTCGGGTTCGCCTCGGTGCCCAGATCACCGCCGAAGATATGGAACGCGACCTTATCTCTGGTGGTGCTCATATCCCAGCCGGTGCCCTCGGTGTCAAAATAGAGCTTGGTGCTCTCGGGCGTGAAGCCGTCTGTCGTAGCCGCGGCGGTATTCACAACGCCGACTGCCATGACGGATACGACCATCATCACTGCCAAAAGCACTGATAACAACTTTTTGAACATGTTAATTTCCTCCTATAAAAAATATTGCGGATGTCTTATCTCGCTTTTTTAAACGCGCAGCTGAATCACACTTTCGGCTGTGCTCTCTTACGGGCATAATGATAGTAATATAATTTTAGCACATCTTTTTTTTAACTTCAACGGCATATCATTTTTTTGGTATAGATATTTCGGGCTCAGTTTTGTGTATTCTGACAAAAGTGCTTGACCACACACTTTACGAATTCCTTCTCATTATTATCTTTTCATTTTTCAGTTTTCAGCATTCATTATAACAAATTGCTCCCCCTGCATAAGCAGAGGGAGCGGATCGATCATTCTATTGATAATGTATCAGCCTCAGTGAGGAGTTGATGAAACGATCGGCTGATTGATGGGGTAGCTGACGCTGATACCCACGAGGAATCGCTGGATCAGAGTAGTGTCAAAAATGGTCAGCTTGCCGTCGCCGTCAATGTCGCCGCGGCGGATCATATCGGCGGTAGGCGTGATGATACCGACGTCTGCGCGCTGGATCAGAACCGCATCGGTAGAAGTGACTTTACCGTCACCGTCAACATCGCCGAGGAGCTCAGCAGGTGTAGGCGGATCGGTGGGAGCCTGAGTGGGCGCCTGTGTGGGCTTGGGCGCTTCGGTCGGAGCCTGAGTGGGCTTAGGCGCTTCGGTGGGAGCCTCGGTAGGAGTGATCTTCGGGATCACGATCTGATCCCAGGTCAGCTCCATCTCAGCCTTATTGTTGTTGAAGTACTTGCCGCACTTGGTGCAGACGAAGTGGGACTTCCAGCCGTCAGCAGTCTCGGTAGCCTTTTTGCCGGGCTTGAACTGGAGGGTGTGCTGATGGTCGAGCTTCGGGATCACCAGATCAGCCGCGGTAACCTCGGTGGCGCCGGTCGCATCGGAGAAGAGCTTGTTGCAATCCTCGCACTTATAGTGCGCCTTGATGCCTTCAGCCTCTTCGGTAGCCGCGACAACGGGAACATAAGTCAGGTTATGGGGGGTCTTGTCGATGGTCTTATGGGTACGGGAGATCTCCTCGCCGCAATCGAGACAGTATACAACCTCATCGTAGGAGCCTTCCGCGGTGCAGGTAGCAGCCTTAACATTCTCCGCGACTGCGGCGGCAGGGTTATGGACATGGGTAGTAGGAGCAGGCTGGGTGGGCTTGGGAGCCTCAGTGGGCTTGGGAGCCTCGGTAGGATCGGGCTCATCAGGCTGATAGCCTACGTGAACGCCGTTCTTGAAGTGGTCGGGGTTCATGCAGATTTCGGCTACATTGTCAGACCAGCCGGGGGTGCCGTCGGGATACTCGGTATCATCGCCGATACCCTCTTTGTACTCCACACCGTAGCAGCCGTCGCCGTAGTAAACATACCAGTTAGCGCCGCAGGTCTGCTTCTGGGAGAAGGGGTTGACGGAGAACTGGTTGGGGTCGATGACATAGATGCAGTTGTCAAAGCTCCACGGATCGGGAGAGCCGTAGGGAGTTGTTTCATAATCGTCGGGATAAGCACCCTGGACGTTGGTATCAATGGTCTGAGCCGCCTTATAGTAGATGGGCTTGGATGTGTCGGTGCCGCCGTCAACGCCGTTGTTGAAGATCGCGACCGCAACGGAAGCGGAGTCGTCGTCGGGATCGTAGGGGATGTCGGCATAGTAGATGCCCTGCTCATAATCCTCGATCTCCATGCGGTAGCCTACCCAATAGCCGTCCTTTTCAGCGGGTCCGCCCCACCAATAGACGCCGGCATAGTGCTTGCCGTCAAGAATGTTAAAGTCATTATACCATGTGGGAGACTTGTCGCCCTTTTTGAGCACGAGATCATCGTGCGCTTCCTCGATGACCTCGCCGGTCTCTTCATCGATCACTTCGGGAACGTGTACATAGACGTCCTCTGTCGCAATGGGACCGTTCTTACCGTTCGGCATCATGAAATAGATGCGCTGGGTCGGGAGGGAGCCGGGCTCCATCTCATTTTCTGCTTCATACGCCGCGATACCCTCGCTGACAGATGTAACAATGGGAGCACCATCGTCGTCAACGTCAGAGACGGATAACGCGTTGAAGGACACAGCAAGCATAGCGGTAAGCAAGGTCGCTACCAATAATAAACTGATTACCTTTTTCATTATTAATCCTCCTAAGCATTTATTATGCTATTATGCATTTTCATCTTATCATAAAAATGTCGTGGATTCAATATTTTTTTGTGAATTGCGGTAAAATATTTTTTGTTGTTGAGCTGTTTTCGTCAGGTTGCACAAATACATCGTCGTATTTTTGGTAACTAAAATGATTAGTGATCGGAGATGATGTTTTCGTATGATTTAGGTAAGATCGCAACGGATCATTGAGGCGCCAACTCCTACAGATGGGATGTTCTCCGCATTTAGGCGGCACATATCGGAAGAATCGGGACGTCGAGACGCCGTCCCCTACGGAAAAACTGATTTGCTTCGCATTTGGATAGTATTTATCGGAAATGTTTCGGGAGGGCAAGCTCCTCCCCTACATGACACTACCCCGAGCATTGAATGATCGAGGTAGTGTTGATTATTCATTATTCAGTTTTCAGTATTCAATCTTCAGTATTCATTATAACAAAAAGCTCCCCCTGCAAAACAGGGGGAGCAAAAGATACTTATCTGTTACTCAGAATCGTGCCGGATCAAGCAACGCCGGTGGTTTCACCGATATGGTACTTGTTAGTGCCGATACCTGCGAGATAGCGCTGGATCAGAGTAGCATCCAGAATGGTGACCTTACCATCGCCGTCTACGTCAGCAGCCGCAGTGTCAAAGCTGTCGCCTACGGACATCATAGCGTCGTAACGCTGGATCAGGGTAGCGTCTTTAGTGGTAACAGTGCCGTCGCCGTCAGCATCGCCGATGACGTAAGAGGGAGTATCGCTGCCCCAAGCAACGGTCATCTTCGCGCCGGTCTTGGACTCGAAGTCGAAGCCGGTCAGGTCGAGCTGCATCTTAATGACGGTGCCTGCGGTCAGGCCGGTGATCTTGAGGTTCTGGGAACCGTTGTAGATCGCGTCGGTCTCTACGCCGTTAGCGATAATGCCGTTGTCGCC
>DGUQ01000126.1:3574-4072 GCA_002394725.1 Ruminococcaceae bacterium UBA4306
ACTCGCCGAGTGTGAACTCGATCTCATAAACGCCGTCGGAAACCTTCGTCATGTGGTTCGCCGCAGCAGCCGGATCCCAGGTGATGTTGTTCAGCCAGCCGTCGCCGTCAGAGGTACCGTTACCAACCGCGGTTACGGACTGAACGTCCAGACGGCCGATTGTTTCGACGATATCACCGTCTGCCCAAGTCTTTTCGCCGTCGCAGTAAACGGTGAAGGTACCCGCGCCGGTGAGGTTGAAGGTGACGTTGTTGCCGGTCTCGTCGCCGATCCAGGTCTCGCCGTTCTTAACAGCCTTGAGCTGGACGTCGGTCATCGCACCGGAGACGGTGTATTCCTTATACCATACGTCGTTAGCAAACTCCATGGTGTTGTTTGCGTCGTTGCCGTTCCAGGAAGTACCGAAGATATCGGTAGCGTTACCTGCTACGATATAAGTATCGCCGACAACAGGCTCGGTGGGAGCCTCAGTGGGGATCGGAGCCTCAGTGGGAGCCT
>DGUQ01000126.1:4168-5504 GCA_002394725.1 Ruminococcaceae bacterium UBA4306
TCGGGATCGGAGCCTCAGTGGGAGCTTCGGTCGGAACAGGAGCCTCAGTGGGAGGTACATAATCGGCGGTCTTCTCGAACTTGTACATATAGCCGCCTACGGTCGCGCCGTGAGCTGCAGGGTTACCCTCGGGATCGGTCTCAACATAAATCTTGATCCAACCCTCTTCGGGATTGCCGTCGCCTTTGGGACGGAAGTAGATGGTGTAAATGCCGTCCTCGGGAACGGTACGGTTGTTCTCTACGCCGTCGGGGAAGTAGTAGGATACGGAGGTGCCTCTCTTCGAGGACTGAACGACCTTGAAGTTGTCGCCGATGATCTCGGGACCTGCAGGATCGGAATTCTTGATGGGGTTGCCGAACTGGTCAACGCCGAGCTCAGCCTTCTTGAGAGCGATGCCCTCGATCTTGTACAGACCATCCTCTACCTTGGTCAGCTCGAGAGCGGGATCAAGGCTCCAGTTCTGGTTCATGGATTCGATGGTGCCGTAGAGATAGTAGGTGTTGGGCTTGAGTACGGGAGTGGGAGCCTCGGTCGGGATCGGAGCCTCGGTGGGAGCCTCAGTGGGAACAGGAGCCTCAGTGGGAGCCTCGGTGGGCTCTGCGGGAGTGGTCCAGGTAACCAGCATATCAGCGCCGGTCTTGGTCTTGAAATCAAAGTTAGACAGGTCGATGCGGATCTTGATGGTGGTGCCGGGGGTCAGACCCGTGATCTTGAGGTTGGTGGAGCCGTTGTAAACAGCCTCTGCGACAACGTCGTTCTCAATAACGCCGTCGTCGCCCAGACCGAAGTTGTTGGTCCAAGCGTCGTTGATCGCGAACTTGAACTCGATATCGGAGGGATCATACTCGCCGAGGGTGTACTCAGCCTCGTAGACAGCATCCCATGTATTGGTCATGTGGTTCGCCGCCGCAGCCGGATCCCAAGCGATGTTGTTCAGCCAGCCGCTACCGTCTGCGGTGCCGTTACCAACCAAGGTGACGGACTCGATATCCAGTTGCTCATTGAAAGAAACGATATCGCCTTCTACCCATGCCTTTTCGCCGTCGCAGCATACGGTGAAGGTGCCTGCGCCGGTGAGGTCAAAGGTGACGTTGTTGCCGGTCTCGTCGCCAATCCAGGTAGTGCCGTTCTTGACAACCTTGAGCTGGACGTCCTTCATCGCACCGGAAACAGTGTATTCCTTAGACCATACGTTGTTGCCCTGGGGATCCATGCAGTTCATATTGTCGTTGCCGTTCCATTCAGTGCCAAAGATATCCTTAGCGTTACCTGCTACGATGTAACAATCAGCGGGCTCGGTCGGAACCGGAGCCTCGGTGGGCTCGGGAGCCTC
>DGUQ01000126.1:5568-12884 GCA_002394725.1 Ruminococcaceae bacterium UBA4306
GGAGCCTCGGTGGGAGCAGGAGCCTCAGTGGGAGCCTCGGTCGGAACAGGAGCTTCAGTGGGAGCCTCAGTGGGCTCGGGAGCTTCGGTGGGAGCCTCGGTCGGAGTGGGCTCGTCCTCGTGGTAGCCTACGTGCTCGCCCTCTTCGTTAAAGTGATCGGGGTTCAGGCAGCAGTCCTCAGCAGAGGTGAACTCTTCCGCGTCGATTCTGGTGCTGCCATAGCAGCCGTTGCCATAGTAGTAGTACCAGTTACCGCCGCAGGTCTGCTTGCCGGAGAAAGCGTTGATAGAAACCTGATTGGGGTCGATGACATAGATACAACCTTCAAAGTCGAACTCGTTGTAGGTGCCGTCAGGTATGGTCTCATAGTCGCCTTCGTAAGCGCCTTCCATGTTGTTATCGATGGTCTGCGCAGCCTTGTAGTAGATCGGCAGGCTGGAATCGGTACCGCCGTCAACGCCGTTGTTGAAGATCGCGGAGGTCAGATTGCCGTCGCCGGGAATCTCTGCATAGTATACGCCGTTTTTAACGTCGTCGATCTCCATCTTGTAGCCCGGCCATGCAGCGGGGGAAGCGGGAGCGTCCCACCAGTAGATACCTGCATAGTAGTTGCCGTCTTCCGCTTTGTTGAAGTCGTTGTACCAGGTCGGAGCCTTGCCGCCTTTTTCGATAACGAGCTCATCATAAGCTTCTTCTACGACGTCGCCCGTATCGGGGTCAAGTACCTCGGGGTGATGAACATAAACGTCGTCATCGGCTACGGGGCCGTTTTTGCCGTTAGGCATCATGAAATAAACTTTTGCGGTGCTGCCCTCATATTCCTGCATCGCCTCATCCAG
Source organism: Ruminococcaceae bacterium UBA4306 (assembly GCA_002394725.1). Classification (GTDB taxonomy): domain Bacteria; phylum Bacillota; class Clostridia; order Oscillospirales; family Acutalibacteraceae; genus Ruminococcoides. The sequence goes on from DGUQ01000126.1 coordinate 6,408, forward strand.
CGAAGGCGCGTCGGCGTCTACTACATTGTAGGCGTTGAACGCTACGACGGTCGTGGATAAGACCAGCATGAGAGCTAAGATTACGCTAATAAACTTTCTCATAATTTCCTCCTTATAATAATTTTATCGCGTAGTTTAATCATAGCATAAAGTTTCAAAATATTCAATAATAAATTTCGCGATTGGAAAAAATTTTACGTGGTTTTTTCCATTTTTGGCAATGCGACGAAAGACTTGTCTGTATTGCCTAAAAACCTTGTCCTTCTATTGTTAAAAATCACGGAGAATATGGTAAATCAGCAGAATCCATCCCGATTTCTTGGTGCGTTTTGCACGAAAGGAAGGCGGATTCAGCTCGCGGAAAGGGTCAGGCTTCCCCTCGGGGGGAAGCTGTCAGCGTTAGCTGACTGATGAGGGGTGGGCGTTTGTGACAGACGTCGGACTCGATGAGGTTTTTTGTTTACCGAGGATCAATAAAATGTTTTGAGCTCTTTGTCAAGATGATCGCTCGGACAATTCAACCCCTCATCCGTCTCCCTCCGGTCGACACCTCTCCCCCACCGGAAGCGGCTTTCTCTAAGCGACAACGGTAACTCTCCGCCCTTGACACGCGTGTCAGCCAATTCACGAGCAAAGCGCTGATCATTCATGATTTGACAGCAGCGCTGTCATGAATCGCGCCGAGGCGCATGATTTGCTTGCATCATGATTTGAATCGCTAAGCGATTCATGAAAATAGCAGACAAAAAAATCCCCCTGCAAAGACAGGGGGATCTGTGATAAACTTATTGCGCGGTTTGCTCTCCCTCACCGCCGGAGTTGGCTGCGGGCTGTTCCTGCGCCGGAGCTTCCTGTGCAGGTGCTTCCTGAGCCGGAGCTTCGTCACCGCCGGAGTTGTCATTACCGCCGGAATTGTCATCGCTGCCGGAATCGCCGCCGCTGTTTCCGCCGCCGCCACCGGAGTTACCGGACGAACCCGATGAAGGAGCGGAGGTGTAGTAGGTGGAGGAAGGCAGGTCGTCGGAATCGACCTCTTTGCCGTCCTTTAAATAGGTACGGGTGGTCGTGACCTTGTAGCCGTTGCTGAAATAGGACGGGTCAGAGGTGTGGATCTCGACATCGTCGAACTTGGGATTCTCCAGACCGTACATCTCACAGTAAAGCTGTGTACCATCCATCCAGCATTTCATAAAGAGCTGGTATTTGAAGGGATTGTTGACCTTGAGGTCGATGTTGCCGTAGTCAACGGTCGCGTCACGGCCGGCGTCAACATATACCGATTTATAATAGTGGCACTCGCGCTCCACGACACTCATACCGCAGAGGATGGCGGCGTTGTAGATGGTGGTGGAGGACTGGCAGATACCGCCGCCGACGCCGGTCTCGCTGCGACCCTCGACGATCACGCCGGCAGGCTTGTAGCCGTTGGACTCAAGATTGGAGTTGCCGGTGTGGTCGTTGAACGACCATGTCTCGCCGGGCTCGATGATGGAGCCGTTGCATGCCGCTAAGGAAACACGCATGTTCTCATTACCGTTGGAGTTGTTGGTCGAGGTGGTCGAAAATTCAGAGAGCTTGGTGATATTCTTCTTGAGATAATCCGCCGTATACTCGGGCTCGACCTCCTTGACGGTCGCGTCGACAGTACCGGCGATATTGCCGTTCTTGATAAAGGTGGACAGCGCGTTGAGGCTGGTGGTCTCGTCCAGCGTTTTGCCCTTGGACTCGGCAGTGATGGTGAACATCGACTCCGCGTCGGGATCAAAACCGGTCACCTTAGCGTCCTTGGCGTCCTGCTTGACGTCGGCGGCGATCTTGGTGATCAGATCCTTGCAGGTGGAGTCATCGACCGTCATCTTGATCTCATAGTTCTTATCCTCGTTCTTGATACCCTTTTCCTCGGAATAAGCCTTAGCCTCGTTTAAAACCGCCTCGGTATCAAAGGTATATTTGAAATCATCCTTGGTATAGTGATAGGTCTTGTCCCCTGCCTTGACGTCAACCTTAATCCCTGCCGCGAGCTCACTCTCGACGGTTTTCATCAGGGTCTTCGCTTCTTCCATAGTCAGATCCTTGAGGGATTTGCCGTTGACATAAACGTTATCGGAGAAGGTGCTCTCGGGGCCGGTACCCGAGCCGGAGAACATATACAGCGCAAAAGCGCCGAGTGCCGCGACCAGAATGATACCGACGATGCTCAAAGTCACGATCAGGGCAGTTTTCTTCTTCTTTTTCTTCTTTTTAGGCATAGGCACGTCATCATAGTCATCATAGGATGAACGGGGGTTATTTGCGGATGGAGCCTGATAGGGCTGATCGGGTCGGTCGTCGTCCACAACGATGAAATCATCGTTCAAATGGCGCGACACAGCCGCTTGTCGGGTGTTGGCGTCGGCACCGGTCGGTGCCTGTGACGGGGCAGGAGATCCGCCTCTGCGGTTACGTGCTTCCGCCAGAATGGAATCCAATTCCATGGTATTGGAATTCTTGTCCGCCATAACAACCACTTCCTTTATTTAAAATCAATCAACGGGTAACCGTCACTTACAGATCAAATTACCCATATCTTCCCAGTATAGGTAAAAGTATCATACAACAGAAAAAGCAAATTAATAATCCATAAAAGAATTATAGATATTAATTTTTTGCGAATTTGTTGTCCCTCTTTTTGTAATTCGTCAAAATGAACGTTGCACTCTTTCACGATTTGCGTTATAATACCCTATGATAATTTTATGCTGATTTCTATTTAAACCTTTATGAGAAATCAGGATTAAGAAAGAAAGGCGATACCATGAATATACTGATACTGTCCGCGTCGACCGGCGGCGGTCACAACCGCGCCGCCAACGCACTGAAGGGATATGTAGAAGATCATCAGCCCAAAACGAATGTCGAGATCATCGACGCGCTCGAGGAATGCTCCCCCGTACTGAATTTTACCGTTGTCAACGGATATAAGGCGCTGGTCACCCTGACGCCCACGCTGTTTGGCGCGATGTACAAGAGCTCCGACAAGGAATCCGCCCTATCCGACACGGTCAACGTCATCTATCAGCAATGCGCCAAGCGCCTGAAAGGAAAGCTCGAGGAGCTTGATCCCGACGTCATCATCAGCTGTCATCCGTTCGCGGGCGCGATCGTGGGCTATATGAACCAGGAGGGTGAGATCAACATACCGCTGATCTCCATCGTCACGGATTTTCTCCCCCACCGCACCTATATCTCGGGCGGCATCGACGCGTATATCACCGCTTCCTCAGAGGCGAAGGATATTTTAGCGAATGATTATCATATAGACCGCGACAGGATCTTTGATTACGGTCATCCGGTATTTGAACGCTTTTATGAGGGCAACGGCAGAAGCCGCGCCGAGGTGCTCGATGAGCTGGGCTTCAACAAAAACAAGCTCACCGTGCTGATCATGGCAGGCAGCTTCGGCGTGACCGATATCCTCGAGATCTATGAGAATCTGCTGAAAATCGACATCGACTACCAGATCATCGTCATCACCGGCCGCAATAAGAAGCTGTATGACGCGTTTGATGAACTGCTCCACGATCAGAAGGAGATCGTCACCGATGATGAGCCCGAGCTGATCAAGCATCTGGGCGAGGAGAGCATCCTGCGCTATATGTATGAACAGACGGAAAGCGTCAAGGAAAGCCTGACCAGTATCTTCCGCCACACACCGGAAAAGCGTAAGCCCACCAAGCTGTTCTATTTCATCGACAATGTTGATGATTATATGCACGCGAGTGATCTGATCGTCACCAAGCCCGGCGGTCTGACCACCTCCGAGAGCATTGCCTGCGCACTGCCGATGGTCGTATTCAAGGCGTATCCCGGTCAGGAGGAGCAGAACGCGGCGCTGTTGGTGAAAAACAACATCGGCGTGATCCTGGAGGACAGCAGCAAGGCAGCCGAAACGGTCGGCAAGCTGCTCGAAAACAAAAAGAAGCTCAAAGCCATGCGTGAGAGCTGCCGCAGCCATGTACGCAAGAACTCGTGCCGGAACATTATCGAGCTGGCGGAGAAGCTGGCAGAGGAAAACAAGAATTAGTATAAGTATCGAATTCGGAACATCCCCCGATATCGGGGGATGTTTTTTTACGGACGCTTTTCTGCATGAATATTCCGATTTTGAAATTTTTGATGAACTTTTCGATAATACTATTTACTTCAACCCCTTTTGTCGCTATAATGTATGCTATAAAAATAGACGATTATATAATGGTATATAACATATAATATTGAAAAATCATATCCGCTCACCTATTAAAGGAGAATACTATGCTGCAAATCAAAGGCATACGAAAAATCTATAAAACAGGGAATCTGGTGCAGGAGGCACTCAAGGGCGTCTCCCTGAGCCTGCGCGATAATGAATTCGTCGCGATCCTCGGACAGAGCGGCTCCGGCAAGACGACCATGCTGAATATCATCGGCGGTCTCGACCGCTATGACGAGGGCGATCTGATCATCAACGGCGTCAGCACCAAACGCTATACCGACCGCGACTGGGACTCCTACCGCAACCATACCGTCGGCTTTGTCTTTCAAAGCTATAACCTCATCCCCCACCAAACGGTGCTCAAAAATGTTGAGCTGGCGCTGACCATCAGCGGCATCAGCGCGAGTGAGCGTACCCAACGCGCGACGGAAGCACTCAAGGAGGTAGGGTTGGAGGAACACATCCACAAAAAGCCCTCTCAGCTATCGGGCGGTCAGATGCAGCGCGTCGCGATCGCGCGTGCGCTGGTCAACGATCCCGATATCCTGCTCGCCGATGAGCCTACCGGCGCGCTGGACAGCGACACCAGCATCCAGGTCATGGATCTGCTGAAAAAGGTTGCCGAGGACAGGCTGGTCGTGATGGTCACCCACAATCCCGAGCTTGCCGATCGATACGCGACGCGCATCGTCACACTCAAGGACGGCGAGATCACCTCTGACTCTGATCCCTACACCCCCGAACAGGGCGACACGGTGCATAAGAATCTGGGCAAATCCTCCATGTCGCTGCTGACCTCGCTGCAACTATCCTTTAATAACCTTTGGACAAAGAAGGCGCGCACGATCTTAGTCGCGTTTGCCGGCTCCATCGGCATCATCGGTATCGCGATGATCCTCGCGATGTCCAACGGCGCGAATGAATATATCCGCAGCGTGGAGGAGAACAGCCTGCAGGATTATCCGCTGCAGATCACCGATACCAGCTTCAACCTGACGTCGATGTACGCCGACTCGATGGCTTCTGCCAACAGCAATAACGCCTCTACCGAGGACGAAAAAGCTGTCGAGGAATGGAGCGTTGTCACCAATATGTTCTCAGGCATGAACAAAAACGACCTGCGTTCTCTCAAAGCGTATTTCGAAAGCGACGACTGCGACATCTACGACCATGTCCAGTCGCTCCAGTATAACTATAACATCGTACCGCGCATCTATAAAGAGGTCGATCAGAACAATTACCGTCAGGTCAACCCCAATACCAGCTTTTCCCCTCTGGGTTTTTCCGGCACGGAAAACAGCTCGAACGGTCTTTTGTCCACCTTTACCAGCACCGACAGCTTCTTTCAGCTGTCCTCAGATGATGAGTTGCTTCACAACGGGTTCGATCTGAAAGCCGGTAAATGGCCGGAGAACTACAACGAATGTGTGGTGGCGCTCTCTTCCAACGGCAGAATCAGCGATTTAACGCTGTATACGATGGGGCTGAAGGATCCCGAAGAGCTTGATAACATGATCAGCAAGTTCAGCGAGGGCAAAGCAGTCGACAGCTTCTCTGATTCGGGACACTACAGCTATGACGACTTGCTCGGCATCGAATTCAGGACAGTCTCTGTCGCGGATTTTTATACCTACGACAAAAGCTATAAGGTTTGGACGGACCACAGCTCCGACAAAAGCTATGTCAAAAAAATCATCAGCGAAAAGAGCGAACCGCTGAAGATCGTCGGCGTGATCCAGCCGAACGGCAGCACCTCCACGCCGCAGATCACGATCGGCATCGGCTATCACTCCTCCCTGACCACACATATCATCGACCTCGCCAAGGATTCGCAGGTCGTCAAGGATCAGCTGAAGAGTCCCGATACCGATGTATTCACGGGCAAGGGTTTTGACGATGCCTCAAATGAGAGCAACATGGATTTCAGCTCTCTGTTCTCGGTCGATAAGGACGCGATCGACAAAGCGTTCGGCATGGGCGATACCGCAGGCCTTGACCTGTCCGGCTTTGACCTGTCCGGCATGGATCTGAGCGGTATCGATTTTTCCGATATCGATATGAGCTCCGCCGTATCGCCGAGCGACTTTAGCTCCATGATGCCCGAGCTGAGTGAATCGGATATCGAGGAGCTGCTCAGCGGTGTCAAGTTCACGATGACCTCCGACACGATGAAATCGCTGTTTGAAAAGCTGCTCAGCGGTTATCAAAAATATGCGGTGTCCGATCCTCGGGCGGATCTCTCC
>DGUQ01000126.1:12930-15337 GCA_002394725.1 Ruminococcaceae bacterium UBA4306
CGGGCGGATCTCTCCAAGCTGCCGTCCTCCCTGCGCCAATACCTCAACTCCGATGACGGCAAAGAGGTACTCAAAAAGATCATCAACGATTATCTCAACCGACACAGCAAGGACGCGATCTCGGAAGAAGATATTTCCGCGATCGCTGAAAACCTGATCGCAGGTTATCCGCTGTGGCTGACAAAGCATAATTATGAGCTTGACGATTACACTCATATCGCCGAGTATATGCGCTCCGACGATGCCAAACAGATTTTGGCGGACGGTGCGGCACAACTGCGCAGAAAGATCGAATCCCTTTCTCCGACCGACGAAGAGATCAACAGCATGGCGGCACAGATCGTCAGCGGTTACGAGAGCTACGCCGACAGCCACGAGCTGCCGTCGGCGTCCTATCTGTTGACCTCGTTCTCCAAATATCTCGCGACCGACGAGGCGTCCTCACAGATCAAAAAAGCCGTATCCGACGCGATCGATACCTCATCCATTGAGAAAAGCGTATCCAAATACTCCGGCGTCATTTCGGAACAGCTCGGCTCCGTGGTGTCGAAGATCATGTCCGCGATGTCGGGTCAGATCACCTCCGCTCTGCAATCGAGCATGAGCTCGCTGACCTCGGGGATCTCGGAGAATCTTCTCAGCGCCTTTGACTTCAACACCGACTCGCTGGCAGATCTCTTCAAAACCGAGATGACAGCCGAAGAGCTGAAGGATTTGATGGTATCGCTGATGTCCAACTCAAAGAGCTCGCTGAACGGCAACCTCAGAAAGCTGGGCTATGCCGACCTCGACGATCCGTCCACCATCACCATTTATCCCAAGGATTTTGACAGCAAGCAGCACATCAAAGAGCTGATCGGCAGCTACAATGACCGCATGACAGCCGCGGGCGATGATGACAAGGTGATCGAATATACCGACGTCGTTGACGCGCTGATGGGCTCGATCACGATGATCATCAACGCCATCAGCTATATCCTGATCGCGTTTGTCGCGGTATCGCTGGTCGTATCGTCGATCATGATCGGCGTCATCACCTATATCAGCGTGCTTGAGCGCAAAAAGGAGATCGGTATCCTCAGAGCGATCGGCGCTTCCAAGCGTAATATCTCTCAGGTATTCAATGCCGAGACCTTCATCATCGGCGCTTTGGCGGGTGTGATCGGCGTCGGTATCACGGCGCTGTCGATCATCCCGTTGAACGCGCTCCTGCATTCGCTGACCAGCCAGCAAAATATCAATGCGATCCTGCCGCCCGGCGCCGCTGCCATCCTCATCCTGCTGAGCATCGTGCTCACCCTGATCGGCGGTATCATCCCCTCGCGCAAGGCGGCTAAGAGCGATCCTGTTGCTGCACTGCGCTCAGAATAAAGCTATTTCGGGAGAATTCTCCCGACTACATTAGGATGAAGAGAGTCGAACCCCTTCATCCTCACCAATACGACACGAACAACAGAACGGAGGCATAGTATGATTCGCGTCATCGACAAAGAGATTCTTTCATCCGATAAAAAGCATCAACTCAAGGGCAAGATCTATCTCCCCGAGGGTGAGGCAAAGGGTCTGCTGCACGTGGTACACGGCATGACCGAGTACATCGGGCGTTATGACGGCTTTATGCGCCAAATGGCGGAATGCGGCTACATCACCTTTGGCTACGATCACATCGGTCACGGTCAGACCGCACCCAAGGAGGATCTGGGCTATTTTGCGGATAACGACGGCTGGAAGCTGCTCGTAGACGATGTTTTCATCTACGGAAGTGAGGTCAAAAATGAGATGGGCAGAGAACTGCCCTTTGTCCTCATGGGGCACAGCATGGGCTCGTTCATCGTCCGACTGGCTGCCGCGAAGTACAACCATTACGACAAGCTGATCGTCATGGGTACGGGCGGACCCAATCCGGCGGCAGGCGCCGGCATCGCGCTCGCCGGGATCTTGAAGAAGCTCAAGGGTCCCCGTGGGTACTCCAAGCTGATCTACACCATGGCGTTCGGCAGCTACAACAAGGGCTTTGAGCAGGAGAACGATCCGTACGCGTGGCTTTCCGTCGACAAAGCAAACCGCGACCGCTATCGCAAGGATCCGCTGTGCACCTTCCCCTTTACGGTCTCCGCGATGCAGGATCTGGTAAAGCTGAACAAATACTGCAATGATCCGAATTGGTTCGAGAAGATCGATAAAACGAAGCCGATCCTGCTGGTTGCCGGCAGCGAAGACCCTGTAGGCGAACACGGCGAGGGCGTCAAAAAGGTCTGTGAGCTGCTAAAGGAAGGCGGCGCCGATGTTCAGCTGAAGCTCTATGACGGCTACCGCCATGAGATCCTGCAGGATTTTTGTAAGGACACCGTCATCGAGGATATCCGCGCGTTTGTCGGATAGTATAATACTAATCCTTAATAAAAAC
>DGUQ01000126.1:15402-24921 GCA_002394725.1 Ruminococcaceae bacterium UBA4306
AAAACCTTTATCATCTATTGCGCTAAATTCCGCATAGCTTTGTTGAGCTCCTTGACAGGCGCCAGCCTGCCTGCGTCACTCGCCTCGCTCTGCGAAATTTATCACTAATATCTGATTAAATCTTTTTATCAAGGATTAGTATAAGAACGACAACCTTGATTTGCACTGCAAGTATATAACGGGAGAGAAGCTTCCTCCCTTACATCACAAAAATGCGCCCGACCAAGACGGTCGGGCGCTGTTTTACGCGTTTTTATTTGAAGAGATGCTTATCGATCACTTCTTTTCCTTCAGGACAACGGACGTTCTCGCAGGAACCGAGAGCGTGGTGCCGGAGAGCTTCGGGGTCTCTTCGGATGGCTTTTCTGCGGTATCCGCGATGACCCAGCCTCTCAGCTCAGGCTTCTCGATCGCGTCGATCTTGAGCTCCTTCGCCTCCTTGCCGCCGTTATGGATGACCAGCACACGGCTTTCACCGTTCTTGATCACCATACCGGTGCAGTTGGGATCGTCAAAGTCCACGACGGTCTCGATACTGCCGCGCGCGATATCGGGATTCTGCAGGCGGATCTTGATCAATCTGCGGTAGGTGTTCAGCAGGCTGTGATCCTGCTTTAACTGCTGTTCCACGCCGCCGAGCTCGTTCTTCTGCACCGCGGGAGAGCCCTGGAATTTGATATCGGGCAGATTATCGTTGTCCCAGATCATCGCGGTACGGTAGTTGGCGTCACCGTTGGAGGAAGGCGCCTCGATACCGATCTCCTCGCCGTAATAGGTGAAGGTGTTGCCGGGCGCGAGCATATACAGCGCCGCCGCCATCTTGTAATCCTCTTCGTCGAGCATATTGTACAGGCGCAGCATATCGTGGTTGGTCAGGAAGTTGGCGTTGATCGCCTTTTCATTATGCTTCTTGATATTATCGTCGAACTTTTTGAGCTTGGTCGCCATATCCGCCACCATACCGTGTGACGCGACGATGAACTCACCGCCGTTTCCGGCAAACTTGAAGTTGAACTGGCTGTCGATGCCGCTGTCGTACATCTCATAGATGTCGCCGGACTCAGACCAGTTCTCGCCGACCATGTAAACGTCTGGGTTGTAGCCCTGTGCCATTTGGTAGAACCACTTCATGAACTCGACGCCGTCGGTATCCTTGTCTTTGAAGTGCTTGATCGCGTCAAGGCGGAAGCCGTCAACACCCTTGTCGAGCCAGAATTTCGTAACCTTATCAAAGTAATCACGGGTACCCTGATAGCTCAGGTTCCAGTCGGGCATGGTTGTATCGAACTGTCCCTCATAAAAATAGTCGGAACCCATCACAGGACGATTGTAGGTGCTGTCCTGTGTCTTGGATACATTATAATAGCGCGCGTAGCCGTCCTCTTTGCCCTCGCGCAGCTCCTCACACGCCTTCTGGAAGAATTCATGATCGTTGCCGCTGTGGTTGAGGACGAGGTCGATGATGACCTTGACGCCGCGTTTATGGCACTCGGCGATCAGCTTATCAAAATCCTCGAGCGTGCCGAAATCGGGATCGATATTGAAGTAGTCACGCACATTGTACTTATGATACGACTGCGAGGGCATCATCGGCGACAGCCAGATACCGTCCGCGCCGAGGTCGTCGCCGCCGTTGGGATCGCCGTCGTTGATGTAATCGAGCTTGGAGAGCACACCGGGAAGATCCCCGATCTGATCGTTGTTTGAATCGCAGAAGGAGCCGATCCATACCTGATAATAATCGCGGTATTTATCGGTCGACGCCTCCGCCTTGTTATTGGCGACAGGATCGCCGCCCTTGCCGCCGCATGCCGCGAGCAAGGAGGTGATCAGGCATACCGCCAAAAGAAGGGATAATACTCTTTTCATATAATACCTCTGTTAAATCTGTTTATAGGAACAACCTGCGGTCGTCTGTCGCTGTGCGGATGATTCGGGATAAAGACAGAGGGGGTTCATCACGCGGAACACCTCTGATTGCAACACTATCACAAAAGGGCGGAGTGAGAACCCCGCCCTTTGCAATATCAAAATTGATTAGCCCTTTACGCCGCCGGCGGTAACGCCCTCTACATAATATCTCTGCATGATAAGGAAGAGAATTGTGATCGGGACAGCAACTACGACGGAACCGGCGAGGAACATCTTGAACTGGGTAAGCGACTTACCGGCAGCCAGCATGTTCTGCAGACCGATCGCGACTGTGTAATTATCGATCGCGGAGCCCATGATGATCTTTGCCAAAATGAAGTCCGTCCAAGGACCGATAAAGGATGTCAGTACGGTATAGACGATGATCGGCTTCGACATCGGAAGAATGATCTTCCAGAAGATCTGGTTCCTGGTCGCGCCGTCGATGGTCGCAGCCTCGTCGAGCGCTCTCGGGATCGTATCAAAGAAGCCTTTACTGATCTGATAGCCTAAGCCAGCGCCTGCCGAGTAGCAGATAACCAGCGCTACCAGCGTCTGGGTCAGACCCATAGCCTTTAACAGGTAATAGATAGCGATCATGGTCATGAAGCCGGGGAACATGCCCAGGATCATACCGATGTTGATCATCGGCTTTCTTGCCTTAAATCTCAGACGGCTGAAGGAATAGGAAACCATCAGTACAGCCAGTGTGGAGATAATGCAGCTGAAGATCGCTACGATAAAGGTGTTCAGGAACCATCTGGGGAAGTTGGTGCCGCCGCCGGTTACCGTGAACAGATCGATGTAGTTCTGGAATGAATAGGACTTGGGGATCAGGTAGTCAACCTGCGCCAGACCCTCAGCTCTGAAGGAATGGAGAACCAGATAAACCAGCGGAGAGATCCAAATAAGTCCGAGACCGCCGAGAAGGACATAGACAAAGATATTGGAGATAACTCTGCGAATTTTATAACTCTTAATCATGAGAATTCCTCCTCGTTCTTAGCTGACTTCGTCAGGTTGAAGGTGAGCAAGGAAATCGTAGCGCAGACGATAAATACCAGAATACCGATCGCGGCAGCCAGGTTATAGTCGTGCTCATTCATTGTCAGCTTAAACAACCATGTGACAAGCAAGTCGGTGTGACCCGCTTTGTACAAGTCATTAGAATTCTGCAGATTTGACGTCAACAGGTAGATAACGTTGAAGTTATTGATGTTGCCGACAAAGCTGGTGATGAGGTAAGGAGTGGTAACGAACAGCATGTAGGGCAGCGTGATGCTGAAGAAGGACTTCACAGGGCCCGCGCCGTCGATGGTCGCACTCTCATATAAGTCAGCCGGGATATTCATCAGAATACCGGATGTGATCAGGATGGTGTAGGGGATACCTACCCAGCAGTTAACAACGATAACCGTGATACGGGCTACCATCGGATCGCCGCCGAGGAAGTCGATATGCTGCGGAATGAGGTGCAGCACATCGCACAACAGCGTGTTGATCGCACCGTCGTTAACATTCAGCATCTGGCTCATGAGCAGCAGGGATACGAACTGGGGAACCGCAACGGTAACAACGAACAGGGTTCTCCACAGCGCCTTGAGCTTGATGCCCTTCTTGTTGATCATCAGGGCTACGACCATACCTAAGATGTAGTTGAGTACGGTAGCGAATACAGCCCAGATCAAGGTCCATTCGGTCAGCTCGACGAAGGTAGCGCCCATGGATGCCTTACCGGTCGTCTCAAAGACCTGTTTAAATGTATCAAATCCGACCCACGTGAACAGATGTGCCAGCTCATTATGATCGCTGTCGAAGTTGGTGAACGCGATCAGGATCATGAAGATCAGCGGCAGGATGGTGAAGACAGAGATCGTCAGCGTCGGGAACGCGAGCAGCGTTACATGGAACTTGCTGTCGAGGAACTGCTTCATCTCCTCGATAAAGCCGATCGGCTTTTTGCCTTCGGCAACCGTCTGCTGTGCTTTGTAAGCGGACTTGGTGTTAGCGATGTAAACGCAGAAGAAAATAACGGTGATGATGATGGTCATAACGCCGTAGAGGAGGATCAGCATGGAGTTATCCGGAATGATGTCTCTTACACGGTGACCGTTCTCATCGACGGGACTGACAGTACCCAGAGTCGGGAACTTTGCGAGGTAGAACGCGCCAAAGAATACCATGAACAGGATGTACGCTACCTCAACGAGCAGGAACAGGAATCCCTTGACGATCTGTCCCTTTGAAGCGTTACCTACACCCATGATGAGGTAGGAACATTTGGTCGCCCAATCGCCCTTTGCAAATCTCGAGAAATAACCGGCAAAGCCTTTGCCGATACCGACGAAGATGTTCTTAAAGAAGTTTCCGATCGCAAGGAAGATCTTCTTCAAATTGCCGGGTAAAGCCTTGAAGAACTTTACGAAATTATAACCGAATTTCTGGAAGGGATTGAGCTGTACATAATCAATATATTTCATCAGTTCACTTCCCAGTTAAGTAATGATACCGCGCAGCGGTAGTTATGATCGCTTTAAGCGATCTTTCAGTCAGGCGACAGAGCGCCGCCTGACTGTCAGAAATCTTATATTAGGATAACATATCCGACACCGCTGCTGCGGTGCATCGATCAATAACGATTATTCGTCCTTGATGTTGGTGATGGTCTTCTTGAATTCGGTAGTGATGCCGTCTCTGGTGATGTCCTTGGTCTTTACGAGGTAGTTACCGAGGGTACCCATCGGGGACCAGAAGGTATCAGCGATGTTGACCTGGGGCAGAGCGTACTTCGCCTGCTCGAGGCAAGCCATGGAACCGAGGTTAGCCTTAACGGTATCGGACTCAACAGCAACCTTGTTGGAGGGGCTCCAAGAGAGCTTCTCCGCGCGTTCCAGCTGGCACTTCTCGCCTGCGAGGTAGTTAGCCAGAGCGTGAGCGGAATACGGGAACTTGGACAGAGCGTTAACACCGATGAGCTTGTAACCGCTCATGGAGATGATCTGAGTGTCGGTGCCCTTGATGTTGATGGTGGGCAGCTTAGCAGCGCCGTAATCGTCGCCGAGCTTCTCCTTAACGGTAGCAGCGTTCCAGGAACCGTCGATACCTGCCGCTACGGATCTGGGATTCTGCGCCATACCGGAACCGGTCTTATCAACGTTATCGGACTGGAAGATGTCGCTGTACTCATGGAACAGGTTTGCGAATGCCTCGAGAGAATCAACAACCTTCTCTTCGTCATAGTTGTTGAACTGCTGTACGCCTGTGTCGCTCAGACCCTGGATCTCAAGGCCGCCGGTGAACATGAACATGCAGGAATAGAAACCGTTACCGGCATCCATGTTGAACTTTCTGCCGGCCTTCTTGCAAGCTGCGAGAACGCCCTCGAGAGTCTTGGCGTCTTCATCGGTTACAACGCTCTTATCATATACGAGATAGTAACCGTTCTCACCGGTCTCGGGGTAAGCCAGCAGCTCGCCCTTCATGGTAGCGGCTTCGATGGAGGACTCGGAATCGCGCTCTTTGATCTCGGTAACAAAATCAGAGGGAACAGGATCGAGAACCTTGGACTTATCCAGACGGTTCATCTGGTCGCAGGCAAAGCTGAATACGTCGCCGGCAACTTCCGGGTCATTCAGGATCTGAGCAGCTACGTCGCCCTCTTCCTGAGGCTTGACTTCGATGGTGATGTTCTTGTCGGAATGCTCAGACTTGAAGTTTTCGCACAGAGTCTGGGTCAGCTGAACAGCGGCTTCGGGAGCCCATACGAGCAGCTTGATGTCATTTTCGCCGTGGAAAATGTCACCCGATGCGGCGCTCTTCTGATCATTGGTGGTTTTGTTGCCGCCGCAGGCAGCCAGTACGGATGCGAGCATCATAACTGCCAGCAACAGCGCAATAATCTTTTTCATGATTGTTTTCCTTCTTTCTTTCCAAAAATATTTTTTGGATAGGCGCACCGAGAATCCGGACCGACGCACCTAATCACTGTATAAATTTTACCATTATCCGTAGGCAATTTCAACTCCTTTTGTACTTTTTATCTAAAATATTAATTATGGATTTGATTTTTGTCTGTTTTGACTATTGAAAAATCAATTATTGTTTGCTTTATACAAATTATATGATTTGTTTTTGTTAATTATTACAGTTTCACTTTTGTGCAACATGTCAGTGAACTCTTGCCGCAATACCGTTCACCATTGTCAACCAATGTCTTTATTTTTCTGTTCCGGAATTAAATTTGCTCCGTGCCGAAGTTTTAAGATTTTTTCGTATAATTTTACTAAATCGGCTTTTTTCTTCGGAAAAGACACATTGACATCCGCCCTGTTTTCTATGTATAATATATAGGTATTGAAGTATTACTATGGAACGGAGACACCGTTTTGGCACAAACCGACTTCCGTTCAAAAGATCCCGGAGGTTCCTATGAAACTGATCGAATTACTGCAAAACTGTGAATACACCGTGGACGCGGGCTCGCTTGACGTCAACATCAAGGACGTGATCTATGACAGCCGCAAGGTCGTCAAGGGATGCGTCTTTGTCGCGCTCAAGGGGTATAACGTCGACGGTCACAAGTTTATCCCCGACGCGGTAGAGCGCGGCGCGAAGGCGCTGGTCGTGGAGGATGAGGGCATCGCGTATGACGGCGTTACCGTCGTCCGCGTCAAGGACGCGCGCGCAACGCTGGCGCTGATGAGCGTGGAATTCTTTGGCAGACCCGCCGAGAAGCTGACCACCATCGCCGTCACGGGAACCAAGGGCAAGACCACTACCGTTGCGATGATCCGCTCCATCCTAGAGAACGCCGGCATCAAGACCGGTACCATCGGCACCTTAGGCATCCTGATCGGCGACCAAATCTATAAAACCAACAACACCACGCCCGAGAGCTACGAGATCCAGCAGGCGATGCGCCGCATGGTCAGCGAGGGCTGCAAGGCGATGGTCATCGAGGCGTCGTCACTGGGCTTGAAATGGCACCGCACCGACGGTATCCTCTTCGATTACGGTATCTTCACCAACTTTTCGAGCGACCATATCGGCGGCGTTGAGCACAAGGATATGGCGGAATATCTCGCCTGCAAGGCGCTGCTGTTCCGGCGCTGCAAGACAGGTATTATCAACATCGACGACGAGCATGCCGAGGGCGTGACTGAGGGGCATACCTGCGAAATCGAGACATACGGCTACTGCGAGAACGCCGATCTTGTCGCGCACGGCGACGAGCTGGTCGCGAAGCGCGGCTTCATCGGCGTACACTTCAAGACCACCGGCACGGAGGAGCTGAGCGTGAACGTCGCGATCCCGGGTCGCTTCTCTGTTTACAACGCGCTTGCCGCGATCGCGGTATGCCGTCATTTTGATATCGATCAGCAAAACATCCTTGACGGTCTGAAAAACGTCAAGGTCAAGGGCAGAGTCGAGGTCGTGCCGGTGCCCGGCAACTACACCATGCTCATTGACTACGCGCACAACGCCGTATCGATGGAGAATGTGCTCTCGACCCTGCGCGAATACAAGCCTCACCGCCTGATCACGATGTTCGGCGCCGGCGGTAATCGTCCCAAGACACGCCGCTTTGAGATGGGCGAGGTCAGCGGCAGACTCTCTGATCTTTCGGTCGTCACCGAGGACAACAGCCGCTATGAGGACGTGATGGATATCATCGCGGACATCAAGGTCGGACTCGACAAGGTCGGCGGCAAATATATCGTCATCCCCAACCGCATCGACGCAATCCGCTACTGCATCGAGAATGCCGAGCCGGGCGATATCATCGTCCTCGCCGGTAAGGGTCACGAGGATTATCAGGAGATCCGCGGCGTGAAATACCACATGGATGAGCGCGAGATCATCGCCGACATCATTGACGCCGATCAGGATGACGACGATGACGACGATTCCGGCAACAGATAATATATAAGGTTGTGCCTTCGGTCAGGCATATCCCGAGAATAAACAACGAACGCCCTGCGGCGCAAAACCGCAGGGCGTGTTTTTATGGCTTGTTATACTAATATTCCATTAAACGCTTTAACTAATTTATTAACGGGAAATTTCGTAGAACGAGGCGGACGACGCAGACAGGCTGTCGCCTGTCAAGGAGGACAACAAAGTTATACGGAATTTAACGCAATAAATGTTAAAGTGTTTTAAGGAATATTAGTATTATTCCGCGGAGATCGTTTCGACCCATCGTCCGCCGCCGACAGCGGCAAAGACGTTCACCATCGCGGTGAGCTGATGGTCTTCGTTAAGGAACATTTTGGAGGAGTCGAGGTTGCTGTCCGCAAGCGTTTGGCTTCTCATCTCATCATTGTCCTGCAGCATACTGAATTTCTCGTCATAATACGAGGTCAGGTTGGCTTTCAGCTTGTCAAGAACCGTGCTGTAGTCGCGGCCGAGCATGGAACAGAGCGTTTTACTGTCGAGCAGCTTGCCCGTGGTGATATCAAAGCAGAAGCACAGTCCGTCGCTGTTGCCGCCGTCAACACGGCAGTTGATATAGACGCTGAGGAATTTGTCGTACAGATACGCTTGATAATCCAGCGCGAGGATATAGCTGTGCTGATCGGGAGCGTCAAAGATCTCGCCGTATTTTTCAATGATACCGCTGTTTGCCGCCTTGGCGTCACTGCTGTCGAGCAGGATCTCGGGGATACGGCAGCGCTTCTCCGTGCCGCCGTTCTGAACGATGACCGTCTCACGCGCGTTTTTGACAAGCTCGGAGAGTTGTGCGGTGGCAGGATCCATCAGCGCCGCCTGTGTCACGGGAGCGGCAGTCGCTTCGACCGACCTTGTCGCGGCTGAGGTCTGAGTCGGAGCCGCGGCTGCTTCCGTATGGGTCGGTTCGGCTTGATCCTTCTCCCCCGGCTTATTGTTGCAGGCGGCGCAGACAGCGCCTGTAATGATCAGCACGCAAAACAACGCGATAATTCTCTTCATCTTATTTCCTCCTTCCGATGTTGCTTTTATCATAACCCATCACGGCGTAAATAGCAAGGCGCATAGGTAATTTACACATATTTTTTCCTTTTTATCCGTATTTTTACTACAGTGAAATCGCGGTCAAATCTTGCATTTGCTCCAAAAGGTGGTAAAATAATGTGGGTATTTCTATTATTATGCAAATTTCGACAGGTATCGACGGTATTTTGCCGACATACAAATTGTCACTATATAAGAGGATAATATGATAATCAACGATCCGAAAAACAGAACAGAGGGCAATCTGCTGCTGGGTATCGACATCGGCTCGACGACCGCTAAGCTCGCGCTGATCGATGACGGCGAGCTGATCTACAGCCGCTACGAACGCCACTTCTCACAGGTGCGCCAAAAGACGCTAGAGATGGTAGAAGCGATCAAGGAGCTGCTCGACGACCGCAGCTTCACCGTCGCGGTATCCGGTTCGGCAGGTCTGGGTATGGCAAATGCCGCACGGCTGAGCTTTGTGCAGGAGGTCTACGCGACCGCCGAATGTGTGCGCTGCCTACAACCCGACACCGACGCGGTGATCGAGCTGGGCGGTGAGGACGCGAAGATCATTTTCTTTACCGGCGGACTGGACGAGCGCATGAACGGTTCCTGCGCGGGCGGTAC
>DGUQ01000126.1:25061-32429 GCA_002394725.1 Ruminococcaceae bacterium UBA4306
CTCAGCCATCAGCACCTCTACCCCATCGCCTCGCGCTGCGGCGTATTCGCGAAAACGGATATCCAGCCGCTGATCAATCAGGGCGCGACCAAGGCGGATATTGCCGCCTCCATCTATCAGGCGGTCGTCAACCAGACCGTCGGCGGACTGGCGCAGGGCAGAAGGATCGAGGGCAAGGTCATGTTCCTCGGCGGACCGCTCCACTACTGCATGGGACTCAGGGAGCGCTTTGTCGAGACCCTGAAGCTCAGTGAAGAGAACGCGATCTTCCCCGGCTACGGACTGTACGCCGTGGCGATCGGCGCGTCGCTCTACTCCGAGGACAGCGAGCTGATGGGCTATGACGAGCTGGTAAAGCGTCTCAAAGAAAGTATGAAGCACAAGGAGAGGGTCTCGACCCTGCCTCCGCTCTTCAAGGATAAAAACGAATATCAGGCGTTCATCCGACGCCACACGCAAAACAGCGTCAAAACCGAATACGCCGGCGGCTATGAGGGCGACGCGTATATCGGCATCGACTGCGGCTCCACGACGACCAAGCTGGTCGTCATCACCGAGAGCTGCGACATCATCTACACCTACTACAGCTCTAACAAGGGCAATCCCGTACAGATCGTTCAGGAACAGCTGACCAAGATCTATGACGAGTTCGGCGACAAGCTGACGATCCGCGGATGCGCTGTCACCGGCTACGGTGAGGAGCTGATCAAACGCGCGTTCTCCATCGACTTCGGTCTGGTGGAAACGATGGCGCATTATACCGCCGCCAAATATTTTGACAAGGATGTCGACTTCATCCTCGATATCGGCGGACAGGACATCAAATGCTTCAAGATCCGCAACAACAGTATCGACAGCATCATGCTCAACGAGGCTTGCTCCTCGGGCTGCGGCTCGTTCATCGAGACCTTCGCCCAGTCGATGGGCTACACGGTCGAGGAGTTCGCGCGGCAGGGACTGTTTTCCATGGCGCCGGTCGACCTCGGCACACGCTGTACGGTGTTCATGAATTCCTCCGTCAAGCAGGCGCAGAAGGACGGCGCGTCGGTGCAGGATATCTCGGCAGGACTCTCGCTGTCGGTCGTCAAAAACGCGATCTACAAGGTCATCCGCGCCACGACCCCCGACGAACTGGGACAGAGGATCGTCGTGCAGGGCGGCACCTTCATGAATGACGCGGTGCTGCGCTGTTTTGAAAAGGAGATCGGGCGCGAGGTCGTGCGCCCCAATATCGCGGGACTGATGGGCGCGTTCGGCGCGGCGTTGTACGCGAAGGAACACCGTCCCAAGACCTCTTCTATTCTGGACGCGGACGCGGTCAGAACGCTCAAGCACGAGAGCCGTTCGGCGGTATGCAAGGGCTGTACCAACAACTGCCGCCTGACGATCAACATCTTCAACGGCAAGGATAAGCTCATCTCGGGCAACCAGTGCGAAAAGGGCGCAGGTATCACACTCCGTGACGATGAAAAGCTGCCGAATCTCTATGAATATAAACGTCAGCTGATCGAGGGATATCCGACATCGACCGACAAACCGACCAACCCTACGTCCCTTAGAAAAGAGCGGCTGAAAATCGGTCTGCCGATGGCGCTGGGCATGTACGAGCTCTATCCGCTGTGGCATACCATTTTCTCTGAACTCGGCTTTGTGGTCATCGGCTCGGGCTTTTCGACACGCAAGCTGTATCAAAAGGGTCAGTTCTCCATCCCGTCCGACACCGTATGCTATCCCGCCAAGCTCATGCACGGTCATATCGAGACCCTGCTCGAGCAGGGTGTGGACGCGATCTTCTACCCCTGCCTGACCTATAATATCAATGAAAATAAGGGCGACAACTTCTATAACTGTCCTGTCGTCGCCTATTACTCCGAGCTGCTGCAGGGCAACATGGACTCACTCAAACAAACCCGGTTCCTGTGCCCGTATCTGAACATCAACAGTGAAAAGGAGCTCAGCCGTGAGCTGACGCTCGTGTTGGCAAAGCACTTCGACTTTATCAAGAGATCCGACGTCAATCGCGCGGTCAAGGCAGGGGCCGCCGAATATCGGGCGCACATGCGGCGCGTCTATGACGAGGGCGCACGTGCCGTGAAATTCGCGCGTGACAAAGGCAAGCGCATCATGATCCTTGCCGGCAGACCCTATCACATCGATCCCGAGATCTGTCACGGCATCGACAAGCTGGCGACCTCGCTGGGCTTTGTCGTCGTCAGCGAGGACAGCGTGACCGCCGACAAGGAACCGCCCACCCTCGGCGTACTCAACCAGTGGACCTATCACAGCCGTCTGTACGCGGCGGCGCAGTACGCGGCAGAGCATGACGACACCCAGCTCGTACAGCTGGTGTCCTTCGGCTGCGGCGTGGACGCGGTCACCACCGACGAGGTGCGCGCGATCCTTGAACGCAACAACAAATTATATACACAGATCAAGATCGACGAGATCACCAACCTCGGCGCGGTCAGGATACGCCTGCGCAGTTTGATCGGCGCATTACAGGAAAGGGGGCGGTAACATGTCGGCCGCAAAAGCGGATTATGTAAAATTCACCAAAGAAATGCGGGACGAATACACCATCCTCGTCCCCACCATGCTGCCTATCCACTTCAAGCTGATCTCCAACGTTTTGGTGCGCTACGGCTACAAGATCGACTTCCTTGAGGATGTTGACGGCAACATCAAGGAGTCGGGTCTGCGCTATGTCCACAACGACACCTGTTATCCGGCGCTGTTGGTCATCGGACAGCTGATCAACGCGGTCGAGTCGGGACGCTACGACAAGGACAAGGTCGCCCTGCTGATCACCCAGACGGGCGGCGGATGCCGTGCCTCCAACTACATCTACTTACTGCGCAAGGCGCTGAAAAAGGCAGGCTACGGGCACATCCCCGTCATCTCGCTGAATTTCAATATGATCGAGAAGCACCCGGGCTTTAGCCTGACAGTACCGATGCTGTACCGCATGCTGTACTGCGCGTTCTACGGCGATCTGATGATGCTGATGGCAAACCAGTGCCGTCCGTATGAAAAGCACAAGGGCGACACCGATCGCGTGGTCAGAAAGTGGGTCAACCGTCTGCTTGACGAAAGCTCCCACAGCTCCACCATGCGCTATAGCCACGTCAAGAAGAATTATCGTCTGATCGCGGACGACTTCAACAGGATCCTCGGCGATACGCCGCGCGACAAGGTCAAGGTCGGTATCGTCGGCGAGATCTATGTCAAGTTCTCCCCCTTGGGCAACAACAATCTGGAGCAATTCCTGCTCAAAGAGAATGTCGAGCCCGTCATCCCGGGTTTTGTCGACTTTTGTTTATACTGCGTTTATAACGGTCTGGTCGATTATGACCTGTACCGCATCCGTCCCTTCAAGGCGTTCGGCTCCAGGTTCCTGTACCGTTTTTTGCTGAAAAAACAGCGCTACATCCGCAGGATGATGCAGGAGTATTATCCGAACTTCATGCCGATGGCGGATTTTGATGAAACACAAAAACGCGTCAAGGGCTACATCAATCAAGGCGCGAAGATGGGCGAAGGATGGCTTTTGACAGCCGAAATGCTTGAGCTGATCAGCGAGGGTGTGAATAATATCATCTGTACCCAGCCGTTCGGCTGCCTGCCCAACCACATCGCCGGCAAGGGCATGATGAAGCCGATCAAGGAGCGTAACCCTGGCGTGAACATCGTCGCCATCGACTACGACCCCGGCGCGACCGCGATCAATCAGGAGAACCGCATCAAGCTGATGCTGTCCAACGCGGAGCGCTGACTATGCTGTACGAAAACTTGAAAGCGTACGTAAGCAGCGACGCTTATCCGTTCCACATGCCGGGTCATAAAAGAATACAGGTAAGCGGTCTTTCCGCTACTATCGATATCACAGAGATCGACGGCTTTGACAATCTGCACGACTCCCGTGGGTGTCTTTCGGATTTGCAGAAGAACGCCGCCGGACTGTTCGGCTCACGTCACGCGTTCGCGCTGGTGAACGGCTCGACCGTCGGGATCCTCGCGGCGGTACGCGCGATGACAAAAGACGGCGACCGTGTGCTGATCGCGCGTAACAGTCATATGGCGGTCTATCACGCCGCCGAGCTGTGCCGGCTGAATACGGAATATATCCTGCCCGACACGGTCGACGGGCTCGGGATCTTCGCTTCGATCTCTCCCGAATCGGTCGAGCGGATGCTGCACGCGCATCCCGATACCTCTTTGGTCGTCATCACCTCCCCCACCTATGAGGGTGTGGTGTCGGATATCAATAGCATCGCCGCGATCTGTCACCGATACGGCGCGAGATTGTTGGTCGATGAGGCGCACGGCGCGCATTTTCCGTTCTCGGATCGATTCCCGAAAAGCGCTGTCCCATGCGGCGCCGACGCGGCTGTGACCAGCCTGCACAAGACGCTGCCTGCCATGACGCAAACAGCGCTGCTGCTGACAAACGACGATGGTTTGTCGAAAAAAATGCAGCGACAGCTCTCTGTTTTTGAAACGAGCAGCCCGTCCTATGTACTGCTCGCGTCCATTGACCGCTGTCTGACTTTTTTGGAGAACAGCAAAGACGCTTTTGACGCGTATGCCAAACGTCTCGACGCGTTTTACCAAGCCGCAAAAGCATTGCGTCATCTGTCCCTTGCGCATGACGAGCTGTTGCGCGCCGAGAATGTGTTTGACTTCGATATCGGCAAGCTCTGTATCTTCGGCAACGGCTGTATGAGCGGCAAGGAGCTTATGGATATTTTGCGATCGGACTTTCACCTCGAGCTTGAAATGGCGCTCGGTGAATACGCGCTTGCGATGACGTCCGTATGCGATACCGACGAGGGCTTTGACCGCCTGAGCAACGCGCTTATCGCGATCGACAGCAGGTGCATACGATCGGATCATCCGACCGCTGTCACCTCCTCTCCCCTGCCGCAAAGGCGATATACCATCAGCGAGGCTTTGGAGCAGGACGGCGAGATGTGCAATATTGATCATGCAGAGGGCAGGATCTCACGCGAATATATCCGCGCTTATCCTCCGGGCATCCCGATCATCGTACCGGGTGAAGTGATCGACCGCGAGGTGCTCTCCCAACTCAGGGCTTTGAAGGCGGCAGGGAATGAGATCATCACCGATCATTCCGCCTTTCCCCTAATTTCAATAATCAGTTGACAAAGCACGCACCGCGTGTTAGAATATATCCATATAAATCAAGGAGTTGACAATTATGAAAAGAATCCGGACGATCGAGACTCGTGATCTTCAGAAGAGCGTAAAGACCGGCGGCTGCGGCGAATGCCAGACCTCCTGCCAGTCCGCTTGCAAAACTTCCTGCGGTGTTGCCAACCAGCAGTGCGAGAAGTGCCTCAGCGAGAAGTAATTACGTCTGAACACAATAAGGAATTTTCAGCCGTTATACCGCCAAGGTCTGACGGCTTTCCTTATGCCGATTCACATTACAAGGCTCCGTGACACGTATGTCGTACATGCGTGTCAAAGCCGAAGTAATCTCAACCGATCACGGAGGAACTTATGATACACCGTTACAAACTCAACGGCTACAACATCGTCCTCGATGTTTTCAGCGGCAGCGTCCATGTGGTGGACGATCTGGCGTATGATATCATCGGGATGTACGAGGATACGGACAAAGACGGCATCATCGCCGAAATGCTCGAACGATATGCCGATGACGATACGGTCGATGAAGCCGAGATTTGCGACTGCATCGACGATATCGAGGAGCTGAAAGAACAA
Organism: Ruminococcaceae bacterium UBA4306; assembly: GCA_002394725.1. Classification (GTDB taxonomy): domain Bacteria; phylum Bacillota; class Clostridia; order Oscillospirales; family Acutalibacteraceae; genus Ruminococcoides. Next base: position 30,810 of record DGUQ01000126.1, read on the forward strand.
GGCAGGCTGTTCACCGCCGACGATTACGCGGATCTTGCCTTTGACTTCAAGGCGCGCAATACCGTCATCAAGGCGCTGTGTCTGCACGTTGCGCACACCTGTAATCTCAACTGCGAATACTGCTTTGCGAGCCAGGGCAAGTATCACGGCGACAGAGCGCTGATGAGCTTTGAGGTCGCCAAGCAGGCGATCGACTTCTTGATCGAGCATTCGGGCTCCAGAAGAAATCTGGAGATCGACTTCTTCGGCGGAGAACCCCTGATGAACTTTGACGTTGTCAAAAAGATCACCGCCTATTGCAGAAGCATCGAGAAGGAGAAGGGCAAGAACTTCCGCTTTACCCTGACCACCAACGGCGTTCTGCTCGACGACCAGGTGATCGACTTCGCCAACAAGGAATGTCACAATGTCGTGCTCAGCCTTGACGGCAGAAAAGATGTGCATGACCGCCTGAGAAAAACCGTCAACGGCAACGGCAGTTATGACCTCATCGTTCCGAAGTTCCAACACTTTGTAAAAAGGCGCGGCAACAAGGGCTACTACATCCGCGGCACCTTCACCCACAACAACACCGATTTTACCAACGACATCTTCCACATGGCTGACCTCGGCTTTACGGAGCTTTCGATGGAACCGGTGGTGTGCCCACCCGATGACCCGTATGCCCTGACCTATGACGATCTGCCTGTGCTCTTTGAGCAATATGAGCTCCTCGCCAAGGATATGCTCAGAAGAGAAAAGGAAGGCAAGCCCATCACCTTCTACCATTACATGCTCGATCTGAACGAGGGTCCGTGTATCTACAAGCGCATCTCAGGCTGCGGCTCAGGTACGGAGTACATGGCGGTCACCCCGTGGGGCGATCTCTACCCCTGCCACCAGTTCGTCGGCAATCCCGAGTATCTCTTGGGCAACGTCTATGACGGCGTAACCAATCCCAAGGTGCAGGATGAATTCAAGCTGTGCAACGCCTATGCCCGTCCCGACTGCAAGGATTGCTGGGCAAAGCTGTATTGCTCCGGCGGCTGTGCCGCGAACGCGTATCACGCGACGGGCTCTGTCACCGGTACCTATCAATATGGCTGCGAGCTATTCAAGAAGCGCATCGAATGCGCGATCATGATGAAGGTGGCGCAGGCGCAGAGCGATTGACCGATAGAAACATGAGATAAAGCAGCACTGTAACGCTCAAAATACGGTGCTGCTTTTTAAGGAAGCTCAGAGTCGGATAGAGGATGATTGTACACTTCACAAAATCATCTACACTCACTTTGCAAAAAATTCTTCCCAAACTATTTACAAACGCAAAAAAATGGTGTATAATAGCTTAGCGTTATGGGGGTATAGCTCAGTTGGTAGAGCGCTTGGTTCGCATTCAAGAGGTCAGCGGTTCGAATCCGCTTATCTCCACCAAAGCAAAACAAATCCGAAATCGTCATCTTAGGTGATTGTTTCGGATTTGTTGCTTTTTACACATTTACATAGTTTTATAGGCAGGGAGCTTCACATTTGCTCCCTGCCTATTTTTCTTTTATTTATTCTTACCTTGCCGCTTCGTCCGTTCCTGCTCCTGCTTCCATTCGCTGAACCTCCTCTGTCCTTCCTCGGTCTCAAAGAAGG
>DGUQ01000199.1 GCA_002394725.1 Ruminococcaceae bacterium UBA4306
AAGCGCTCCTGCAGTCTGCGCTTGCATTCGCCCTTACCGGACATATCTTCTTTAGTATAGTTGCAGTAGATCTGATAGTCGGTAGCAGGATCATAGCTCGCCTGATCGATACCGTTGAGGATACCGCAGAGCTTGTAGTGATTCGCGTTCAGCGCATGGTGCAGACCGTAGCTGTACCACGGGTCCTTGATCTCCAGCGCGTAGGTGGGGGAGACGGTGTTGACGCGGGTGGAGCAGAAGATCGCGCCCTTCATCATATTCAGCTTGCCGTCCATCTCCAGGATCTTGGTCTCTGTGGGCGGAATACCGACGCACTCGGTGTTGACCTCCCAGCCGTACTTGCCCTGATACTGGATGTTGTGGATGGTAAAGAGGGATTTGATGTTGTAGTACCACGGATTCTTGCTGTAGAAGAGATAGTAGTAAACGGGTACCAGCGCTGTCTGCCAGTCGTTGGTGTGGATAAGATCGGGATGGAAGTCGATGTAGGGGAGCATCTCGAGGATGGCACGGGAGAAGAACGCGAATCTCTCGGCGTCATCATAGAAGCCGTACAGCTTATCTCTCTTGAAGTAATATTCGTTGTCGATGAAGTAGTAGGTGCAATCATTCCAGCGTGCCCAGAACAGACCGCAGTACTGATGTCTCCATGCGACCGGAACAGTGAAGTTGGTGATAAAGTTCATCTGACATTTGAGCTCATAGGGGATGGTGCCGTACAGCGGCATAACGATACGGCAGTCATGACCCTTGCGGCACACGGTATGGGGCAGAGAACCTGCTACGTCAGCAAGACCACCGCTGCCTGCAAACGGATTCGCTTCGCTCGCGCAATAAAGAATTTTCATATAGTTACCTCCTGAAAGTATAGGTTATAAGAATAAATGAGCGTTCCATAGCCTTCCCCTCAAGGGGAAGGCTTTTGTGTTATACGATGGAACGCTTGGCGATATACATCGGATAGTTCACGGTGCCCTGCAGCTTGGAGCCGCGGCTGACGTTGACGTCTTTATCGACGACCAGATTGATCAGCTGGGCTTTGTCGCCGATGATGCAGTCCTGCATGACGATACAGTTCTTGATGACAGCGTCATGACCGATATATACGCCCTTGGAGATGATGGAGTTCTCAACGATACCGTTGATGACACAGCCCTGCGCGATCAGTGAATCCTTCACGTTGCAGTTTAAGCCGTAGCGTGAGGGAGCGTCGTCGCGTACCTTTGTGTAGATCGGTTTCTTGTAGTCAAAGAGCTTGTAGCGCGTGTCACGATCCATGATCTTCATGTTCGCGTCATAGTATTCCTTGACGGAGCCGATAATCTCGCAGTAGCCTTCCAGCTCATACGCGTAAACCCTGTGGCGGTCGAGGGACTTTTGCAGGACGTCACGAACAAAGCTGTATTTGGATTCGCTCATCGCCTGACGAACCAGCGCCATGAGAACGGTTTTCTTCATCAGCATGATGCCGATGTCGAGGTTGCACACGCTGTCGTCGATGGGGGACGCCATGATCTTGGTGACCTTGCCGCTGTCGTCTACATCGAGGATGCAGCGGAAGTCATCGGTGATCTCCTTGACGACACGCTTGGTGTAGACAAAGGTGATGTCGGCGTGATTCTTCTCGGCAAAGCGGAGAACCTTGCTGTAATCCATGTTGTGCACGCAGTCGGAGGGGGAGATCAGGATGTAATCCTCATCGCCGTGCTCGATGTAGCCGTGCAGGTTGAAGATGGTCTCGACTAAGGACGCAAAGCTGTGCTCACCGTAGGGGGGCAGAATGCTCAGACCGCTTCTGCGGCGCGCGAGATCCCACGCCGAACCCGAGCCGACATGATCCATCAGGGACATAAAGTTGGATTTTGCGACGATACCGACATTGTTGATGCCGGAGTTGCTCATATTGGAGAGCGGAAAGTCGATCAGACGATACTTGCCGCCGAAAGGAACGGAGCCGGTGGTGCGGTAAGCGGTCAACTCGGGCAGGTTCTTTTCATTTGTATTCGCGAAAATCAGACCTAATACTCTGTTGTTAGCCATACTTACACCTCCATATCCTGATCGATCATTGCTTTGCAGGGAACGGTCACGCCCTCGCCGATCTTCAGACCGTCGCCGATGACGGTGATGCCCCAGTCGTCGCGGTTCTCCATCTCTGTGGGAGCCGCGCCGATCTTAGCGTTCCTGCCGATGGTGGTATTCTCGGCGATAATGGAGAATTCCACGTGAGCGCCGTCCTCGATGACAACGCCGGGGAAGAGGATCGAGGAGTTGATCACCGCGTCCTTGCCGATGATAACGCCGGGGAAGATGATGGAGAATTCCAGCTTGCCGTCGATATTACAGCCGTCGGAGACCATGGAATTCTGGATCTCGCCGGTCTCTCCGATATGGTGCGGCGGCATCATCGGATTGCGCGAATAGATGTTCTTTAAATCAAGCTGAACCTTGGGATCGAGCAGATCCATGTTCGCTTCCCAAAGGCTGTCGATGGTGCCGACGTCCTTCCAGTAGCCTTCAAACGGATAGGCGACCATCTTTTCGCCGGAGTTCAGCATCAGCGGCAGAACGTCCTTGCCGAAATCGTTGTGCGAATCGGGGTTCTGTGCGTCTTTGATCAGATACTCTCTGACGGTCTTCCAGGTAAAGACGTAGATGCCCATCGAGGCGTTGGTGCTCTTCGGATGTTCGGGCTTCTCTTCAAATTCATAGATCGAGTTGTCCTCATTGGTGTTGAGAATACCGAAGCGCGACGCCTCTTCCATCGGCACATCCATCGCGGCGATGGTGCAGGCGGCGTTGTGCTCCTTATGGAAATCGATCATGGCGGCGTAATCCATCTTGTAGATATGGTCGCCGGAGAGGACAACGATGTAATCGGGATCATAGCGGTCGACGAAACCGATATTCTGATAGATCGCGTTGGCGGTACCGGAATACCAGTCGGAGCCCTCCTTGGACTCATAGGGCTGTAAGCAGGTGACGCCGGAGTGGATGCCGTCCAGATCCCACGGCTGACCGTTACCGACATATTCGTTGAGTTCGAGCGGCTGATACTGGGTCAGAACGCCTACCGCCTCGATACCGGAGTTGATACAGTTCGACAGGGGAAAGTCGATGATTCTGTATTTGCCTCCGAAGGGAACGGCGGGCTTGGCGATCTTCTTGGTCAGAACGCCGAGGCGAGAGCCTTGGCCGCCTGCCAGCAGCATAGCCACAACTTCTTTTTTAGGTATCATGTGTTTCCTCCAAATATTCAGTGCAGAGCCCCGAATAAGCTCGGGGCTCATTGAATGATATCATAAGACAGATGAATAATCAGGGATTATTTGTCTGCTTTTTTCTTAGCGGCAGTCTTTTTCGCGGCAGGCTTCTTAGCGGCTGTTTTCTTAGCCGCGGGCTTTTTTTCTTCTGCCTTCTTTGCATCTGCTGCTTTTGCCGCCTTCTTCGCGGCACGGGTAGCGGCAGCCTTCTTGGCGGCTTCCTTGCGCTTTGCGGCTTTTTCCTCCGCCTTGATTTCCTTGGGGCTCTTTTCCTTCTTGACACACTTGAGGTACAGCGCGCTCATCGGGGGCAGGTTGATGTGGATGGACTGGTCAAAGCCGTGCATCTCTTCGTCAACGGTGTGGATATCGGTGCCGTTGGTCTTGCCGGTGCCGCCGTACTGCTCGTCGTCGGAATTGAATACCTCGGCATATACGCCGTAGTCCGGAACGCCGATGCCGTAGTTCTCGCGGTACATGGGCTGGAAGTTGCACACGACGATGATGTTGTTGCCTTCCTTGTCGATACGGCGGAACGCGATAACGCTCTGCTGATAGTCGTCGTGATGGATCCAGTTGAAGCCCTCCCAGGTGAAGTCGACCTGATACATGCAGGGGTTCGCCTTGTAGAACTCGTTGAGCGCGCGGAAGAAGTCGTTGAGCTTCTTATGCTTCTCAAAGCCTAAGAGACCCCACTGCAGCTCCTCGGTGCTGTTCCACTCGTCGAACTGACCGATCTCAGCACCCATGAAGGTGAGCTTCTTGCCCGGGTGAGCCATCATGTAGGACATGAATACGCGCACACCGGCGAACTTCATATCATAGTCACCGGGCATTTTATTGATCAAAGAGCCCTTGCCGTATACGACCTCATCATGCGAGATCGGCAGCAGGAAGTTCTCGGAGAAAGCATAGAGGAAGGAGAAGGTGATGGAGTTATGATGATAGGGTCTCCACAGCGGATCGAGGGACATATAGGAGAGCATGTCGTTCATCCATCCCATGTTCCACTTGTAGTCGAAGCCTAAGCCTCCGTCGGATACGGGACGGGATACCATCGGCCAGGAGGTGGATTCCTCAGCAATCATCATAACGGTCGGATGATGCAGGTGAACAGCGGTGTTCAGTCTCTGGATGAACTCGACCGCCTCGAGGTGTTCGTGGCCGCCGTACTTGTTGGCTACCCACTCGCCGTCACGGCGGTTGTAGTCGAGGTACAGCATGGAGGCTACCGCGTCAACACGGATGCCGTCGACATGATACTTGTCCAGCCAGAACATCGCGGAGGACACGAGGAAGGAGATGACCTCGTAACGCGCGTAGTCGAATACGTAGGTGCCCCATTCCTTGTGCTCGCCCTTACGGCTGTCTTCATACTCATAGCAGTGGATGCCGTCGAAGCGTCCCAGACCGTGAGCGTCCTTGGGGAAGTGCGCAGGTACCCAGTCGAGGATAACGCCGATGCCTTCCTGATGGCACTGGTCGATGAAGTGCATGAACATGTCGGGAGAGCCGTAACGGGAGGTGGGGGCAAAGTAACCGGTCACCTGATAGCCCCATGAGCCGTCAAACGGATACTCGGTCATGGGCATGAACTCGATGTGGGTGTAGCCCATCTGCTTGACATAGGGGATCAGTTCTTCGGCGAGCTTGTTGTAATCAAAAGTGTTGCCGTCGGCATACTTGCGCCATGAGCCTGCGTGAACCTCGTAGATGTTGAGGGGGTTCTCAAAGTGGTTGTGCTCCATCTTATACTTATACCAAGCCTCGTCGTTCCACTGATACTTGTTATAATCATAGATGATGGAAGCGTTGTCGGGACGGGTCTGGGTATGGAACGCGAAGGGATCGGACTTGAGGATCTTCTCAAACCAAGGGGTCTCTACGCAATACTTATAGATCGCGGTCTCGCCGAGGTTCGGGATCCAAACTTCCCAAACGCCGCCTTCGGAAATCTTGTGCATGTGGTTTGCCATTTGATCCCATCCGTTAAAGTCGCCGACTACGGATACGGTCAGAGCGTTGGGAGCCCATACGCGGAACATGGTTCCCTGTACGCCGTCCATCCAAAAATCATGGGCGCCGAGGAAATCATAAATGCGTACCGCATCACCGCCGTGGAACAAATCAAGAGGGAATCTTTCGTCGTTTAAAACATAATTCATAATCTGACTCTCCTTATAAAAAGAATTAGTACATAAATATACAACTCTATAATACCAGACCTTTTTGACAATTTCAAGTAAAAACAGAAATTAAACTCCAAAGATTTAGTGCAGTTTTTATAAAAATTGACTATTCGGTTGTCATTATAGACAATGAAATTAAAATTATTTATCTAGGATGTACAAATACAAGGCGCTGTTTTGGGCACGATAAGGAAAACACCGCTTGATGATTGATTGACGCTTTGAGGGAGGCGATCGGGGATGATCGTACACCGGTTCCGGAAAATCGACAGGTTTTTATTGGATCGGTCGGCGCGATTTATTTTTCTTATATCTCATTTTGCACTTGACATTTGAGTGGTGTTATATTATTATAAAACACGGTATGATATTAGTATAAGTATAACTGGTATTATGCCTTGAACCCGTTTGTACGCGGTTCGTCCCTTTTTTATTAGACTCTCTTAGAGAGCCGTTATATATAGATATTTTACCCTATTACCATCATAGAATGAAGAGAGCCGAATTCCAATTGAGTTTGACTCCCTGCATCCTAACCGCGTTATGCTTTGATATATATTGTATAATATGAAAAGTGACATTTGCGGAACTCTTATTTATCTGTCTTAGACAGTGGTGATACAAAACTGAATATCTGAGTAACGGCACCGTGAGTTGAGTTTGATTAGGAAGAATCAAATCAAGGAGGTGTCAAGTATGACTGTTTTAGGCATCATCCTCATCGTCGTTGCATTGCTCGTCGGCATCGGCATCGGCGCTGTCATCGGTAACGCGTACCGCAAGAAGGTTGCGGAGGCGGAGATCGGCAGCGCGGAGCAGGAGGCCAAGCGCATCGTCACCGACGCTATGAAGACTGCCGAAGCAAAGAAAAAGGAAGCTGTCCTTGAAGGTAAGGATGAGATCCATCGTCTCAGAAATGAGAACGATAAGGAGATCGCCGACCGACGCAAGGAGGTACAGCGCCAGGAGCGCCGTATCCAGCAAAAGGAAGAGACTCTTGACCGCAAGATCGACAATGTCGAGAAGAAGGAAGAAAGAGTAAACAAAAAGATCAAAGAAGCCGAGGGTCGACTCGCCGAGGCGGAAACAATCAAGAAGAGTCAGTTTGAAATGCTCGAGAGGATCTCGGGCTACACCGTAGATCAGGCGAAGGCTTATCTGCTCGATCAGCTCGAGGGCGAGCTGGGCAGAGAGAAATCGCTCAAGATCATGGAGTATGAGCAGCAGCTCAAGGATGAATCCGATAAGCGCGCGCGCAACATCATCTCCCTCGCGATCCAGCGCTGTGCCGCCGATCAGGTCGCGGAAGCTACCGTATCGGTCGTCGCGCTGCCGAATGACGAGATGAAGGGTCGTATCATCGGCCGTGAGGGTCGCAACATCCGTGCCATCGAGACGATGACCGGCTGTGATTTGATCATCGACGATACACCCGAGGCGATCACCTTATCCTGCTTTGAGCCCGTCCGCCGCGAGATCGCTCGCGTCGCGCTCGAAAAGCTCATCTCCGACGGTCGTATCCATCCGGCGAGAGTCGAGGAAATGGTCGAGAAGGCTCGCCGTGAGGTCGAAGCAAGCATCAAGCAGGCAGGTGAACGCGCGGTACTCGATGCCGGTGTACACGGACTGCATCCCGAGCTTGTCAAGATTCTCGGCCGTCTGAAATACCGTACCAGCTACGGTCAGAATGTATTGATGCATTCTCTCGAGGTTTCTTATATCTCCGGTATGATCGCCTCTGAGCTCGGTCTTGATCCGACCGTGAGCAAGAGAGCAGGTCTGCTGCATGATATCGGTAAGGCGCTCGATCACGAGATCGAAGGCAGTCACGTCGAGATCGGCGTTGATATCGCCCGTAAGTATAAGGAGAGCGACGCGGTTATCCACGCGATCCATGCTCACCACGGCGATGTAGAAGCAAAGACCGTTGTCGCGTGTATTGTACAGGCGGCTGACGCGATCTCCGCAGCCCGTCCCGGCGCGCGCCGCGAGAATCTGGAGAACTACATCAAGCGTCTGCAGAAGCTCGAAGAGGTCGCGTCCTCCTTCAAGGGCGTCGAAACCTCTTACGCGATCCAGGCAGGTCGTGAGATCCGTATCATGGTCAAGCCCGAGCAGGTCAAGGATGACGCAATGCCGGCTCTTGCAAGAGATATCTGCAAGAAGATCGAAGATGAACTCGAGTATCCGGGTCAGATCAAGGTCAACATCATCCGCGAATCCCGTGCTGTCGGCTTCGCAAAATAACAACGTAAGAAAAGCACTGCTTCGGCAGTGCTTTTTTAGTGGAAAGTGGAAAATGGAAAGTGGAAAATGGAAAATGGAGAGTGGAGAGTGGAGAGTGGAAAGTGGAAAGCGGAAAGTGGAAAGTGGAGAATAGCGCCTACTACTACCAAATAATTTTCAATTTTCAACTATCAACTTTCATACTAAGTAGCAATAAAAAGCTTTAAAAAGATATTAGCGGAGAATTTCGCAGAACAAGGCGGAGGGCGCAGGCAGGCTGGCGCCTGTCAAGACTGACAACGCAGTTATGCGGAATTCTCCGCAATAGATATTAAAGTGTTTTATTGCTACTTAGTAT
>DGUQ01000014.1:0-270 GCA_002394725.1 Ruminococcaceae bacterium UBA4306
TAGGGTGACTGTAATAATTCGAACCTGCTGAAAATGGCATTATTTCGGCAATTTTCGGCTTATCAATCTTGGCAGGCGCCAGCGCGTCCTCGCGGGCTGCGCTTATTGGTAACGGTCAGGTATGACCGTTACCGTATCGCTTCGCCGCTCGTCCTTTCCCCAAAAAACAAATTTTTTGGGAACCCCGATCAACTTTCTGCACCGAAACTTGCTCGAAATCTTGCTCATTTTCAGTCCTTCGGAGTTTTTGACGGAGCAGATTTTTGTCTG
>DGUQ01000014.1:368-15404 GCA_002394725.1 Ruminococcaceae bacterium UBA4306
GGGTTCGCGAGGATTTTAACAATGGACAGGCGAAAATATGCCCGTCAAAACCACGGTTCGAATTATTGCAGTCACCCTATCCTTGTTGCGTTATGGCAGAGGATCAAACGTCGAATTTATCGAGGTCGTTTTCGAGGTCGGTCTTATCCTTTTTATCCTTGCTGATAAAGGAAGATATCTTATCGAACGCCTCGGGGATCATACCGACGATACGATCGGCGGCGCCGTCATACTTTTCGATCGGGATGAACTTGGTGACGCCCTTGCTGATACTCAAAAAGCCGAGGGGCTGGATGGTAACGCCGGCGCCTGAACCGCCGCCAAAGCAGTCGCGATTCTCTTTTTTGGTGGGCAGATCGGAGCCGCCGGACGCAAAGCCGTAGGTCACCTTGGATACGGGAATGATGACGGTACCGTCGGGGGTCGTGATCGGATCACCAATAATACTGTTGACGTCGATCATTTCCTTGATTTTTCTCATGGAAGTGTCCATTAAATTGTTAACCGGATGATCACTCATAATTACATCTCCTTTGTGATATCTTATAGAAATTGCCGCGAGTATCGCAACAACAAATCAGACTGTTTTCAATAAACCGATATTACTTCTTGAATTTCGCTTTGAGGAACAGGAACAGGAATCTAAAGCCTGCCTTGAGCGCCGCGCCGAGGACAAAGATGATCCGCAGATACACATGCACATCCGCATAGACCTCGGTGGGCTTTTCGGGGTCGAATACCGGCTCGATACTGATGTTGTAATCTCTGCACACCGTCGCCGACGCCAAGATATTGATCGCGGGATAGAGCGCGGAGCACACCTTGCCGTAGGTGAGCGCGACCGAAGCGGCGTCCTCACCCGACAGCATGATTCCGACGTCGAGCTTCTCAAACACGACATGGGAGATAATGCCCTTGAGCATCCCCGTCGCGATGTTTGCCGCGGAACGGAACAGCTCGATCAGACCCGTCACACCGTGCTTATCCTTGAGTTCGGCGATCAGGGAGGGCTTTTTCTTCTCTTCTTTTTTTTCCTTCTCCGGTTTTTCCTCTTCCTTTTTCTTCTTTTTTTCCTTCTTTTCCTTTTTCGGCTTCTTTTCTTTCTCTTTCTTTTCCTCAGGCTGAGGGAGGATCTTGATCTTAAAGAAAAGAATCTTCAAGGTCAGGGTCAGATCCTGCGAGTATAACGCGAACACCCGGACCCTGATCAGGGAAATCAGGAAGATCAGCAGGAGGATCCCCAGAATAATATACAGGAATACCAAATTACTTACCTTCTACTGCTTCGGCAACGATCTCCTCCACCGTACCGGTGACGGTATCGTCGTCATTGGATGGCTCGGACTGAGAAGCATCATTGTTCTCAGCGTCCTGTTCATTCTCAAAAATACTGAGCTGCTTACCGCGATCTCCCTTGTCCTCATCCTTGGGGATGGGCGGCAGCTCGTCCAGCGAGCGGATCGAGAAACAGCGCAGAAAATGATCGGTGGTACCGTAGAGAAGCGGTCTGCCGGGCAGCTCCAATCTGCCCTTCTCTTCGATCAGCCCCTTTGTCGTCAAGGAGCCGACAACGCCGGAGCAATCGACGCCGCGCACCTGCTCGACAAAGCTCTTGGTGACAGGCTGATTATACGCGATGACGGCAAGCACCTCCATCGCCGCCTGAGACAGCGGAATGTTGCGCCTGAGATCCATCGCCTTTCGCACCTGCGGCGCGAATTGCTTGACGGACACCATCTGATACGTATCGTTGAGCTGAATGATCGTGATGCCGCGCTGCATCTCAGCGTATTCTTTCATCAGGATATCCAGCTGCGTCTTGACGGCGCTTTCGGGAATGTCCAGCGACTCCGACAGACGTTTGATATCAACAGGATCACCCGCGGCAAACAGGATAGCCTCGATCGAGGAACGGTATTCTTTTTCTGTCACGATGATCCCTCCTTACTTTTCTATCATTTGGACGATCGCCTCGTCACCGTCGCCCTCTATGCGGACGCGCTTGCCCTTGACCAGCTCCAGCACCGCGAGGAAGGTAGCGACCAGCTCGCTCCTGCCGCTGCCTGCCTCAAACAGCTCCTTATAGGTCACGGTCCTGCCGTGCCACAGGCGGCGCATCACATGGATGATACGTGACGATACCGATACGATCTTTCTGCTCACGATGCCGGCAAACGCGGAGCGGTCGGGCGGCAGCTTGCGCTGTCCTCGTCCGACGGCGCTGACATACGCCGCGGAGATATCCATCGGATCATGGACGCGGTTATAGGTCAGGTCAAACTCCACCTTTGACGGCGATTTGGTAAACGTATCAAAATCCACCATCGGTGCGAGCATACGGGCGATCTCCCGGCACTGCTGATATTCGATCAGCTGTCCGGTGAGCTCTTTCTTCAAGTCCTCCGCCTCATCCTCGTATTTCGGGAGGAGCATGGCGGATTTGATATAGACAAGACGGGACGCCATCTCAAGGAACTCGGAGGCGATATCCATCTCATTCTCGCGCATGCGCTCGATCTGCTCCATATACTGTTCGAGCAGCTCGGCGATCGCGATATCATAGATGTCGATCTTGTTCTTGATCACCAGCGTCAAAAGCAAATCAAGCGGCCCGTCATACACCTCAAAATGATAGGTCAGCTGTTGTTCACCGACCTGCATCGTCTGCGCGTCGGAGGGCAGGATGGTGATCTGATTATTCACTTGTTCAGGCATCAAACCCATCCTTTCACACCGGACGTACACCGATTACTTATATGACTAGTGAAGAAAGCAATTATTCTAGGGAGCAAGCCATTTACGGGAGGAGCAAGCCCCTTACGGGAGGAGCAAGCCCCTCCCCTACATATTAACCGACAAAGGAAAACGGCAGCGCGGTGATCCAGTTGACGAATATCAGCACATATTTGGTCAGGAAGTTGAGCGGAACTCTCAGCACGCCGACCCATAATAACGCGATCAGCACTATGGAAATAATCTGCTGATAGCGATAGAACCACGCGACCGCCTGATCCGGCAGGAAAACAAACAGGATCTTGGAGCCGTCGAGCGGAGGGATCGGGAGCAGGTTGAACACCGCCAGACTGACGTTGATCTGAATATAATAGAGTAAAAACAGATAAACATAATAGCCGAAGCCCTCTCCGCCGAAAAAGGAGGGTGCAAAGGCATTGATCGCGTGGAAGATCAGTCCGCCGACGATCGCGGCGACGATATTGGCGACAGGTCCCATCAAAGCGACGATACCCATGCCGAGCTTGGGATGCTTGAAATTCCGCGGATCGACGGGAACAGGCTTTGCCCAGCCGAAGCCGAACAGCAGAAGCGCCAGCGCGCCGAACGGATCGATATGCGCCAACGGATTGAGCGTCAGTCTGCCGCGATACTGAATGGAGGTATCGCCGAGCTTCATCGCGGTGAAGGCATGTGCCCATTCATGGAACGGCAGTACCAAAAAGACGATCATCAATATCGCAAGTACCTGTGTAATGGCAGCTCTGAAATCAAGACTGCCGCTGAGTAAATTGAATAACATAGAATCCCCCGAAATATTTGACATATCAATACAGAATATAGTATACTATAAATCGAAAGAAATAGCAAGTTGAAAAAGAAATAATAAATTTTGAAAAAACACTTGCAATTTAAAAAGATTTCTGGTATTATAAACGAGTTAACGTATGTATTAATCTTTATTAAATCTTCAAAGGAGGTGTACAAGCATGGCAAAATGTGATTTTTGCGGCAAGGATGTTAAATTCGGCATCAAGGTCTCTCACTCACACAGACGTTCCAACAGAACCTTCAAGCCCAACGTTCAGAGAGTAAAGGCTATTGTTGACGGCACTCCTAAAAGAGTACACGCTTGCACCCGTTGCTTACGTTCAGGTAAGGTAACAAGAGCGGTATAATCAACAGCAAACGACCCCCGAGGAAACTCGGGGGTTTATTGTTTTACTGCTACTGAAAACTGAATAATGAAAACTGAATAATGAATAATCATGGTATCTCGCAGGCGCTCGATCAATTTACTATCATCTATGTTACGATACGCCGACACACATGTCAAGCACCGTACCCTACAGTTCAAAACCCCACAGGCAAATACAGACCTGTGGGGTTTTCAGTATATTCACGATGATATCAATCAGCCTAAGGTGTTTTCTATAATGCCCTTGAGCGCATAGAGCGCTTCATCCGCCTTGGTAATATCCTTTCCGCCTGCCATCGCGATATTGGGCTTGCCGCCGCCGTTGCCGCCGGCGATCTTGGCGACCTCGCGGACAATGTTGCCTGCCTTGAGACCCTTCGAGATCGCGCCCTTGGTGCAGACGCAGGCAAAAATCAGCTTGCCGTTCGTAACAGAAGCCAGTACAGCTACCGCGTCATCGACAGATTCTTCGATATTCTCGCAGGTCTTGCGCAGCGCGTCGGCAGGAGCGCCGTTGAGCATCGCGGTGATGACCTTGGTACCCTGTACCTCCTCGGCGTTCTCAAGGATCGCGCCGGTCTGATCCTTCGCGATCTCATTCTGGAGCTTTTCGATCTCCTTCTCCATCTCTTTGCATCTGACCATCAAGCGCGCCGCGCCCTGAACCAGCTCAAACGGGTTGTTGACATGGAGCGCGGACGCCGCCTGACTGATCATCAGGATGGCGTTGTTCAGGTATTTGATGAAGTTGTGGCCTGTGACCGCTTCGATCCTGCGGACGCCTGCCGCGACGGAGCCCTCCTGCTTGATCTTGAACATACCGACCTTGGCGCTGTTATCGACATGCGTACCGCCGCAGAATTCCTTACTGAAATCGCCGACCTCAACAACGCGCACAATGTCGCCGTACTTCTCGCCGAAGAGTGCCATCGCGCCCTTCTTCTTCGCTTCATCGATCGACATTTCGGTACAGGTGACGGGAATACCCTCGAGGATAATATCGTTCACGCGCTTTTCGACCGCCAGCAGTTCTTCTGCGGTCATCGCGGAGAAATGGGTAAAGTCAAAGCGGACAACATCCTCGTCAACCAACTGACCTGCCTGCTGTACATGGGTGCCGAGCACCTCACGCAGTGCCGCCTGCAGCAGATGTGCCGCGGTATGGTTCCGCATGATATCCTGACGACGGGTCACATCGATCTTCGCGGTAACGGTATCCCCTACCGCGATCGTACCGGTAGACACGACGCACATGTGCATAAAGACGCCTGTGGGATCCTTCATAACGTTATCGACTTCGATGACGCAGTTACCGGCATTGAGCTCGCCCGTATCGGCGACCTGACCGCCGCTCTCGGCATAAAAAGGAGTGCGGTCGAGAACGACGATGACATTCTCACCCTCCTGCGCGCGGTCAACACGCTCGCCGTCCTTAGCGATCGCGACGACCTTGCCTTCACCCTCGACATCGGTGTAGCCGATGAAATCGGTCGGGGCAATATCTTTGAGATCGATCGAATCGCTGTCCCACGCGTCGGCGCCTGCATTCTTGCGCGCCTTACGGGAACGCTGTTTTTGCAGGAGCATCAGCTCATGGAAGCGCTCGACATCGACCTTGATCCCTTTTTCGGACAGGATCTCACGGGTCAGATCGATCGGGAAGCCGAAGGTATCGTTGAGCTTGAACGCATCCTCACCGGTCAGGATATCGACGTCCTTGCGCTCGATGATATCCTTGAGCATGGCAAGACCGGCGTCGATGGTCTTAGCGAAGTTCTCTTCCTCGACCCGGATCAGCTTGATGATATAATCCTTCTTCTCGACAAGCTCGGGATAGGCGGAGGCGTTCTCCTTGATGACGGTATCACAGATCTGATACAGGAAGGGCTCTGTTCTGCCGAGCAGTCTGCCGTGGCGAGCCGCTCTGCGGAGCAGTCGGCGCAGGACATAGCCTCTGCCCTCGTTGGACGGCATAACGCCGTCGGCGATCATAAAGGTGGTGGAGCGGATGTGGTCGGTGATGACGCGCAGGGAGATATCCTTCTTGTCATCCTCGCCGTAGCTCACGCCCACGACCTGAGAGATATGCTTCATGATATTCTGGACGGTATCGACGAGGAACAGGTTATCCACGCCCTGCATCACGCAGGCGAGGCGTTCCAGACCCATACCGGTGTCGATATTCTTCTTCGCCATCTCGGTATAATTGCCCTTACCGTCGGATTCGAACTGAGAGAATACGAGGTTCCAGACCTCGACAAAGCGGTCGCATTCACAGCCGACATGACAGTCGGGCTTACCGCAGCCCTTTTCATCGCCGCGGTCAAAGTAGATCTCGGAGCAGGGGCCGCAGGGACCGGAGCCGTGCTCCCAGAAGTTGTCCTCTTTACCCAGACGCACCATATGCGAGGGATCGACGCCGACCTCCTTAGTCCAGATGTCATATGCCTCGTCGTCATCCTGATAGATGGAGACATAGAGCTTATCGACAGGCATCTCGAGCTCCTTGGTGAAGAACTCCCACGCCCACGCGGTCGCCTCGTGCTTGAAGTAATCGCCGAAGGAGAAGTTGCCCAGCATCTCAAAATAGGTGCCGTGACGCGCGGTGATACCGACGCGCTCGATATCGGGCGTGCGGATGCACTTCTGGCAGGTGGTCACACGGTTACGGGGCGGTGTGATCTCACCGGTGAAGTACTTCTTCATCGGCGCCATACCCGAGTTGATCAGGAGCAGGGAGTTATCGTCCTTCGGTATGAGCGGAAAACTCGGAAGGCGGAGATGACCCTTGCTCTCCATAAATGACAGGAATTTTTCTCTGAGTTCATTCAAACCCATATACTGCATTTTTCATAACCTCACTTTTACTGTAGTCAGTGAGCGGTAGTTAACAATAAATGGGTGTGGGCAACGCCCACCCAAAACTATTCACCGTTCACCATTCACCAAAATAATAAAGCCTGCCCCGAATATGGGACAGGCTGACCTGCGGTACCACCCAAATTGCCGTATCGATGATACGACCACTCAGTTCTCTTTAACGCAGAGTGACGCCGCGCTTTCACACGGAGGCTCCGGGGTGGCTGCGGATACTTCCCGTGGGGTCTCGCACCGACCGACCCTTCTCTGAACGGGAGCATAACCGCTCGTCCCTTCTCAGCCAAAAAGTATTATATCGCTATCTTAGGCGGTTGTCAATACCGATATTGGTGAATCTGCCAATTCATCCTCTGGGATTAGTATAAATACCATCATTACGGATTGCGCTTGCGGATCACGGAACCCTTGGGGATAAAGCGATCGGCGGTCATCCACAGCTTTTGCATGGGGTGCGGCGAGGAGGGCACCTCTTCCCCCTCCTCGGTTTTGAGTCCGAGACACTTTACCTCGAAGGAGAATCCGTCGGGCGGCAGGATATCGAGCGTGTCGCCGACGAGGAACTTGTTACGCTGCGTGATAATACAGACGTTATCCTCATTACTGCCCTCTTCACAAACCGCTACGGCGTTATAGCGGCGGATATAACCGCCGTTGACCGTTTCCTGACCGGGCTCGCCGAAGAAGAAGCCTGTCGAATACGCGCGGTGGCTGATCTTTTCGAGCTCTTCCGCGATCCACGGACTGACGCGGTAAGACGCCTCATTACGGTGATCCCAATATTCATCGACGGCGTGACGATACGCGTTGGTCGTCACCCCCGTGTAATAATAGGTCTTTGCCCTGCCCTCGATCTTGAGACTGTTGACGCCTGCCTGTACGAGCGCCGGAATATGCTCGATCATGCACAGATCACGCGAATTATACAGATACGTCCCCTTGTCATCCTCTTCCACCGGAAAAAACTGTCCCTCGCGGTTTTCTTCGTACAGATGATACTTCCAGCGGCAGGGCTGGGCGCAGTCGCCGCGATTCGCGTCACGACCCGTCATAAAGGACGAGATCAGGCACCTTCCCGAGAAAGACACGCACATAGCGCCGTGGACAAAGCATTCGATCTCCAAATCATCGGGGATCCTCGCGCGCAGCTCGGCGATCTCCTCGAGCCGCATCTCACGCGCCAATACCACACGTTTCGCGCCGAGGTTGTACCAAGCCAATGCCGATTCATAATTAATGATACCGCCCTGCGTGGAGATATGACGCTCCACCTCGGGCGCGTACCGCTTCGCCATCTCGAACACACCGAGATCGGCGATGATAAACGCGTCGACGCCGCATGCCGCCGCCTGCTGTAAGAAAGCCGGCATCTGCGGCAGATCGGCGTTGCGCGGCAGGGTATTACAGGTCAGATAGACCCTTTTCTTCCTAGCATGCGCTTTATCGCAGGATGATTTTAGTTCTTCAAAAGAAAAATTCTTTGAAGCGGTACGCATACCGAAGCTCTTTCCCGCGAGATACACGGCGTCCGCTCCGAAGCGTAACGCCGTGTCAAAACTCTCGATATCACCGGCAGGTGACAATACCTCCGGTTTAACCATATGTCTGCTGCTGTCCGTCATTGTTGTAGCTGCTGTCGTAGTAGTAATTATCGTAGCCGTAGTTATACTCGTTATAGGTATTGGTCGAGCCGCTCTCGATCGCGCGCAGATTCGCCTCGTGTTGTTCGATCGTGGTCGCGTAATACGGAGTGGAGCCGTTTTCTTCCTTATCGTGGCAGAAGTAGAGGTTATTGCTCTCGTTAGGCTTGATCGCCGCCTTGATCGCCTCAATACCCGGGTTGCAGATCGGACCTGCCGGCAAGCCGTCGATCTCATCCGTGTTGTACTTGGACTTGAAGCTCGACTTGATGCTCTCAGGCACATTCTCCGCCTTGCGGTAGGGATAGTAGTAGGTACTGTCGCAGTTGAGCTTGGAAACGCCGCTCTGAGCGCCGTACTTCAAGCGGTTATGTAAGATCGCGGAGATCTCGTACATGTCGTCACGGGACGCCGCTTCCGCCTGGATGATAGAAGCAATGGTCAGGATCTCGTCGAGGGAATATCCTGTCTCAGCGACTTCATCCGATAAGGTGCTCTTCTTGCTGTTGCCGAAATACTTCTCCTTATGGAGCATGATCTTGTTATCATAGTTGTTGAGGAACTTGCTGATGACCGACTTGGGATCCTCGCCCAGATAGAACTCGTAGGTATCGGGGAACAGATATCCCTCGAGCTTATAATAGCGGTCATCCTTGTTCGTGATGTTCTTGAGGAAGCTAAAGTCGGTATCAAAATAGTCGCTGTTGCAGAGATTGAGGAATTCCTGCTCATCGGAGATAACGCCCTTCTCATGCAGGGACTGTGTGATCTCAAGCAGGTTCATACCCTCGGTGATCTGCATCTTGACGATGTCGGTACGGTTGACGTTGCTCTGTAAGAAGTTGATGATCGCCTCATAATCCTTATCGGTCTCGATCTCAAAATCACCCTGTCTGAAGCCCTTCTCGGAGGAAGTGAAGCCGGCATAGAGCTTGAAGAAGCCGGGCTGCTTGATGACATTGGAATCGTAGAGCAGCTTGGCGATATCATCCATAGAGGGATTGGCAGGGACATGGATCATCACCTTGGTGGGATTATCCTCGCGTGAGATCGCCATCAGATCGTTGATGCCGACCAACAGGAACTGGGACAACACGATGCCGACCAGCGCGATCATGGTGATCCAGACGAGCTTGAAGATACGGCGGTTGCGCTTCGCCTTGGATTTTTCGACCTGCTTCTCTTCCTTTTTCTGCTGCTTCAACGCCTTTTTGGAATCGCGTTCGATCTTCTTCCTTGTATCGCTGTCGGAGTAGGAGTTGATCTCACGGGTTCTCCTGCGGCGACGGGGCGCGGCG
This sequence comes from Ruminococcaceae bacterium UBA4306, assembly GCA_002394725.1. Lineage (GTDB taxonomy): Bacteria > Bacillota > Clostridia > Oscillospirales > Acutalibacteraceae > Ruminococcoides. Next base: position 10,115 of record DGUQ01000014.1, read on the forward strand.
TCCTCTGCGGCCGCGTCATCGCGAACAGATTCGTCGTCGCGATAGCGTCGCGCGTTCGATTCGTAACCCCTGTCGGAATCATAATCGCCCCGGATCGCGCTGCGATCCGCAGAACGACGGAATTCTTCCATCTTCTTGCGTCGGGTCTCTTCGATCGAATTGTCAGGATTATTATATCGTGAATTATCACTCATAACGGTTCTCCAATCTGTGAATTGAATCACTTCATCGTTCGTGTAAATGAATCACTTCATATATCGTGTAAAGCTATCCGTCAGGATAACATCCATTTTGATATCAAAAGCATCCTCCCTGATCTTCGGGATCATGCTGTCGGCATAGCATAACGCCGCCTTCACCCCGGGGAAATCCATGAGGTAGCGGTCATAGTAGCCGCCGCCGAAGCCGAGCCGATAGCCGCGCATATCGCAGGACAGCGCCGGACAGACGCACAAGGTGTGCGCATCGGGCGTGACCGTATCACACTCCGCCCCGGGCTCCAAGATCCCGAACCGTCCGGGGGCGACGTCACGCAATGAATCGATCCGCCGAAAGATCATCCGCCCCTGCTCCATACATACCGGCAGCGCCACCTGTTTATGATTGGCAAAAGCAGCGTGGAGTATCAAAGAGGTCGCGATCTCGATCGGTCGCGCCATATACAATAATACCGTATCGGCAGAGCGGTATTCGGGGGTGATCAGCAGACGCGTCTGAATCTCCAGATCCATCGCGTTCTTGCGCTCTATCTCTTCACACAGGCTCTTGCGCTGTTCAAGAAAGAAATCCCTGAGATACGGCTTATCGGCAGAAGCAGGATGATGGATCGCCATATCAGCACTGCATCGAGGAGGCGATGCGATCAGCGTCCGCCTTGCTCTGAATCTGAGATACGATAGTAAAGCCAAAGTCAAACGCGCAGCCTGCGCCCTTGGCGGTGATGATGTTACCGTCAACGACGACCTTTTCACCGGTCACCTCAGCGCCCTTGAGCTCCTCCTCAAAGCCGGGGAAGCAGGTCGCCTTCTTACCCTCCAGAACGCCCATGCGTCCTAAAATAGACGGCGCGGCACAGATCGCGCAGAGATACAGTCCGCGTGATTCACAGTACGATACCGCCTGACGAACAGTCTCATCGGCATACAGGTTCTTCACACCCGGCATACCGCCCGGCAGGATGACGCCCAGCGTATCCTCATCAAACTCAAAATCGCCGATCGGCATATCGGCTGTCACACAGATATCATGAGCGCCGCAGATCACGTCGCCGTCCACGCCGACCGTCGTGACCGGGATATCGGCACGGCGCAGGATATCGATGGTCGCTAATGCTTCAATTTCCTCAAATCCGTCAGCTAAAAAGCAATAAAACATCAGTGTCCTCCCGTATTAATCGTTAGTATCTCCGTTTTTGAGCAGAGATATAATTTCGTCGTTGATATTTTCAATAGAGCGCATCTCGCCGCCCTCGGTGCAGTCGATCCGCGTCCAGCCGAGGTGTTCGATCGCGTAGACCGCTGAGCTGCGGCAGCGCAGCAGATACGCGAAATCGCTTTCGTGGATATCCTTCTTGCTTTCATCGCCGCCGTATCTGCCGTAGATCAGTTTTTGACTGATGGCAGGATCGACGTCGAGGAAGATCACCATATCGGGCGCGGGCAGCTCCAAACGCTTGTACTCAAAATCAAAGAGCCATTCGATGTAGCTGTCGCGCTCCGACTCCGCCACCTTCGCCATCTGATGGATGATGTTGGAGGTGGTGTAGCGATCGGCGATGATATAATCATAGGATTCGTAATCCTTGCGCCATGTGTTGATATAGGACGCGACGCGATCGACCGCGTAGAACGTTGACGCGGCATAAGCGTTGACGTCATCGGGACTGCTGCCGAGCTTGCCGCCGAGGTACATCTTGACCAGAGCGGAGGAATCGCTCTCATAATCGGGGAAGCTGATGGTACGCGCCTTGTACCCCATCTCACACAGCCGTTTGCAGAGCAACTGACTTTGCGTCGCCTTGCCCGATCCGTCCAGTCCGTCGATCACGATAAACTTACATTTGTTATTTGTCATAATCTTACCCATATCTTCCGCGTTTTCTTTTGTCCGAAAACAAATCAAACGCAAAAGCACACACTTTCCTTTTTAATCTTTCTTATTGTAGCATATATGACAGGATTATTCAATAGCAAGTTTGTAACAATATCTTCCGCAAAAGAGCTGAAAAATATGCGAAAAGCCCCGAATCTCTCGGGGCCTTCGGTAAAGATCAATGTACCGCGTTCATGATCAATGAGGTGATCAAGGCAGCGGCGGAGGATGATAAAGCCACCACGATCAGCGGCAGATCAAAGAACGCCATTACCAGCGCTATCACCGTTCCGACCGTGGAGGAAATGACATCCCCTGTCGCGAAGAAGATCGCCGGGAAGGTCATCGCCGACAGCACGGCATACGGGATGTAATAGAGTACGGAATTGATCAATCGGGATTTGATTTTTCCGCGTACCGCGACAAACGGAATCACACGGATCAGATAGGTGGTGATCGCCATCACGGCGATATACGCAACGATACTCACGCGCCGTCCTCCCCTCTCTCCTGCTCGGGTACAGGGAAGATCAACGCGCCGACGACGGACGCGACCAGCGCGCAGATGATGACCGAGAAGCCGCCGGAGATCATCGGCAGGCAGAAGCGGATCACGATACTCAGCGCCGCCGCGATCAGCACCACAAAGAGCACCTTGCGGTCTTTTTTGGCAGGCGGCAGGATGATCGCGATGAACATCCCGTAGAGCATCAGCGACAATGCCGCCGTCACCATCGGGGGCAGGATATCGCCTGCGATCGCTCCGATCAGCGTTCCGGTACTCCATCCGATGAACGGTGTGAGGATCAGTCCGTACATATACGACGGCTTGAGGGGCTCGGTCTGTGATGAAGCGACGGCAAAGATCTCATCGGTCACACCGAAGCCGACAAAGAGTCGGTGCATGAGGTTGAAAGACGGATCGAGCTTTTGCGACAGGCTCAGGCTCATGAGCGAATAGCGCAGGTTGATGACCAGCTGACAGAGGATCATCTCGAGTAATGATCCTCCCGCGGCGATGATCTCCACACCTGCCACCTGACCTGCCGAGGTCAGATTGGTGACAGAGATGCCGACCGCCGCCAATATGGATAAATTCTGTTGAATACACAGCACGCCGAAGCCGAAGGACACGCTGAGATAGCCCAGCATGATCGGAACGCCGTGCCGCATTCCTTTGACAAATTCTTTCTTCATATAGGGTAATTTTGATTTTCCTTATTATTAATACTGTTCCGTCATAAACGGTTCAAAGTGAAGCTCCTCCTGCATCAAAATGATCAGAGGAATCCCGAGAAACAGCGGAAATACCGTACCGTTGATCAGGATCGTGGATGCCAGCACGATAACGTCAACGTCAGTGTAGATCAGCTTGACGGCAGGGGTGATGATGATCGCCTCCATCAAACCGGACGCGAGAATGACCGTCAGCTGTTTTAACAGGCTTTTCCCTGTTCTGAGCGCAAAAGGTTCCTTCGCTATCCGTTTCCAGAACCAGTAAAACAGAAAGGGTCCCAAGAAATTCGCCGCAAAGCCGGCGATCGATGACCATCTCAGGCTGTCGCTCAAGATATCTCCGATCAGGTTGCCGATCGCAAAAGCAAAACAGCCGGGGATCCCGAAGAAGATACCGAATACGGGCTTGAGCAGCATGACGGGACGGATATCGGTGAACCCGGGGATCACGCTCATCACCTTAAAGGGAATGGCAATGATCAGATAGGTCAGCACCAGAACAGCCGTCAGGATGCAGAGCTTTACGGGCTTTGGGAGCTTACTGTCTTTCAGTATCATGGACAATCCTCCTTTTCCCTTTGAACTCAATGATCTCGATCAAGCTGCCTGCTACGATCAGCACCGCGCCGAAGATATGGAACGGCGTCGGAATAACGCGGTCGATCAGCGTCTCCGGCAGAATGACGCCCCATATCAGTGAAAAGACGATCTCAAGGGCGTAGATGATGGTCGACTCCGCAGCCGTAGCGCGCTTTTGCGCGAAGATGTTCAGCGTCTGCGCAAAGGCGATGATAAAATACGCGTGGATAAACAAGCTCGCGATGATCGTGCTCGACCACGGGATTGTGGCAAAGGTAGACGGTTGAAGAAAACACCAGATGACAAAGCTGATCACGGCGACAAATACGGAGATCAACGTTGACAGCGCTACGGAATCGTGCTCCTTCGCAAAGTCATTCAGCTTGACGATAAACACGGCGCGAACGATACAGCCCATCAGGATCATGGTGAAGCCCATCGGATGGATGCCCTTCACATTGCCGCCCAAGGCACAGACAATCCCCAGTAATACAAGGATCACGGATATCCATGTCTTTGCGCCGACCGACTTGCGCATCGTGAGCAGCACTACGGGCAATACGACCACCGTCATCGAAAAGGTGAACGCGCCTGTAGACACGTCAAAATACTTCAAGCCATAGAGATACAGCGCATTATAGCCGGAGTTCAAGAGCCCCAGCAACAGACATCGAAACAGAATTTTCTTCGCGTTACGACGCAGCTCGGATTTGACACGCTTAAAAAAACACGCTCCCAGAATCACCGCAGCGATCACGTTACAGATACAAGTCGTCGCAAACGGCAGGACGCTATCGGGAATACAGGAAAAGATGATGACCTCTGTTGACCAGCAGAGAGTGACACAGATCAAACAGAGATTCGCCTGCAATCTATTCATGCGCGATCCTCCTTCATACCGGTTTTCAATAGAAAGCAGACCGATAAGAATGTCTTGTTTTTATTGAAAAACAGTATCATATACCTTCTTTCCAAACAATGATTGTACCACATTTTTCTTTTGAATGATATACAATTTCGAAAAAATTCTTATTTTTTCGATAAAAATGCACTGTTCGCTCTGCCTACAACGGTAAAAGATAGTATAAAACAATAGAGATATCCATGATTGGATATCTCTATTGTTTATGGCGCGACAAAAGTACGCGATTATGAATCAAAATAGTGTTACCTCGCCTGTTGCCGACACCGATCTGATGGATGCTTCTGCTCTCTCCTTAAAAACAGTCCACAGGACTGTTTTTGTCTGCGATGGGCGCTTGCGCTTCCATCTTGACACAGTCGCCTTCGTATCCCTTTTGGCTTGCTGTATCATAGTATAAAACAATAGAGATATCCATAATTGGATATCTCTATTGGTTATGGCGCGCCAAAAGTACGCGAT
>DGUQ01000153.1:0-1849 GCA_002394725.1 Ruminococcaceae bacterium UBA4306
GACGAGGTCATGCTCAAGGCGATCGCCGAGCCTCGTCCGGAGCTCTCTAAGTACGCTCCCAAGATGTTCACCACCACCATCGCCGCCGACAAGATCGCCGAGGTCATCGGCAAGTCCGGTAAGGTCATCAAGGAGATCCAGGCGCAGTGCGAGTGTAAGATCGACATCGAGGAAGAGGGCGAGACCGGTCAGGTATTCGTCGCCGGTCTTGACGCTGAGAAGTGTCAGCGCGCGATCGAGATCATCCAGACCATCGCCACCGATCCCGAGCCCGGCGCCATGTACCTGGGCAAGGTCACCCGTCTGATGGACTTCGGCGCGTTCGTTGAGATCGCTCCGGGCAAGGAGGGTCTGGTACACATCAGCCAGCTCGACGTCAAGCGCGTCGATAAGGTGACCGATGTGGTCAACGTCGGCGACGTCATCCGCGTCAAGGTGCAGGAGATCGACGACAAGGGCAGACTCAACCTCAGCCGCAGAGATGTGCTGATCGAGGTGGACGGCCTGACCCCCGAGAACAATCCCGATGAGGAGCGCAGACCCCGTCGCGACGGCGGTCGCGGCCGCGGACGCCGTGACGGCGGCAGAGGCAGAAGATAAGCAACAAGCTGTTGCATTGATTCTGTCGAAAACAGATAGATAAACAATAACGCAAAGCCCGTGATACCGATGAAACGCGTGTCACGGGCTGTATCATGTAATCGGAACGTAGGAGTTTGAATCGAATGTCAGAAATGAAATCATGGAACTGTCCGCATTGCGGCGGCACGATCGTTCCCGATGAGAACGGAAAGCCGCTGACGAAATGTCCGTTTTGCGACTCCCTGCTGGAGCTGGATACGCGCTCGACGGAGCAAAAGACGTATGAGGCGTTCAAGCAAGTATAAGGCGGAGGCGGAGTTCAACGAAGCCGAACGCAGAGCCAGACAGGAATTTGAGCGCGAGCAGATGAAACAGGCGGAGAAGCGAGAGCGGAGCAGAAAGGTAAAGGGTCGTGCCGTCGGAGCGATCGGCTGTCTGACGCCTATCTTGATCTTTATCATTCTCTTTGCCGTCGGCGCGGTATTCGTCAAGGTGGTGGACGCCAGACTCACCGATCCGTCGTCCTATATCGACGTATCGTTTGAGGGGCTCGACGGCAGCGGGCATATTGTGTATACCTATCATGACGACGCGCCCTTCAGCGCTCATGATATCAAAACGCATTGCTATGAGGACGGCAGCCTGAGCAACGGCGAGTCCGTCAAGATCGAGTTCAGTCCCGTGGATGATAACGCCATGATCAAATCCGTCACTAAGGCGTATAACGTTTCAGGGCTCAAGGGCGTGGAAACGGATTTCGAGAATTTTTCGGCTGATGTGATAGCGGATATCGAAAGAAAGAGCAAGGACAATCTAAAAGACGCGCAGGGGATGACGGATGAACGATACAAGGCGCTCAAGCGTCAATGCTTATATCTGCGCTATGATCCCGATACCAACACCAATACCCTGTGGGACGTCTACAAGGTACATATCGACAGCCATGGCACGGATTACGGCGACCGTTATGTGAGCGTGTGGTATGATAACCTCGTGGTGAAGCCGAACGGCGATCTGGTCTATAACAAGACCGGCGAGGGCGGTCATTTGATGTTCTTCAAATACGCGGATGGCTTCAACGGCTATGATTCCTTCGATGACTTTCTGTCGATCGTCAAGAACAACAAGATAGCCAATCCGCAGTACGCGCAGCATGATTTTGATAACGAATAACAGAGCAGCACCGCTTCGGCGGTGCTGTTTTTTGAAAAAGAAGACGTTTATTGTAGGGGAGCGGCTTGAGGAGTTGTCCAAATCTTTGATTTGG
>DGUQ01000153.1:1913-5433 GCA_002394725.1 Ruminococcaceae bacterium UBA4306
ATGCAACAGCGCTCCAAGAACAGACGGAGTCTGTGATTGGCTAAGCGCCACTGCTGCTGCTCCCGTGGCAGGGCGTGGGATCGAAATACAATGTCCATTGAGGAGATGTGCGTTCTTGTAGGGTACGGCGCTTGTCGACGTACCGTATGGTAAAGCCTTTCATTCCTATCTCACGCTCCCGATAGCGAAAACGCCCGTCATTCTGCGGGTCGTCGAGGGTGCCGACCCCTACAATTCCTCTGCGGCATTGCGTTTTCGGCGAGAGCGAGCTCCGCCCTACCGATTGCTCCAACGTCCTACAATCCAAAAGCCGTCAGGCTTTCCCTTCACCGTTAACCGTTAACCGTTCTCCGTTCACCCTTACCGCGGCGGTGGGGTATAACAAAAGCCGCCGTCCGTAGCGGACAGCGGCATGATGTTAGTATGGTTTGTGTGATTGCCCGGAAAAAGGCACGCGTGCCTCAGGCCTTGCCGACGGAGCCGAAGATCTCCATCTTCTCCTTGACCTTCGCCTTGATCGCCTCGGTACCGGGAGCGAGCAGCTTTCTCGGGTCAAAGCCCTTGCCCTCTTTATCCTTGCCTGCCTCGATGTACTTGCGGGTCGCCTCGGCGAATACGAGCTGGCACTCGGTGTTGACGTTGATCTTGGAAACACCCAGCGAGATCGCCTTCTTGATCATGTCATCCGGGATACCGGTACCGCCGTGGAGCACGAGCGGCATGTCGCCGGTCTTTTCCTGAATCGCGTCGAGGGTCTCAAAGGACAGACCCGGCCAGTTCTCGGGGTATACGCCGTGGATATTGCCGATACCTGCCGCGAGCATGGTGACGCCCAGATCGGCGATCATCTTGCACTCCTCGGGATCAGCGCATTCGCCCATGCCGACGACGCCGTCCTCTTCACCGCCGATGGAGCCGACCTCTGCCTCGATGGAGAGACCGAGATCGTTACAGATGCCGACGAGCTCCTTGGTCTTAGCAAAGTTCTCCTCGATCGGATAGTGAGAGCCGTCGAACATGATGGACGAGAAGCCTGCCTCGATGCACTTCTTCGCACCTTCATAGGTGCCGTGGTCGAGGTGGAGCGCTACGGGAACGGTGATGCCCAGCTCCTCGATCATCGCGGTGACCATACCGACGACGGTCTTGAAGCCGCACATATACTTGCCTGCGCCCTCGGATACGCCGAGGATGACGGGGGATTTGAGCTCCTCGGCGGTCAGCAGGATCGCCTTGGTCCACTCAAGGTTGTTGATGTTGAACTGACCGACAGCATAGTGACCGGCCTTAGCTTTGGTGAGCATTTCTTTCGCGTTAACTAATGGCATAATAATTCCTCCTTGTATGTTTTAATCATACTAATTAGTTACGATCTATTATACCATCATTCTGACAAGTGCGCAATATGTAAAGTGAAAATAATCATAAAATAATCGTTCGTTTTGGTTGATTATAGCGTCGGGATAGATTATAATAGAAACAATCGGGAATCATCATGGCAAAGCCAAATCATGCCGAAGGCAAATCACGGCGCGACACATGTGTCAGCCAATTCATGCGCCGACGGCGCAAATCATTCTGTGGAGAAGGGATGATTTGACAGCGGAGCTGTCATGAATTGAACTGTGTTCATGATTTCTCGCGCATGGCGCTCCATGATTTGAATCGCAATGCGATTCGTGAGGATTCCTAATGAAAACAAGGAGGTACACCATGCCTTTTATCAACGCGAAGTTTTCTTCACCCGTATCACCCGATAAGGAGACCGCGCTCAAGTCGGCTTTGGGTGGGGCGATCACCCTGCTGGGCAAGTCCGAGCGCTATCTGATGGTCGAGATATCGGACAACTGCCGTCTGTATTTCGGCGGCAAAAACGACGCTCCGATCGCGTTCTTCGACGTCAGTCTGCTCCACTCGGCGCCCAGAGAGAGCTATGAGGCGCTCACCGCAAGACTCTGTGAGATCGCGAAGGACGTCATGGGCATCGATGGCGATCATGTCTACGTCAAGTTCGAGGAAACCGAGAACTGGGGATATAATAGCTTTATGTTTTGAGCGGAACGCTGTCATATCATTAGTAGGGGAGGGGCTTGCTCCTCCCGAACGTCAAAGAAAGATGATGTGATAATGCGAAGCAACTGCAACCTATGCTTCGCAATGTCGCTCACGCGACACGGGAGGAGCAAGCCCCTCCCCTACATTTCCTTGATAAATTGATTAAGAATTGAGGTAATCATATGAGAATAGTGGTATTAGCCGGAGGGCTTTCCTCCGAGCGAGATGTGTCGATCTTATCCGGCTCCAAGATCGCTCACGCATTGCGGTCAAAGGGGCATCAGGTCGTTTTGATCGACGTATATATGGGCTATGAGGACGACGATTTTGACGCCGACAGGCTCTTTGAGGAGAACTATGATTTTGCCGGTGACGCGGTCATCGAGACCGAAGCGCCCGACATCGAGGCGGTCAAAAAGAGCCGCAAGAATCAGTCCGGCGCTTTCTTCGGCGACCATGTGCTGGAGCTGTGTCAGGCGGCGGATATCACCTTCCTCGGGCTCCACGGCGGCGAGGGCGAGGACGGCACCGTGCAGGCGGCATTGCAGCTGCACGGCATCAAGTACACCGGCTCCGATCACCTCGGCTCCGCGATCGCGATGCACAAGGGCGTGACCAAGGGCGTCTTTCTCAACTCTAACGTCCCTACCCCGATGAGCCGCCTGTTCAAGCGCGAGTTCATGGGCGAGGGCTACCTCGACAGCTGGAGCAAGTTCCCCTGCGTCGTCAAGCCCTGCTCCGCCGGCTCCTCCGTGGGCGTGCAGATCGTCGGCGATCCCGAGCAGTTTGTCGCCGCTGTCGGCGCGGCATTCCGCTATGACGACGACGTGCTGGTGGAGGAATACATCAAAGGCCGCGAGTTCTCGGTCGGTATTCTGGGCGGCAAGGCGCTGCCCGTCATCGAGATCATCCCCAGGGATGGCTGGTATGATTACGAGAACAAGTATCAGGAGGGTGCGACCGAGGAGGTCTGTCCTGCCGAGCTCGACCCCGAGATCGCCGAGAAGATGCAGGCGGAGGCGGAGCACGCCTTTGAGACCCTGCGTCTCAAGGTCTACGGCAGAGTCGATTTCCTGCTCGGTAATCACAACAGGCTCTATTGTCTGGAGGCAAACACCCTGCCCGGCATGACCCCGATGTCCCTGCTGCCGCAGGAGGCAGCCGCCGCCGGCATCGAGTACGCCGATCTGTGCGAGAAGATCATTGAGCTGAGTTTGAAGAAGTAAAAGCCTTCCCCTTGGGGGGAAGGTGGGCTTTTTGACTGACGTATGTCAGTCAAAAAGGTCGGATGAGGGGCTGACCTTTCATCCAAATCAATTTAACAAAGAGGGGCTGACCTTAACGGTTCACTTCATCCTCATTGAGTTTGAGTGTGATCAGAAACGCTTGCCCCTCATCCGTCGCCTTGCGGCGACACCTTCCCCCCGAGGGGAAGGCTGGGGAGGAATCTATGAAACCGATCACA
>DGUQ01000003.1:0-3120 GCA_002394725.1 Ruminococcaceae bacterium UBA4306
CACCTTTGTCGGCGGCACCTACAAGATCCCCGGCATGGAAGAAGCCGTCACGAGCGGTATCAGCCCGAGTATCTACAATTTGCAGATCCTCTTCTACATGCCGCTGATGTTCATCTTCTTCCTCGTGCTGTCATGGTCGACGGCGCCGATGTCGGCGTTCTCGCGCGACTTTGAGAACATGATCGTATCCGTCATGTCGGGTATCTTCTGGCTGTCGGGTATCATCTACGACTCCTACCTGCTCGTCGGCAAGGACCTGCCCGCGGAATGGATCCGCCACGCCATGCTCCTCAATCCGATCAACTTCTTCGCCAACGGCTACCGCAACTGCTTCCTCTATCACCGCTGGTTCTGGGATTATAAAACCGAGCTGTTTGTCTTTCTTGCCGAGCTGCTGGTCATCTTCGCGCTGGGTATCTTCAACTACAACCGCCTGCGCAAGAGACTGCCCGACGTACTGTAAGGAGGGATAAGGATGTCAGAAGCGATTATCTCTTTCAAGAACGTATCCAAGGAATATACCTTATATAAAAACGATCAGGAGCGTTTTCGCGCACTGTTCTTCAAGCCCCGTAACGCCAAAATCAACAAAGCGCTCAAGAACGTCACCTTCGACGTCAAGCGCGGCGAAAGTATCGGTATCATCGGCGATAACGGCGCAGGCAAATCCACCATCCTCAAGATGATCACCGGCGTCGCCTTCCCCACCGAGGGCGAGGTCGTCGTAGGCGGTAAGGTCGCGGCGCTCCTCGAACTGACCGCAGGCTTCTCCACCGAGATGACCGGCCGCGAGAACATCTATCTCAAGGGCTATATCCTCGGCTTGAAGGACGCTTATATCCGCGAGATCGAGGAGAGGATCATCGACTTTGCTCAGCTGGGCGACTATATCGACCAGCCTGTCCGCACCTACTCCAGCGGTATGAAAATGCGTCTGGGCTTTGCGATCAACGTCAACATCGATCCCGACATTCTCGTTGTCGACGAGGCGCTGTCCGTCGGTGACGCGAGCTTCAAGCGCAAATGTAAGGATAAGATCAACGATATCATTGCGAGCGGCACCACCGTGCTCTACGTCAGCCATAACCCCGAGTCGGTCACCGAGATCTGTGACCGCGCGCTGTATCTGAAAAAGGGTGAGCTGATGTATGACGGCGACGTGAAAGAAGCCTACGCCATGTATACCAAGGTGAAGGAAGAAGAAAAGAAAAAGAAAGCCGCCGACAAGAAGAAAAAGGAAGCTGAGAAGAAGGCTGCCGAAGCAAAAGAAGCCGAGAAAAAGGCAGAAGCAAAGAAATAAACGCATTACAGGGGACGGCATCACCGTCCCCTATATACCATCTTTATTTGAGGCTACTATGATCGACAGTGTCATCAAAAACGAGATAACCATGAGCGCGGCGTATATCAACCGCAAGGAGCTGTATCAGGACGGCGTTTGCATCGTCGGCTCGCACCCTGTCACGCGTTATCTCATTAAAACAACCGAATCCCTGGGCGGTATCATACCGCTGTTTTCCTCTGCTACGGACGTACAGGGGAATTTTTCGCATTTATGGTATGTCCTCGAAGCGGAGAACTACAGCGCCGATGAACTCGATACCGCCATCCGGCTGAGTGAGCAGAAGCACGCGGCATTTCTTTGTATTATTCTTTTACCGAATATTAAACACAATCATACCATTCAGAAATATGCCGAGATGGAGCTGTTCACCGCGATGGGTAAACTGCTCGAACCGTTGAGACAACAGCTCAGCGGTCATCAGAATGTCCGCGCTGTTTTCCTTGACAGAATTTTCGGCGGTGAATTCGATTGCTTTGACCTCGCCGCGATCTCTCGTGAGGCGCAGGAAAACAACGTCATCCACCTCACACAAGCGATGGCGAACCGCTACGCCTCCGCGCTGTACATCTGTGACGCGATCGACGCGGTGTTCACCGTCAGCAAGCATGGCAAAGCCGGCAACGTCTATAACGCCTCGTCCTTCTACCTCAGCGAGTATCAGCTGATGAGCGAGATCTACCTGATGCTCGCGCGTCACGGGGTACGGCTGACCGTCACCGGTGAGCCCTCTGAGCCCGAATACGGCGCGCTCTCCAACGGCAAGCTCCGTTCACTGGGCTATGAGAATGTTTGTGATTTCTCCGACGCTTTGCGCTACACCCTGCTGCATCATCTGGAGCGCTTCAGCATCCAGACCGACCGTATCCACGACGGCTACAGCGGCAAGCTGAACACCCTCAGAACCATTGAAAAAGACATGCTGCGCGAGATCGACCGCATCTGCCGCAAGCATGATATCAAATACTTCATCAGCTACGGTACCATGCTCGGCGCGGTACGTCACGGCGGATTCATCCCGTGGGACGATGATGTGGACGTCGCCATGCTGCGCAGTGAGTTTGAAAAGTTCCGACAAATTGCTCCAAAAGAATTAAACGAGCATTTCAGCTATGAAAGCCATACAAACAACAACGGCTATCACTACTTCTTTGACAGGATCACGGCGAGAGATACCTACTTCGCGTCCAAATATTCCGACGACTACGAAATGCACAAGGGAATCTCGATCGATATCTTTGTGGTCGATCATGTTCCTGCCGATCCAAAGGCGGCTTACCGCTTCTGGAAGGGCTTGATGCGCCGCCGCATGATTATGAATGTGCGCTGGAAGAATACCGCGAGAAAGGGCAAGGCGTATCTGCTCAGTAAGCTCCTGCTGCCGATTCTGCGGCTGAGAAGCATGGACAGCTACTCGCGCTCCTATGAGAAGGCGGTACGCAAATACGAGCACAAGGACACGGGTTGGGTCATGCCGGCGTCCTCCGACCACATCTACCGCGGCACCTTCCCCATCGAGACCTTCAGCGAGGTCATCCCCTACCGCTTTGACGACGTCGATACCTTCATCCCGATCGGATACAAGGACTTCCTCAAGGCGTGGTACACGGACAGCTATATGGAAATGCTGCCGCTGAGTGAGCAAAACCCCTTCCATGATTATTATCGGTTGGATCTGGGCACGCATATACAGGATGAAGCCGAGCCCCGGTTTGATTATATGGGAGAACTGTTGTAGAGCCGTTCCCTCTGCAAAGACCTCTGCCGCTTTACCACAT
>DGUQ01000003.1:3205-5352 GCA_002394725.1 Ruminococcaceae bacterium UBA4306
TACTACACAAAGGACGATAAGACATGTTTCTCTCTATTTTGTTTTTCCTGCTCAGTATTATCCCGTCCGTATTGATCGTAATATGGCTCAGAAACAGACAAAAGGATCATATTTTATACAAGAAGAAGTGCACCTATGCCTTTGTCAGCGGAGCGATCAGCATTTTGCCGATCATTCTTCTGTCCGGGGTATTGTATTTACTCAGTGTGCTTTTTAGAATTGCTTTACTCCAAAACACTAACGCACTGGTATATCAGGCGATCTACAGGTTTATCGTACTGGCGTTAGCCGAGGAAATCATAAAATATCTCACCCTGCGATTCGTGCTGAAAAAGAATCCTTACGCGTATTCGTGGGCGGATATCGTTGCGTTTATGGTCATCATCGGTACGGCGTTCGGATTGGTCGAGGATATCCCCTATGCCATTGGCGCGACGCCGATCATCATGCTGGTGCGCGGTTTTACGATGGGACATGTCGGCTACGGCTTTATCATGGGTTGGTTCTATGGCAAGAGCCTGCAAACCGGCAAGAAGCACTACGGCGTGCTCGCGATCCTGCTGCCGTGGCTGCTCCACGGACTTTATGATTTTTCGCTGTCGTCGGAGCTTTTGGAGCTGAACGACAATTTTGCGTTCTTAGGTGTGTCGCTGGCACTGTTGGATATCGTGCTGCTCATCCTGATGATCCGGTTTTTTATCCGCGCAAAAAAGCAGGAGCGTTATCAACAGCCGCTGTCGGCGTTCGAACAGGCTCAGCCTGAGGAGCCATCTGTATAACGCTGTTTTCTCGTTTTGACAAAATCTGTTTTCCAAAAGAAGCAAGGAGGAAGAAATCAATGATTTTCGCAGTTATCTTAGCAGGTGGTACAGGCTCGCGCATGGGCTCCACCGATATGCCCAAGCAGTTCTTGGAGATCAAGGGCAAGCCCATCCTCAATCATACTATTGAAAAATTCCTGCCGAATCCGCAGTTTGAGAAGATCATCGTCCTCTCACCCAAGGCGTGGATCGGTCATACCAAGGAGCTTGTCCGCAAGCATACCGGCAATAACGACAGGATCACGGTCATAGAGGGCGGCGCGACACGCAACGAGACCATCATGAACGCGATCGATTATATCGACAACGAATACGGGCTTGACGATGACACCGTGATCGTCACCCACGACAGTGTGCGTCCCTTCCTCACCCACCGTATCATCAATGAGAATATCGAGGCGGCACAGCAGTACGGCGCGTGCGATACCGTCATCCCTGCTACCGACACCATCGTAGAGGGCGACGGCGGCGCGATCACCGCGATCCCCGACCGCCGCAGGATGTATCAGGGTCAGACGCCCCAGAGCTTCAAGGCAAAGCTGCTGCGCGATACCTACAACAGCCTGTCAGATGACGAAAAAGAGATCCTCACCGACGCGGCAAAGATCCTCGTGATGAAGGGCTTCAAGGTCAAGCTGGTGCAGGGCGAGACCTTCAACATCAAGATCACCTACCCCTATGATTTAAAAATAGCGCGTTCGCTTTTGGATGAGGAAACGGAATGATCAATACAGTCTACCGCCTGTGCGCGCCGCGCAGGTTTGAAATCGCTTTCAGCGACCTTGACGTCACACAGGGCGTGATCGTGCGCCCGACCCACCTGTCCATCTGTAACGCCGACCAGCGCTACTATCAGGGCACGCGCGATATCAAGGTGCTCAAAGAAAAGCTCCCGATGGCGCTGATCCACGAGGGCATCGGACAGGTTGTTTATGACAGCACCTTCAGCTTTCTGCCCGGCGACTGCGTCGTCATGGTGCCCAACATCCCCTGTGAAGAGGATGACTATATCGCCGAAAACTACCTTCGATCGAGCAAGTTCTGCGGCAGCTCCTCGGACGGCTTCATGCAGGAATTCTATCAGCTCAGCCCCGATCGTCTGGTCAAGCTCCCCGAGAGCATTGATCCGGACGTCGCCGCGTTCACGGAGCTGGTGAGCGTCAGCGTGCACGCGATCACGCGCTTTCAGTCGATCGCGCATCACCGCCGCAAGATCATCGGCGTTTGGGGTGACGGCAACCTCGCCTATATCACCTCGCTCCTGCTCAAAAAGATGCTTCCGGGTACCGAGATCCATGTGTTCGGTATCAACCGCGAGAAGCTCTC
>DGUQ01000003.1:5522-15517 GCA_002394725.1 Ruminococcaceae bacterium UBA4306
TGCGTCGGCGGCAACGGGTCCCCCATTGCGATCGAGCAGATCATCGACGTCATCCGTCCCGAGGGCACGATCTCCATCCTCGGCGTGAGCGAATACCCCGTGCCGATCAACACACGCATGATCCTTGAGAAGGGTCTGCGTCTCTTCGGCACCAGCCGATCGGGCAGGGTCGATTTTCAGCGCACGGTCGAGCTGTACCGCGAATATCCCGAGATTCCGATCCACCTGAGCCGCTTGGTCAGCCATATCGTGGAGGTCAACCAATACGCCGATATCAAAGAGGCGTTCGAGGTCGATATCAAAAAGGCATTCGGCAAAACGATTATGCATTGGAATATATAAAAAGGCTCCCTTTCCTAAGGGAGCTGTCAGCAAAGCTGACTGAGGGTTTATCAAATCAATCATACAAGCACAGAATTATGTCGAGTAGGGTACGGCGCTTGCGACGTACCGCATATCTGAAACGTATATTTCCTATCTAATGTTTTTTGATCAATGTAACGCCCGTCATTCTCGGTACGTCATAAATGCCGTACCCTACAGAGAAACTACCTGCCATACATATAGTCGTTTCACCAAACTTTTCGGGAGGAGCAAGCCCCTCCCCTACATACCCTTGTGGGTCATCGGACACGCGTGTCCAAGCCCCTCCCCTACACTTATAACAAAAGCTCACTATGAACACAGTTCACAGTGAGCTTTCTTTTATTTTTCGATTATTAATACATGCCGCCCATGTCGGGTGCTGCCGGAGCGGCAGGAGCCGGCTCCTTGATGTCCGCGACAAGGCTCTCGGTGGTCAGCACCATCGAAGCGACGGAAGCCGCGTTCTGCAGTGCGGAGCGAGTGACCTTGGTCGGGTCAACGATACCGGCGGAGATCATGTCGGTGTACTCCTCCTCGAGCGCGTTGAAGCCGTAGCCGACCTTATCCTCACGACGGATGTTCTCTACGATAACGGAGCCCTCCAGACCCGCGTTCTTCGCGATCTGCTTGATCGGCGCCTCGAGCGCTTTAAGAACGATCTGCACACCGGTCTTGGTGTCGCCTGTGGTGGTATCGAGCAGCTTTGCGACAGCAGGGATCGCGTTGATCAGCGCTACGCCGCCGCCTGCGACGATGCCCTCCTCAACAGCCGCCTTAGTAGCGGAGAGAGCGTCCTCGATACGCATTTTCTTCTCCTTCATCTCGATCTCGGTAGAAGCGCCGACCTTGATAACGGCTACGCCGCCGGCGAGCTTCGCCAAGCGCTCCTGCAGCTTCTCACGATCGAAATCGGAGGTAGTATTCTCGATCTGCTGACGGATCTGACTGACGCGGTTCTTGATCTCGTTCTGGTCGCCCTGACCGTCAACGATGATCGTATCTTCCTTGGTGATCTTGACCTGACGCGCACGACCGAGCTGGTCGATGGTAGCGTCCTTGAGCTCCAGACCGAGGTCGGAGGTGATGACGGTACCGCCGGTCAGGATCGCGATATCCTGCAGCATTTCCTTACGTCTGTCGCCAAAGCCCGGCGCCTTGACAGCAACGCAGGTGAAGGTACCGCGCAGCTTGTTGAGCACCAGCGTAGTGAGCGCCTCGCCCTCTACATCCTCGGCGATGATAACGAGCTTTTTGCCGGACTGGACGATCTGTTCGAGCAGGGGCAGGATCTCTTGCGTGTTAGAAATCTTCTTATCGGTGATCAGGATGAGCGCGTCGTCGATCTCAGCGACCATCTTGTCGGTATCGGTGACCATGTAGGGAGCGATATAGCCGCGGTCGAACATCATACCCTCGACAACTTCACTGTAGGTCTCGGCGGTCTTGCTCTCCTCAACCGTGATAACGCCGTCGGTGGAGACCTTCTCCATCGCCTCGGCGATCAGCTTGCCGATGTATTCATCCGCGGAGGAAATGGTCGCGACACGCGCGATATCATCGGTGCCGGAGATCGCCTTGGAGTTCTCGGTGATCGCCTTGACAGCCTCGTCGACCGCCATGCTGATGCCCTTCTTGAGCACCATGGGGTTAGCGCCTGCGGCAACGTTCTTCATGCCCTCGTTGACGAGCGCCTGAGCAAGCAAGGTGGCGGTGGTGGTACCGTCGCCGGCAACGTCGTTGGTCTTGACGGAAACTTCCTTGACGAGCTGTGCGCCCATATTCTCAAACGCGTCCTCCAGCTCGATCTCCTTGGCGATGGTGACGCCGTCGTTGGTGATGAGCGGAGCGCCGAATTTTTTGTCGAGTACTACGTTGCGGCCCTTGGGACCTAATGTGATCTTGACGGTATCGGCGAGCTTGTCGATACCGGACTGGAGCGCCTTGCGCGCGTCCTCACCGTATACAATCTGTTTAGCCATAATTCATTTACCTCCCAATTATTCTACAATAGCGAGAATATCGCTCTGGCGAACGATGGTGTAATCCTCGCCGTCGACCTTGACGTCGGTGCCTGCGTACTTGGAAGCGATCACCTTGTCGCCTACCTTGACGGTCATCTTGACCTCGTTGCCGTCGACAACGCCGCCGGGGCCTACCGCGACAACATTCGCGTACTGGGGCTTTTCCTGAGCGGCAGTGGACAGGACGATACCGGAAGCAGTGGTCTCCTCCGCCTCGTCGAGCTTGAGAACTACCTTATCGAGTAAGGGTTTGATGGTCATATCTATTCCTCCTTCAATAAATACAAAAAGTTGTTGCAAAGCCTTCGTGACTCCTGCAATCACAACCGGATATCGGTTGTTTAGCACTCTTTATCCCCGAGTGCTAAACCTATTGTAAACCATAACTTGGAAAAAATCAAGGGGGTTTTTGCGATTTCATAAAAAGTTAATAATTCCCACACGCAAAAACACCGCCTGTATGAACAGACGGTGTTGTGTGCATCTTATTCAGCCGTTGTATCGGCAGGAGCCTGCGCCTTTGATACAGAAGCCGGTTTTGTTTCAGCAGGCGGCTCGGTGGGCTTTGTCCACATCTCGACCTCTCCCAGCGCGGTAGCCGGGATCTCGAGAGCGAGCTTATCACGCACCTCGGCGTTGACCATATTGGTGCAGTCATGCTTATACGCAACGGGCAGAGTGGATACCTTCGCGTGCTCAAACAGGATGTTATGCACCATATCGGCGGCCTTTCTGCCGATGGACTCATAGTTGATCACGCTGGTAGCCAGCGCCCCCTGCGCGAGAATCGATTCATCGCCGCAGAAAACGGGGATCTTGTTCTCATGCGAGAAGGTGATGATCGACTCGATATTCGCGTACAGGAACTTATCGACCGGGATATAGACGGTCTCGGTTTTGGCGTCCTTGATCTTATCAAGCGCTTTCTCAAGCGAATCCTTGTCGTCGATCGTGTACTGCGTGCAGGTCAGACCGATCCTTTCCGCCTCGCGCGCGGCGACGATCCCCTGCTCGACCGCGTCGGGATCGGTACCGCTGTAAAGCGCGGCTACGGTCTTAGCCTTGGGCATCAGCGTCTTGATCAGGTCGATCTGCTCAAAGCAGGGGGTGTAGCTCGAAACGCCGGTGACATTGCCGCCGGGCACCTCATTGCTCTCCACCAGACCGATCACATCGGGGCTGTTGACCGCCGCGAACACGACAGGCTTATCCTTAGTCAGCTCAGCCGCGGTCTCGGACGCGAATCGTCCGACGGTATACAGCAGATCACAGCCGCCGTCGAGCAGCTCTTTGATCTTGGTGCGGCACAGCTCCTCGTTATCCTCCACGACATAGGTGACGTCGATATTGCCCAGCAAATTGCGCTCATCCAGCTCGAGCATAAAGCCGCTGTAGCAATCCTTACTGGCGCTGCCCAGACCCGTCTGGACGATGCCGACCTTGTAATGCTCACCGTAGATCGTCTCGGCAACCTGCGCGCCCGATACGGCGGAGTCACTTGTCGCTTCGTTATTATCATTCTCATTCTTGTTCTTGACAACCATTCTGACAGCGAGGAACGCAATGCCCGCAATCACAATGACCAGCAAGATACTCAGTAAAACAATAGGAATCCGTTTCTTCATGGTAGCCTCCTGATACGATCTTCAAGCAATATGGTACAAACAACGCCTTTTCTTGCTAAAAAAAGATTGTATGACGGTATCAAACCGCCGAAGTGAAACTGCTTTCTATTATTGGTAAATTATACCTTATTATCGAAGAAAAGTCAAATGAAGGCAATTATATTTCTATATAAGAATTATTTGTAGTATTGATACACCTGACACTTCAAGGTGCCGTTATAGAGCTTGCGGCGCTTGTCGGCTGCTCTGCCGAAAAGAGATTCAAATCGCTCATCGGGGGAAATAATAGTATAGGAATGAAACGGCTTTTTCTCGAACTTCTCCCCCATTATCCGGTACAGTTGATGTGCCTGCTCGATATCGAGCAGCCGCTCACCATAAGGCGGATTGGTGATCACGCTCACACGTTCAAAGCTGTCGGTATAATCACGAATATCACGCTTCTCAAAGCATATCCTGTCGCTCACTCTCGCCAGCTGAGCGTTATGGCGCGCAAGCTCCAAGGAGGCGTCGTCGATATCGTAGCCATATCCCATGAACGCCGCGTCAGTGCGCTCTTCCTCTCGCGCGCGCTGCCGCTCTCTCCCGATGACGGCAGGGTCGATCTGCGACCATGCTTCAAAGGCGAAGGAACGGTCGATGCCGGGCATGATGTTCATCGCCTTTCGGGCGGCTTCGATGACGATCGTGCCGCTGCCGCAGAACGGATCGACTACGGTATGATCCCTGCGCACACGGGACAGCTCGACCATCGCGGCGGCGAGGGTCTCCTTCATCGGTGCTTCGTTCGACAAGGCGCGGTAGCCGCGTTTATTCAGCGCCGCTCCTGTGGTGTCCAGATAGACGCTGA
The DNA here is from genome assembly GCA_002394725.1 of Ruminococcaceae bacterium UBA4306. GTDB lineage: Bacteria > Bacillota > Clostridia > Oscillospirales > Acutalibacteraceae > Ruminococcoides. The sequence continues at coordinate 10,385 of DGUQ01000003.1, forward strand.
CGCGGTTCTTGAAGATGCGGAACTGGATCTGATGCACGCCTCCGTCCTCCTCGAACCACGAGGTACGGTAACGCTCCCTGAGCTTTTCGACGACCGCTTTTTTGATAATCTTCTGGCATGCCGGAATGGAGTTGAGCTGTGAGCTCAGACTGCTGCCCTTAACGGGGAACGCGTCACGCTCACCGATATAGGCGCTCCAATCTGCGGCTTTCACACCCTCAAATAGTGCGTCAAAATCCTGCGCGTCAAACTCCGCCATCAGGATGAACACCCTCGCGCACAGGCTCGAACAGAGATTGGCGCGCACCAGAGTGCTTTGATCGCCCGAGAACAGCACCCTGCCGTTTTCGGCACGGACGTCGGATATTCCTTTGAATTTTAAATCGTTGGCGGCAAGCCCTTCCAGCCCCAACAGGCAGGGCGCGGCAAACTGCATAGGATCAACCTCCTTTTATCAAGTCCATTATAGCACGGAAACTGCCTTTCGGCAACGAAGAATCCTGTAGCGAACCGGTTTCAGAAAATTGTAGGGTACGGCGCTTGTCGACGTACCGCAACGAAGCATTATGCAACGAATTCTAACGGTCGAGGATACGAAACATTTCCTCATTGGACATGTTGTTTAACCAACGCCCTGCCGCGGGAGGAGCAAGCCCCTCCCCTACGATAAGCGTTACATAACGAAAGCGGACAGCAGAAGCGCTGTCCGCTTGATTAGGGGAAGAACAAACGGTGCTCCTTCCCTATTCATTCATTCAAGATTGCATCCGCTATATAACTATTCCACAGCGTAGCAATGACACTGTCGGATTATTCGCCGGCAGTCGGAACCAACAGACCGTACTTGCCGTCATCACGCAGATAGACCACATTGACCTCGTTTGTCTCCGCGTTGGTGAACACATAGAACTTGTGACCGACCATGTTCATCTGCAGGATCGCCTCGTCCACCGAGATCGGCTTGACGGGGATCTCCTTGGTGCGGACGATGGTATACTCCTCCTCTTCGATCTCGGGCTCCTGTTCGGGAGCGACCAGCTCCTCGAGAGAACCCTTTCTGAGGCGTTTCTCCAGCCTTGACTTATTCTTTCTCAGCTGACGACCGAGTACGTCGACACACTTATCTACAGCGTCATTCATCTCAGGCATTGTCTTCTCAGCTCTGTAGACCATCGACTTGTCACGAATCGTGATCTCAACAGTCTGAGAGTTCTTGTCGACGGTGACGACAACAAACGCCTGAGCCTCATCGGAGAAGATCTTATCGAATTTTGAAAGCTTCTTCTCGACTCTCTGTTTGAAGTTGTCCCTAAGATTACACTTGCGTTCGGTGTAGGTAATCTTCATAATAATGCCTCCCAGCAATAATTTATTTACGACCGCCGCCGTTCCCGCGTCGGGAATAGCCGCGGCTCTCGCCACGTTTGAGGTCGGACATCTTATCCTCGGAGGTGCGCTTGAACTTGCTCATCATGTCCTCAAAGGATCCGCCCGACGATGAGCTCTGCCACTCAAAGTCGCCCGGAGAGGTGACCGGCGGCGCAGGCTCATATTTTTTCCTCGGTTTTTGAGGCTCACGCGTCCGCGGCTTGCGGTTAGCCGCAGGCTTTTTGCCTTCATCTGCTTTTTCGAGCTGTTTCATCGACAGCGCGATCTTTCCGTCATCGGCAACAGAGATCACCTTGACCGTCACAGCCTGTCCGATCTTGAGGACGGATTTGATGTCCTCGATATAGGAACGGGAGATCTCAGAGATATGGATCATTCCGCGAGAACCATCCTCGGTCTCTACAAACGCGCCGAAGTTGGTGATGCCTGTTACCTTTCCGTTTACGATTTCGCCTACACTCAATGCCATTCAGATGTTTTCCCCTCAAATTATTTGCTGTTGCCGAGATCCCTCAGACACGGCAACGATCATGTAACTATCAGTCACCGGCTACGTTGACAAATACCCTCTCGCCCTCTTTGATGTAGTCCAGATCATCTCGCGCGATCTGTTCCGCCAGTGAGGAGAAGTCGGAGTCTGTGCCGGTGGAATTATACAGTTTTTGGATGTCCTCGTTTTTGATCTCCTGTACCGTGATCTGCTCCTTTAATTCATCCAGCTCCGCCCTGCGTTCGCGGATCTGAGATTGGATGCCGATGATCGATACCATGGAGTAAATCAAAAACGCTACCGCAACCAAGGCGATCACAACGATCACAGGGCGTGAGAGAAATCTTCTACCCTCGCTCTGCGGCTCTTCTTCGCTGTCGCGTTTTCGCTTTGACGCGGTATGCGGTTTTTTGGTTTCTTTTTTGCTCATGATGGTTATCCTTATTGAAGCGCCGACGCTGTCGGTTGCGCTTTTCGGCACGATGCTTTTGTTTCTTCTTCCTTGCAAACATATGCAACTTATCTATTATTACACCTACATTATACAACACAAAGGCTATTGACTTCAATAGGTAATTGAAAAAAATTTGTAAAAATTTTCGTGTTTTTTGTACAAAACTACGTATCTTCTTCGCGAAAAATGCGTACACCTTACCCATAACGCTGCCCAAAGTGATTCGATATGTCAGGAATCCGACCGCCTCACCGAACAGGATGAACGCCCGTACATCCCCCTTGTTGAACGGCAAAGAGAACAGCGAGGTGATCACTCCGCATGCCGTGAAGAACAGGATATCGGAGAGCATCACATGGATTTTCCCTGCGCAGAGCACCATGCGCGCGGCACGGATCACGTCATACAGCACGCCGAGCGCCACGCCCAGCACCAGCGACCAGAGAAAGTAGGCGGTCTGGGCGGAGAGCGAGATCCCCATCAGCGGAACAAGCGCGAGCGCAGTGTGCCCGAGGACGCGCCCAGATATTGCAGCGAGGTGATCAGTCCGTCGATCACCACATCACCACTCTCCAGACTCAGCTTGCTGATATGCAGCCCCGAGCCCTTGACGACCAAGGTCGCGTCGCTTAATTTGACATTGATGGTCTGTTCATCAAAGCCCGATACATCCTCCACCCCACTGAGCGTGAGCAGCTTGCGGTTATCCAGCGTCAGGATATGCGGCTTTTTCATCATATTTTCAGGCATAACAAATCCCCCATACAATCGTTATCTATAGATTATATGAGGGATGTTTTTCGGTTATACCAAAACCAAAGCGCATATATGCTAAAGGTTTTCATGTTCTTGCTTCTGCCTTAGTTCCTTTATCATTTCGATACGTTCACAAAACAGGCACATAGTCTCCTTCTGTGCAGGGTACAGCATTCATGACGATCCGTAGAAAGGCGTTGCATTTGCTTCGCATAGAGGATTCATTGTTATAAAGGATCTCGGGAGGAGCACCGCTCCCCTACAGAGTCACAGCGGCGTATACATCGAGCTGACATCCTCTTTGCGGATGGTCTCGACCACCTTATCGACGCGGAATTTGACGGAGCGGGATTCAAAATTCAGCTCCACCACATCGCCGACCTTGACGTCATAGGACGCGCGCGCGACCTTGCCGTTGACGACCGCCTTGCCCGCGTCACAGACCTCGTTGGCGACGGTGCGGCGCTTGATGATACGTGAAACCTTCAGGTATTTATCTAATCTCATCATGACCTCCAAGAATTTGTTGATCATATTATAACGTCTTTATGCAGACTCGTCAACTGCAAGAAGCAGGGACAAGCCGAAGCCTGCCCCTGCATTAGGTTATCGGTTATTTCGTTTTATGATCAGTATCGATCAGGACCATGAGCCGCCGCTGTTGCCGTTATCGCCGCCGGTCCACGAACTGATCGTGTAGGTCTTGCCGATCTGTAAGGTCAGATCGCCTGTCTGGTTCCATACGCTTGACCAATCATCGGCAGCCTTTGCGGAATCCATGCGGACGAAGATGCCGTCTGTGAATCCTGTGGGAACCTCAAACTGATATTTACCGTTTACCGCTGTACCGGTTATCCATCGGTCACCGTCATCGTTCCAGACATACAGCTGGAATCGTTCGGTCGCGTCAGCGACATCCCAGATATTGGGAGCGAGGTAAACATAGTTCTTATCAGGCTCTGGAGCCTGAGTCGGCTGAGGAGCCGTAGTCGGTTCAGGTGTAGGATCGGTTTTGCCGATCTCATAGAACGCTACCTCATAGTTGCCTGTACTGTCCTTGCCGGTCATGTAAACGCCGGTAGCGCCGGTGAACGGAATGTCAACCGTCTGCTGACTGCCGTCGTTGATGATATAGCTGGTCATGCCCTCGGGCATCTCAAACGAGTATCTCTTCTCACCCATCTCGTTGGTATCATAATAGGTCATCGGAACGCCCGGCCAGTCGACAGGCTGATCCTCATCAGACCAATAATAGATATTAACGGTGCTGAAGCTCTTGTTGTTCGAGAAGATGATGGTTCTATCGGTAACATCGGAGGACTCAGTCGGAGCTGTGGTCGGGTCGGGAGTCGGTGTAGAACCGCCGTCGATGTAGAGGTATCCGCCGAAGGTGCTCCAATCACTCTGGTAGGTGGTCTTGAAGTAGATATCAACATCGCCCGCGTGAGCAGCGTCAACAACATACTCGTTATCCATACCGTCGGGGTACCATGTGGTGATCGCGCCGTTTTCGACCTTGACTGCCTTGATACCATCGGTAGCGGTAAGGGTAGTGTTGAGCATGTACTCGCCGGGATTCGAGGTGTTCTCGCTGAACTTGTACGCGGCGTCAGCTTTCCATTCTGTCATGGTGCCGACCAGATAGTAGCCGTCAGTGAGGGTGACGGACGGAGTGGTGGGCGCCTGTGTCGGCGCTACCGTGGGCTTAGGTGCCTGAGTAGGCGCAACTGTGGGCTTGGGAGCCTCGGTAGGCGCGTCGGTCGGCTGCTGGTCAGGCGGCAAGAATGACGCGTGGAGTCTGAAATTAGGATTGACGATCTCCCACTCTTCGATCAGCTGAGTCAAATAATCATCGGATGCACTCAGCGTTCTCATATCGGTGACAATGTCCGCCTCGCCGGGTGCGGTGACCTGATAATGCACCTTGATCAGAATGTCGTCATTACTATTGAAGGGGAAGCCTCTCTTGCTGGCGACGGAAGCAGTGTAACCAACGATACCTCTGTTGGGATCATAATGGTATCTCTCTCCAATCTCTCCCTCC
>DGUQ01000143.1 GCA_002394725.1 Ruminococcaceae bacterium UBA4306
GGTTCGAATTATTACAGTCACCCTATGGAAGGACTCAAGGGTTCAGAAGGGATCTCCGATATGGCTGTCCGAGCCGACCCCTGCCAGCCAGCGTTGGATTTTTGCCGCGTCGAGGATGGTAGCGTTGCCGTCCCGATCGACATCCGCCGCGTCTTCACTGAACGCGGCCGGAGAGCTGACGCCGGCAAGATACCGCTGGATACAAGAGACGTCAAGGATCGTCACCTGTGTATCACCGTCAGCGTCGCCGAGGTAACGGAGCGGCTCGGTGGGTGCTTCGGTGGGAGCCTGTGTAGGCGCTTCGGTGGGAGCCTGAGCGCCTGTACCCACATAGTCAAGATGGAAGTAATTGTACGAAACGTCGTTTTTCGTGATACTCATATTGCGGTCATACCAGTTGGCGGTATCATAGAACACCTTGAGAGTATGCGTGCCCTCGCTCAAATCAAGGGTCAGGTGGGTGCTCGTCTGGTTCGTATGATTGCTGTAGACCTCGGGGAACACGAGCGCACCCTGATCCGCCCCGTCCACATAGACGGAACGGATCGCGCAGCTGACGCCGGAGGTGGCGTCGCCCGGATTATTGTAGATACCGCTGAGCAGGTATTTGCCCGCCTTGCCGACCGTCACGCTCAACGTCAGGTTCGCGCTGCGGGAGCGGTTGTCGATGACATAGCCCGAGGAGATCACACTGCTGCTCGACACACTGCCGCTCTCCGCCTCGATCTTGAGCCTGTCGGGGCTGATGACGATGGGCTTGCTCAGCTCGGAGCAAACACCGTCGGGCGAAATCGCCATGAGGCTGTAGCAGCCGTAGGCGCTCGTATCGGGCGTATAGCTGCCGCCGCTGACGTCAATATACTCTTTGCCTGTCCAGAGCTTGTAGGTCAGTCCGCTCTTGGGCGTCCAGACCAATCTGCCGCCCGTGTAAGTCATAGACGGCATCTCGGGACACACAACGAGGTTATCCTCGGATTTGTTGAGCTGATAGGTCGTGCCGCTCTGCTCCATCTCGATAGCGATGGTGTGGCTGCCCGTATTGTCACAGGAGAACACATAGCTGTTGATATCCTTTTCAGCGCCGTCCACCTTGAAGGACTTGACGCGGTCGCCTGCGCCGGAGAGGGTGATCTTCAGCGTCGCGTCCCTGTATTGGAAGTTGGAGAGCTCGAACGGCCCTTCCATCCAGCTCGGGATCGAGGGGTTGAAGGTGATACCGTCCTCATCATAGTTCATGCCGAACATCACACGGTAATAGCCTGCCAGCGTGCCGGCGATCGACCAGAGCTGCTGATCGGATTCCACGCCCTCGCCCGTGCGGTAGTCGATGACCTCTTTGTTGGTCAGCGAGACCGCCGCGCCGCGTACGTTCGAGTTGAAGATCTCTTCGGCGAGCGCCTTGTTGTTATGATACGCCGCGCCGACCATCAGGGTAGAATCCCAGCCCGGCCAGATGCCGCGGTTGTGATACACCTTGTCGGCGTTTTTGAGCTTGCCCTGTTTTTGCGGATAGACCGTATCCGCGCCGTAGTTGACCAGCGGCGAGTTCTCACAGATCGCTTTGAGCTGAGCATCGCTGCCGATATCGAACCAGAGGGCAAAGCCGTTGCCGAGGACGTCGGTCTTTTCGGCTTTGACGCTGCCCATATAGGAGGGATACTCCCACGAGGAATACAGCCCCATATTCTCATTCCAAAGCCTGCCGGTGATCTTCTCTTTTAAGTCCTGAGCGGATCGTGCCCAGCCCTGCTCAGCCGCCTCACCCTTACCGAGCACCCTTGCGGCCTTGGACATGATCTCCAACACGCGGCAGTAGATCGCGTTGACCGAGGCGGTCTTGCTCTCGGCGATCGCGGAGAGTCCGCTGTCATAGGTCTCGCTCGTCCAGTCGGGATAGGTCTGGTCACGCCAGTCAAGTCCGCAGGTTTCGCCGCGGAACAGCCCTGCGTCGGCGTCATAGGCGACGTTCATATCCTGCAGGATCGTATTGGCGCAGATATCGTAAAAATAGCTTAGATGGCTCTTGTTGCCGTCCGCAAGGTAGGTCTCCCAGACGGAAAGCATGGTGATGATCTTATCGGTGGAAACAGGATAGGAGCCGCCTGTGCCCGTATCCTGCTCAAAAACGGAAACGCCGCCGGAGGTCTTGATCTTCTCGCGCTCGCAGTTATAGCTGATCTCGGGGAATACCCACGCGAGCGAGTAGAGATTGGACAGCGCCGTGTCGCGCGTCCAGACCTTCTGCCATGCGGTGCCCGTATAGAATACCTGACCGAAGGAATCGGTGTGGATGCTCTTGACCGCCTCCTCCAAGGAGAGGTTGTATACCGCCGCGGCGAGGGGAGAATTCTCCGCCTTGAACTGAGGATAAGCGGAAAGGTTCTTGGACTGCGTCCATGTTTTCCTGCTGCCCGTCATATAAGAGGTGATGGACGTCGGAGAGGTCGCGGTGGCGTTGTAGCCCGTGTCGAGGACCTTATCGGGCGTTAACGTATAGTCATAGGCGGTATATTCCAACTCCCACTGTGAGCTGGTGTAGTACATCGGGACATCCGTCGCCTGCGCGTTGCCGGACAGATTCTCGACATTGACGACCGCCTTGTCGTTTGCCGTATTGATAAACCGCACACCCATGGTGGTATCGACCGTCCAGCTTGTATTGCCGTCGGTGGACGAACCGCAGGTGACGGCACTGCCGCTGAGCGCGGCATATTCCTTAGTCGCGTTATTTTGCAGATAATACGCGCCGCTGCCGTCGGGGATGATGTTCCAGTAGGCGGTATCGGGATAGGAGGAATTCGCGCTCTGGTAGGATACAACACTGTTCTTTTGCACGAGCACCAGATCGTTGTGCTCCATCCACTTACACCGCAGTACGACCTTGTTGACGCCCCGATCGAGCGTGGTATGCGGATACGCCTCGATCAAACGGCTGTCCGTATACGCGATAAAGGTCACATCGGCGTCGGCGTCGAGCGTGAGGCTCGCATTACCGTCAACGGGCGCCTGGAAGGTGCTCCAATCGGCAGTAGCCGCCTTAAACTCATAGGCGCCCTTACTCAGGTGGGTCGTGAGGATATAGCGGCCGTTCTCCAAGGTCATCGCGTAATCGGCAGGGTTCTCCCAGCCGTTGAACGTACCGCGCAGATAGACGGTCGCGGCGGCAGACGGCGCGACAGCGAACACGGTCGTCAGGCACAACAGCATGACACAGATCACGGCGATCACACGTATTGATAATTTCTTCATAAAAGCACCTCTTTCTTAGGATGATGAGCAGGATCGGGCAGAAAACACCCTTCCACAGTCCGGTACCGGTATGATACAAGCACAGCCCCGTCGCCACACGGCGATGGGGCTGATACTTTATTGACAGTCCTATCCGGTGATATACTCCCCGGTATGGAAGCCGGTGCATGCGATCCCGGCAAGATAGCGCTGGATACCGACGACGTCAATGACGGTCACATCGCCGTTCTGATTGGCGTCTGCCGCGACTTTTCCTTCCTCCGACAGGGTACAGATATTGACAAGCGCCTTCTGGATAAAGACCGCGTCGAGGATCGTGATATCGCCGTCCTGATTCGCGTCGCCGATCAGGATCTTCTCTTCGGGCTCGGCGCCGTAGATGACCGCGATACCCGTGCTGCCGACATGACCGGTGATGGTCTTTTCGGTAACGGTGAAGGTGTTGCCCGATATCTTGTCGACATAGGTGCCCACGGGCACCATCGTATTGGTATTATTGATCGAAACATCGGTGTCGTTGGTCTTGGGTACGATCACCGCGCCGCCCTCTCGCAATACGGCATAATAAGAGTTGCCGCCGAGCACCTTCTCCTCCTTGCCAATCATGGCGTTATGGAACTGATTGACCGCCGTGATCTCGTCACAGGTGAAGTGGGTGCTGCCCTTGACGCCGTAGTTGATGGACTGATGCGCCGTCTGGAAGGGTCTGGAGAGGTAGAGTGTCTGTGAATCCTTGCGCGCGGCAAGCAGCGCGTAGGCTTTATCGACGACATTCTGGCTGAGATTCTTTGTCCAGCCGCCGGAGTTGGCTTCATTGGAATAGGAGTCATGGCTCTCCGACCAATTGACAATCTTGCTCGCGTCTACGCTTTTGTTCCAGTTGCCGCTGTTCTTATAGGTCGTGCCATCCCTGACCGCCGACATAAGCGCGGCGCTGTAGACGGTATCCGACACGCCGATATACTGCGCGTATTCCGTGATCCACTCCTTGTTCTGCGCGGCAGTAGCGCCATCCGCGGGAGAGCCGAGGATCTCGCCGTACTGGAAGAGATCGATCTGCGCCATCTTCGACCAGAACGCGCAGTTCTCCGAGGGGAGCGCGATATGCTTGGCGGCGTCCCAGCGAACACCGTCAACACCGGCGTTTTTGAGGCTGACGACCATATTGTAGACCATGTTCTGGATGGCGGTATTCTCGCTGTTCAGATCGGGCATGCCGATATTCTTCTGCGTGGTCGAATAACGGTCGTCGGCATTGCCGCGCGCGCCGAGGTTATGGAAATAGGTGGATTTATTGTTTTTGAAAACGCTGTCAACGGCATTCGACAGATTGCCGTTGTCCGAGCCTGCCACATGGTTGGCGACGACGTCGACGATGATCTTGACGCCGTATTTGTGCGCTTCGGTGCACAGATTCTTCAAGTCATTGTAGGAGCCAAGATCGTTGCCGACCGTGAACTTGGTGGGCTGATAGAGCCAGTACCAGTGACTGTTGCCGTCATGCGGCTGGAGCGGCGAGGTCTGCACACTGGTAAAGCCTGCCGCCGCGATACGGGGCAGCTCCGCCTTAATCTGCGCAAGCGTCCAGTTGAAGCAGTGCAGGATGTTGCCGTCCTTGCAGTCGAGCGGCAGACCGTAGTCCTCCCCCGTCTGCGCGGTATCGGTCTGTTGCGCCGATACGGAGACTCCGACCGACATAACGCATGTCAATACCATGCACAGCGCAAGTGCCATGCTGATGAATCTTCTTTTCATACATCTCACCCTTTTCATGAAAATATCCACTATCAAAATAATAACAAGCAGGCTCATAAAAGTCAACAGAATTTTATGTTTGCCGGTCGGTTTTCTTGTAATCTTTTCAATATATCATCATCCCCTTCCTCGCCTGTCGAGCGCGGAAGGGGATGGTGCCGTTCTGTTATTTGATGAGCTTCGCGGTATACTTATAGGCGAGCACACGGGTACAGGCTTCTTTGAGCTGAGCCTCGGTGATGGTGCCGTCGTTCACCGCGGCGAGGATATCGTTATACGCGGTCGCGTAATCGCGCACGAGGATCAGATCGTTGCCGGCGAGTACCGCCTGCACCGCAGGCTTTTTGCCGTCGGCATAGGCGGAGTAGTCCGCGTTGTCGAGCACATCGGTCATGATGATGCCCGAGAAGCCGACCGTATCGCGCAGCTCCTTATGGAGCGAGGGTGACAGAGCCGCCGTATGGCTCGGATCGATCTTCTGCACGACGACGTTCGACATCATCACGCAGTGAGCGCCTGCGGTGACGCCCTTCTTGAACGGGGTATAATCCGTGTTGCGGATGGTGTCCGCTTCACGGTCATCCACGACCGCTCCCAC
>DGUQ01000155.1 GCA_002394725.1 Ruminococcaceae bacterium UBA4306
CGATGTCAAAGCCTGCCTCGCGGAATACGTCGAGGTGCTCAATGACAGCGTTATAATCGATTTTGTTGAGGGTCACGGTGAGGGGCGTGAGCAACAGCTGGCTGTAGCCGCTGCCCTTCTCCTGTTTGAGCTTCTCGAAAATGATCCGCTCATGCGCGGCGTGCTTGTCGATGAGCAGCAGCTCGCGCGGATTCTTCTCAATGATGACATAGGTTTTGAACGCCTCGCCGATATAACGGTAGGCGTTGTCGTCCACCTCGATCAGCGGCTGCGGTTCCTCGATCGGTTCCTCAGGAACATCCGCAGCCGATTGATCGGCGGGAGGGTCAAGACCCTCCCCTACAGGCACAGGCTGTTCCGACTCAGGGTCGGGAGTAATCGACTCCTGTGCTGTTGCGGCACGTTTTTCTTCGATATCCCGACGGTATTGTTCTTCGACGGGTGACGCGGAGTCGGCGATCTTGGCGTTCATGTTGATCTTCGGAACACTGACCTCGGGTTCGTCGAGCATGGTGAACAATGCGTCGGATCGCTTTTCTTCACGCTTCGGATCTAATCTACTGTTGACTGCTTTTTCGGGAGGAGCAAGCCCCTCCCCTACCTTGGCTTTTGGAACCGAATTCCGTGCAGATTGCTCGTCGCGTTCACGAAAGACCTTCTGCGCCAGTTCAAAGGGATTGACGCGCTTGACGGGCTTGGTCGTGTCGTTGCCGAGGCGTGCTTCCACACGCTTCTCGGAATTCATCAAGGCGGTCTTGACCGCGTGATAGACCGCGTCAAACACGGGGCGCTCGTTGACAAAACGCACCTCTAATTTAGTGGGATGGACGTTGACGTCCACGGCGTTGAAGGACATGTCGAGATTGATAACGCAGGACGGGAACTTGCCGACCATGACAGAGCCCTTGCACGCCTCGCTGATCGCCGCCATAGCGGTCTTGCAGATGACGAAGCGATGATTGATGAAGAAGTTCTGCATATTGCGGTTGGGACGCGCGTTCTCGGGACTGCTGATAAAGCCGGTGACGCGCACGCCGCCGAGGGTGTAATCCACGGGGATCAGCTTACGGGTGAAATTCCTGCCGTAGACGGCATAGATCGCCGAGAGCAGCTTGCCGTCGCCCGCGGTACGCAGGATGTTCTTGGAATCCTTGATATAGGTGAGCGCGATCTCGGGGTGAGACAGCGCGATCTTGTCGATCACATTAGATACGGCGTTGCCCTCCGCCATATCGGTTTTGAGGAACTTCATACGGGCAGGGACATTATAGAACAGATCGCGGATGATGAAGGTAGTGCCGTCGGGACAGCCGGCGTCCTCGAAAAGCACCTCTTCGCCGCCCTCGATCAGATAGCGTGTGCCGATCTCCTCCTCACGCGCCTTGGTGATCAGCTCGAGGTGAGATACGGAAGAAACGCTCGCGAGCGCCTCCCCTCTGAAGCCGAGGGTCGCGATCGCGTCAAGGTCATCCTCCTCTTTTACCTTAGAGGTCGCGTGACGGATGAACGCGGGGCGGATATCTTCCTTTAAAATACCGCTGCCGTTGTCGGAGACGCGCATAAAGGTCACACCGCCGTTTTTGATCTCGACGGTGATCGCGGTCGCGCCGGCGTCGATGGAATTCTCGACCAGCTCCTTGATAACGGAGGACGGGCGCTCGACGACCTCGCCTGCCGCGATCAGCTCCGCGACATGCTTATCGAGCACGTTGATCTTTCCCATAAGATGACCTCCCTTCCAAGTAATAAATGAATATTGAAAACTGAATACTGAAAAATGAATAACGACGGTCTCTCGTTTCACTCGATCAATTCTATTTGGGTGAGGGCGAAGCCCTCCATTCATTCTTCATTCTTAAGTCTTAAATTTTCAGTTTTCAGTCCCTTACTCCGCCATTCCTTTTAATTCGTACAACAGATTCATCGCCTCGATGGGGGTCAGGGTGTTGACGTCTACCGCACGGAGCTTTTTGAGGAGCATGCTGTCGGTATCGGGCATGAGGCTGAGTTGCATGCTGTCCTCCCGTGTGGGTGCTTCGTGGGTATTATGCTCCTGCGGAGCGGATGTGTTGAGCTCAGCTAAGATCTCCTTGGCTCTTTCGATGATGCTGTCGGGCAGGCCGGCTAATTTGGCGACCTCAACGCCGTAGCTTTCATCGGCGCCGCCGGGTACGATACGGCGCAAAAAGGTGATCTCGTCGCCGCGCTTTTTGACGGCGATATTATAGTTCTTCACGCCGTCGAGCAGCTCCTCCATCACCGTGAGCTCATGGTAATGGGTCGCGAACAGCGCGCGTGCGCCGAGCTTCTTTTTATCGGCGACGAACTCCAGTACCGCTCGCGCGATGCTCATGCCGTCGTAGGTCGAGGTGCCTCTGCCGATCTCGTCAAGGATCAAGAGGCTTTTCGAGGTAGCGTGCGAAACGATATTGGCGACCTCGTTCATCTCCACCATAAAGGTTGACTGACCCGAGGCGAGATCATCGGAAGCGCCGACGCGCGTAAAGATCGCGTCGCACAGTCCGATCTCGGCATAAGACGCAGGCACAAAGCTGCCCATCTGCGCCATCAAGACGATCAAGGCGACCTGGCGCATATAGGTCGATTTACCTGCCATGTTGGGGCCGGTGATGATCGCGATACGGTTGTCGATATTGTCGAGCAAAACGTCATTCGGTACAAACATCGCGTCGCTGAGCAGCGCCTCTACAACGGGATGGCGGCTGTCCTTGAGACGGATGATCGAATTCTGCGTGACGTCGGGACGGGTATAGCGGTTATCCACCGCTACGTTGGCGAGCGATACCAGCACATCGAGCGCGGCGATCGCTCTGGCGGTGCGTTCGATCCGGTCGAGGTTGAGCGCGATCTGCTCACGCACATCGTTGAACAGCTCATACTCGATGGCGACCGATCGCTCCTTTGCGCCGAGGATACGGCTCTCGATCTCCTTGAGCTCGGGCGTGATGTAGCGCTCGCAGTTGGTCAGCGTCTGCTTGCGGATGTAGTGCTCGGGCACCAGATTCTTGTAGGAATTGGTGACCTCGATATAATAGCCGAAGACGCGGTTGTAGCCGACCTTCAGCTTGGGGATCCCCGTCTGCTCCTTTTGCTGCGCTTCGATACGGGCGAGCAGAGAGGTGGAGTCGTTCATGTCGTGCTTGAGCTCATCCAGCGGCGCGGAGTAGCCCTCCTTGATCAAGCCGCCTTCACGCACCGAGAAGGGCGGATCCTCCACGATCGCCTCATCGATCAGCGCGCGCATATCGTCAAGCGGATCGATATCACGGTACAGCTCGTGCAGGAGCTTGGATTGAAAGGGCTCGAGGATCGCCTTGAGCGCAGGCAGATTGGTCATCGCCTGACACAGGGAGCGCAGCTCGCGCGCGTTGGCGGAGCCGTAGACGATCTTGGTCATCAAGCGCTCGATATCGAAGATACCGGTGAGGTTCGCGGTGAGTTCCAGACGGTTGACCGTATCATTCACCAGCTCTTCGACAGCGTTCTGGCGTTTGAGGATCGTCGTGATATTCATCAAAGGATGCTCGACCCAGAACTTCATCAGGCGCTTGCCCATGGCGGTCTTGGTCTTATCGAGCACCCAGAGGAGTGAATGCTTCTTCTCCTTCGCGATCATGGTGCGCGTGAGCTCCAGATTGCGACGGGTGTTGAAATCGAGCTTCATGTACTGGTCCTCGGCGTAGAGCTCAATGGTATCGATACGCTCGAGACCTGTTTTTTGTGTATCCTTGAGATAAGACATCAGCACGCCGAGCGCGATGATCAGCTCATTTGAGTCGGCGATCTTATCTACGTTCTCTTTGCTGAAATGCTGTTCGACAACAGCGGTACAGTCGAGCAGTCCGCAGCGGCTCTCATCGGGATGGGACACCGCGGCGTTCGGGAGCTTTTCCTTGATGAACAGGTGCAGTACCTTGTTCTGGGCGAGCTTGCCGGAGATCAGCAGCTCCCTGGGGTTGTAAGAGGTGATCTGATCCTTGAGCTGAGAGAAGCTGTGGTCGCTCTTGAAGCGTGACACAAACAACTGACCGGTGGAGATATCGCAGAACACGATGCCGGTATAGCGCTTGTCCGCGTACATCGAGCAGATATAGTTGTTCTCGCTCTCGTCGAGCATAGAGGACTCCAAGACGGTACCGGGGGTGATGACGCGGATGATATCGCGCTTGACAAGCCCCTTGGCGGCTTTGGGATCCTCTGTCTGCTCGCAGATGGCGACCTTGTAGCCCTTTTCGACCAGTCGGGCGATGTAGCTCTCGGCAGAATGGAAGGGTACGCCGCACATCGGCGCGCGCTCCTCCTGTCCGCAGTCGCGGCCGGTGAGAGTGAGCTCCAGTTCCTTGGAAGCGAGCTTGGCGTCGTCAAAGAACATTTCATAGAAATCGCCGAGCCGAAAGAACAGGATGCTGTCCTTGTTCTCCTCTTTGATCTTAAAATATTGCTTCATCATCGGAGATAACTCCGCCATGTTTCTCACTTCCCTTCGTGTAGTTCGAGTAATGAATACTGAAAACTGATAATTGAAAACTGAAAAATGAAGGGTGGGAAACCCACACCCGAATAATGTTTGTTTGAGCAAAGCGAGTAATCGGCATTCTTCATTATTCATTCTTCAATATTCAGTCTTAATTTAGCAAAACGCAGTTTTGCGTGGGTGCTGTTAGCCAATCACAGGCTATTCGCCTGCTCTTGGACAGCACCTCAGCACCCTCCGCAGGTGGAGCAGTCGTGGGTGCAGTCCTCAGAAAAATCGGTGGTGTCGGGATCCTGAC
>DGUQ01000204.1:0-4092 GCA_002394725.1 Ruminococcaceae bacterium UBA4306
TTTTATTGCTACTTAGTATAACAATCCCCGGAGGTACAGCATGAGCAAATTACTGATCGTCGACGATGAGTTCCGCATCCGCGAGCTCATCAAAAAATACGCCCTGTATGAAGGTCACGAGGTCGATGAAGCGGAGAACGGCGTGGCCGCCGTCAGCAAATGCCGCAACAACACCTATGACCTGATCATCATGGATATCATGATGCCCGAGCTGGACGGCTTCGGCGCGGTGGAGCAGATCCGCAAATTCTGCAACACCCCCATCATCATGCTGTCGGCACGCGGCGAGGAATACGACCGGCTGACGGGCTTTGAGGCAGGCGTAGATGACTACGTCATCAAGCCGTTCTCTCCCAAGGAGCTGATGATGCGCGTCGCCGCGGTACTCAGGCGCTCCGGCGGCGATCAAAAGAACGAGAAAAACGCCGGCTTTGTCTATCAGGGACTGTCGATCGACTATGCCGCGCGTGTTGTCACGGTCGACGGCGAACGTGTGCGCCTGACGCCGCGTGAATATGAGCTTCTGTACTACATGGTCAACAACAAGGGCATCGCCCTGACGCGCGAGCAGCTGATCTCCAAGGTATGGGGCTACGATTTCTTCGGTGACGACCGCACGCTCGATACCCATATCAAGCTGCTGCGCAAAAGTCTGGGCGAGTATTCCAAGCTGATCGTCACCCTCAGAGGAGTTGGTTATCGTTTTGAAACTTAAATCCGCAACAGCGCCGACCGATAAGGTTGCCGCTAAAAAAAGACCCCTTCGGTTTTATCTCTCCATCGGATTTTTGATATTTTCCGCGTTACTGCTGATCGTATTATGGCTGTTCCAAACGGTTTTTCTGGAATCGTTCTACAAAACCGTCAAGACCAAGCAGGTGCAGTCCTGCGCCTATTCGCTGGCGGATTACATTGGCACCGACAGTTTTTCCGATCTTGTCACTGAGATCGAGGAGCAGAACGCCATGGTTGTCGGCGTATACGATACCAGTGATTCGGTATTTATCTGCACTTATGCCTCTACCGCGCAATATGGCTTTGACTCAAAGATCTCGATGAACACCGTCTATGATCTGTATCAAAACGCCAACAGCAACGGCGGTGAGCATTCAACGATCACACAGTTTAAGCGCGAGGAGCGATTCTTTAAACCAAACGAACAGAAAATGCGTGAATTCAACCAGGAGCAGACCGCTGCTTCCATCGATGAATTCCACCAAATGCACGAGCCTTCCTTGGAGCGACCTGTATCCGAGAACTTAGCCTATGCCAAGATCGTCGGCTCGGGCGATAGTGAACGCCTGCTGATCGTCGAGAGTGAGATCACCCCCGTGAGCAGTGTGGTCGGCACCCTGCGCATCCAGCTGATCATCATGACGGTGATCATCCTGATCCTCAGCATCATCATCGCGGTATTCCTCTCAAAACGGATCGCGCGACCCATCTCGGAAACGAATGAAAAGGCAAAATCCCTCGCGAAGCAGGATTATGACGTCACCTTTGAAAACGGAGAATACCGCGAGATCACGGAGCTCAACGCCACCCTGACCTATGCGGCAGGGGAGCTGAAAAAGGTCGATAAGCTCCAAAAGGAGCTGATCTCCAACATCTCGCACGATCTGCGCACGCCGCTGACGATGATCACGGGCTATGCCGAGGTGATGCAGGATCTGCCGGGTGAGATGACCGCGGAGAATCTACAGATCATCATCGACGAGACCAATCGCTTGAACTCGCTGGTCACCGACCTGCTCGATATCTCGCGCCTGCAAAGCAACACCGCCGACATCAAAAAAGCGCCGTTCTCGCTGACAAAGTGTATCGAGAGCATCTTTGCGCGATACACCAAGCTGATCGAGAACGACGGCCTGATCATCTCCTTTGAACACGAGGAAGAGGTGTTCATCATGGGCGACGAGCTGCGTATCACGCAGGTGCTGTATAACCTGATCAACAACGCCATCAACTACATCGGCGACGACAAGACCGTTATCGTGCGCCAGACCGTGAAGGATGATCGCGTCCGCATCGAGATCATCGACCACGGCGAGGGTATCAGTGAAGAAAACCTGAAATATATCTGGGATCGGTATTATCGCGTCACACAGGAGCACCGCCGCGCAAAGATCGGCACGGGTCTGGGGCTCTCCATCGTGAAGAACATCCTGATCGCGCACAACGCCGAATACGGAGTGGAATCCACCCGGGGCGAGGGCTCGGATTTCTGGTTCTCAATGCCCATCATCCCCACCGATACGGAGGATTGAACGGATTCTCATCAAAAATACAGCAGGATATATTCGATGATCCGTAGGACAGAAACGTATATTTCCTATCCGATGTTTTCGATATTTGAAACGTCCGTCATTCTGCGGTACGTCATAAATGCCGTACCCTACAATAAACATTGATCTGCTCCGCATATTAATGTCATCTTTTCAAACGTTTCGGGAGGAGCAAGCCCCTCCCCTACGGTAGATGTTTCATCTGCTCCGCGTTTGGGTGGCATATACCGGAAAGATTTCGGTACGTCGGCAAGCGCCGTACCCTACAATAGATCATCAAAAAGCCCACAACGGAACGGATCCGCTGTGGGCTTGCTTTATCTTTATTATCTGACGATATTTCTCCAGTCGAGGTCGCCGCGCTCCAGACCGTGGATCAAAACCTCCGCCGTCGCGATATTGGTCGCGACAGGGATGTTGTGCATATCGCACAGGCGCAGCAGATTCATATCGTTCGGCTCGTGGGGCTTGGGCGTCAGCGGATCTCTAAAGAAGATCAGCATATCGATCTCATTGCAGGCGATGCGCGCCGCGATTTGCTGATCGCCGCCCTGTGAACCGCCTAAAAACGTCTGTATCTCCAAGCCGGTTGCCTCGGCAACCATCTTGCCGGTGGTGCCGGTAGCACACATTTTGTTTCGGCTGAGTACACCGCAGTAAGCAATACAGAACTGTACCATCAATTCTTTTTTCTCGTCATGTGCAATAATCGCTATATTCATACACGCACCTCCACATAATCTTTACTAGGGTTTTACTGACTATCAGTATTTGACTACTATCGGCACGTCAACGCCCTCAAGACGCTTGACGATGGTATCAAAAACAGCAGCCGCCTGCGACCAGTTGTTTGCGAGAGCGCCTCTTTGCGAGAGCGCTGTGATCCGTACTTCCTCCGGTATCAGTCCGATCAGCCGCATACCGGCCTCATCGATCACTTCATCAAGATCCTCATACAATCCTGCCTGATAAAAGCGATCCTTGTCAAACCGGTTGATGATCAGCCGACAGTCGGTGATATCCATCTCACGCAGTCGGTCGCCGATATTCTTGCAGCCGCGGATGCTGATCGGTTCCGCATTGACGACCGCAAGCGCGCGATCCGCAGCATTTGCCGCGGCATAAAATCCCGAGCCTGTCCCGGCAGGAGAATCGATCAGGATGGTATCAAAATCATGTTTGACCTGATTGACAAAGCGCTTGATCAACGAAGGGCTGACCTCATCATCGGCATGAAGCGGAGCGGCGACACAGTATAGTTCAAAATCGCCCTCGATCTGATATATCGCGTCCGCGCTCTCACACGTGCCGCTGATCACATCGGAGATATCATAGACCAGTCGGTCGGTGATCCCCAGCATCAGATCGACGCCGCGCATACCGCTGTCACAATCGATCACCAGAACTCTTTTTTTCGCTTTAGCCAATGCCACCGCCAAGCCTGCGCAAACCGTTGTTTTGCCGGTTCCGCCCTTGCCGGAGGCGATCACGATTACTTCACTCATTCGTTTTGTAAAAATTGCCTTTCATTTCGTCATATAGATTTCGATACTTCGAGCTATACCTGTAACCATTTTATCATAAAACAAAAAAAAGAGCAACTCTTACGGGCTGCTCTTTTTGTAGAATTATGAAGTTGAAATTTGTTCAACTTCAATAAATACCATGTTACAAAGTGGTTTATCTTATGTCACAAATACCATTTTATTGCTACTTCGTATTACGTGAGATTTCGTGAGTCCGACTTATCAGAACTTCCACGGATCTTTTTTGATATCATCGACGTCCTTGTCGTAGAAGTACGCGT
>DGUQ01000204.1:4141-6628 GCA_002394725.1 Ruminococcaceae bacterium UBA4306
AGAAGTACGCGTCCAGGATATCGCATGCCGCCTGCTGGGGCAGGTAGCTTCTGCCGCCGTGCTCGAACAGCACGCACAAAGCGATCTCGGGATCATCATACGGCGCAAAGCAGATAAAGACGTTGTGGTCGGAGCCGGCGTTCTCTGCCGTACCGGTCTTGCAGCCCATCTTGATGGGATACTTGCCTGCCATCGAGCGCATATTATCGGTCTGAGTCACCGCGTACATCGCCTCCTTGACCAGATCGATGTTGTCCTGTGACACGCCTGTCTCGGCTTCTATGACGGGCTTTTTGGGATCGTTCTCCAGCACGGTCTCGGTGCGCTCATAGTTGACGACCTTGCGCACCAGATGGGTTTTGTAGCGCACGCCGTTGTTAGCGATCGCGGAGGCGTAGGTCGCGAGCTGTACCGGAGTAAAGGCGTTGTCGCTTTGACCGATCGCCGCCTGCACGGTATTGCCCTCGAACCATGTGGTCGAGTCTCTGCCGGCGAGCACACCGGTGCTCTCGGAGACCTCGATGCCGGTCTTGGCGCCGAGACCCAGCTTTTCGGCATACATATACATCGTGGTGATGCCGACGCGTCTGCCTACCTCGGCAAAATAACAGTTGCAGGAGTGCGCCATCGCGCTCTCGAGCTTTTGGTTACCGTGAACGCCCAAGCAATGAACGACGTCATCCTTATAATAATCGTACTTACCGTTACAGTGGATGGTCGTTTCATTAGAGATGATGTTCTCCTGCAGAGCGGCTGTGGCAACACAGGGCTTGAAGGTCGAGCCCGGCGCGAACGCTCCTTCAAAGGCACGGTTGAACATCGGGATATCTTCATCATTGAACAGATACTGTGAATAATCGGGATCATAGAACTTTGAGATATCGTAGTTCGGATAAGACGCGGCACAGATAACGGAATTATCGCGGACGTCGAGCATGACCGCCGCTCCCGCGACGCAGTCCTCACCCATCTTGCTTTGCTCTTTGGCGTTATTCGCTTTTGCCTTTTTGACGTCCTCCAAGCCCAGCTTCTGCGCCTCTTTGATATTCTTGCCGATGGTATAAGCGGCAACCTCCTGTATTCTGGAATTGATGGTCAAATATACGGTATCGCCGGGCTTTGACTTGACGGTCTCCTCCTCGCCGACGATCTGTCCGTCCTTATCCGTGATAATGGTTTTGGTGCCTGCCTTGCCGCGCAGATAGTCCTCCATCGCGGCTTCGATACCGAATTTTCCGATATTGTCGTCAAGACCATAGCCCTTCTCTTTATAATCGGCGTACTCCTCCTCATCGATCTTGCCGACGACGCCGAGGATGTGAGGGATCAGGGTGCCGTTTTTGATGACGCGTTCATTGACGGTGCGGATCTCGACCGCGGGAACGGTCTGGGTGCGCTCCGATACGACCGCGACGGCGTCGCTGCTGACGTCGGACGCGACAACGTAGACCTGCTCATAGGAAAAGCCCTTTTTCTCCATATTATAGCGGATCGATACGACCGCGCGCTTGGTAAAGGGATCGTCGATATTGTCCGCCTTGTAGCGCTTGGCGAGCTCATTGACGATCTCGGTCGCGGTCAAGCCCTCTTTGTTGAGCATGGAGGGGGATTCGATGTACTCGACGTCGCCCTCGCTGCCTTCATCAAAAACGAATTCGCCGTCCGTATAGGAGATCGGCAGCTCGTCGATGTAATCAACGCCGCACTGCTTCAGGGTGTTGATCAAATCGATGATGATCAGGTTCAGCTGATGATCCTCGGAGGCGTATACCTTGTTGATAACGATATTGTAGGCGGTCTCGTTCACGGCGAGCGGATGCCCGTCCACGTCGAGGATCTCACCGCGCGTCGCGTCGGAATCTACCGTATGCGCGGTCGACGCGGCGGAAAGCTCCTTGTACTCTTCGCCGTGCACGATCTGCCAGTCAAAAAGCCGCAGCGCAAAGCCTGTGAATATCGCGATCAGGAGTATCACGCAGATGACGACGCGCAGCTTGGTGGTGTCCTTCTTTTCCTGTTCCTGCCGTGCGGTTTTTGCGGCGACACGCGCGTTGCGGTTGTTGATATTGATCAGCTCTTTCGCGTTCTTGCGGAGCTGTCTTTGGAATTTTCTGTCCTTTTTCATCGGCATGACCCTCCTTTCTGCTGTATTGAGGGGAGGGTGTTGACCCTCCCGATCCTTCGTGATGATTTAGCCCACCTCGGGGCTGAGTGTGGAATAGATAAAATGGTTGATAAAATAAAACGGAATAGAGTACAAAAAGGTCTGTACCATGCGAGAAATGATATGGGCGGTAAAGTAGCTCCACATATCCTGCACGCCCGGGATCACGAAGATCACGAGGAAATAGATCATGAACAGGAGCCCTACCGCGACGAACGCGTAGAGCAGATAGTTAAAGAATTTCGCGACGATCAGGTTGTTCACGGCATAGCCGACGATGAAGCAGATGATCGTCAGAGAGATCGCAAAAATACCGATGCTGT
>DGUQ01000166.1 GCA_002394725.1 Ruminococcaceae bacterium UBA4306
ATGGCGCTGCGACTCAAAGAGGTTCGTGAGCGCGAGGTCATCATCGCAAAGCTGACCGCCGAACTCGAACAGGCAAAGGAACAGATCCGTATCCGCGATATCAAAATCAAAGAACTGGAATCCGTTATTGCCGCTCTCAAGAAAGAGCTCGAAAATCTCCGTGAAGAGCTTCGCAAGGCTCAGATCCGCATCATGGATCTCGAAAAAGAGGTCGAGGAGCTCAAGGCGCGTATCGCAGAGCTCGAAGCAAAGATCGCCGAACTGGAAGCGACCATCCGCGAGTTAGAGGCACAGATCGCCGCACAGCTTGCGACGATTGCCGCCCTGGAAGGCACCATCGCCGAGCTGCAGGAGCATATCAATAAGCTGAATGCCGAGATCGACGGCCTCAAGGCGAAGATTGAAGAGCTCAACGGCGTTATCGCAGAGCAGAAGCAGACGATCGCTGAGCGTGACGCGACGATTACTGAACAGCAGGGCGAGATCGGCAAGCTGAATACACAGGTCGGCACCTTGACCAACACGATCGGCAATCTGAGCGCCGAGAACTCCGAGCTTAAGATGACGATCGAGGACAATAAGCGTACGATCGCCGAACAGGCTGATGACATTGCCGCCAAGGCAGCGTCCTTGTCCGCCGCGAATGACGCGAACGAAAAGCTGACCGGTAAATATAACAATCTGAAAAGCGACTATGATGCCGCTGTTGATAAATATTCGAACTATCAGCGCGAGATGGATGATCTCAACCGCGTGATCGATGAAGGGAATAGTGAGAAGAAAGAGCTTGAGCATCAGATTCGCGTTCATCTCAATACGATTTCCGCTAAGAACGCGATCATCGCTACGCTGAATGATGAAAAGTCCGCACTGAGCGAACGTATCGGCGGCGTTGACGCGGTCGAACAGCAGGCGAAGCGTGATATCATGGCGGCTCGTGAACAGGTTTCCGAGATCGAGACCAAGAACGTCGCGTTGAACAATTCTCTGCGCACCCAGATCGCTGCGATGAAGTTCCGTGACGATCAGATCGCGGAGTTGCAGGCACAGCTTGAGACCGCTGAACTGACCAAGCAAGCTGAGATCAAAGCGATCCGCGAAAAGTACGAGAAGCAGATCGAAGACATCCAGTCGCAGTATGAGGTCAAGATCGATACCCTTGAGAACGAAAAGGTTGCAGCCTGCACCTTCTCCGACGACCAGAAATACACCATACGCCTCAACGCCGAGAAGAAGGCGATCCAAAAGGATTATGACGTCAAGCTCGCCGACGCTACCAAAAAGGCAAAGAAATTTGTCAAAAAAGCACGCGTACTCGTCGACGATAAGCCCGAGGCTCTCCTCAATCTCCCCGAGGCAAAGTATTATAAATAAATTGCCTCGTTAATCAAGAAATACTACAGAAAGGAGCGATACTATGAAAAGCCAAAAGCAAAACCGCCATTCTTTAACGGCTAAAGGTATCATGGTATTGCTCTCTTTACTTGTCTTACTATTCGCGTTTACTTACTCGTGGTTTTCACCCCCGGATAAGCCGGTTGACGCCACCGGAGTAGGCGCGAGCGTGAAGGCAAATGGTGACTTTGAGTATGCAGTAGGGTTTTATAACAGCGGAACAGCCGGTGATTATAAAGTTACCGAGTTCAGTAACCAAAGCAGTACGCTGAATTTAACGAATCTCCAGGCGAAAGGCGCGAGTGACTCCAGTTACAGTAGCTATAACCTATTACACGACTATAAGCCGATTGATGTGACCGGTGACGGAGTGAATTTGATTCGTCCCGCAATGAGCTACGGAAACAGTTCTATCAACACTTCATCGCTTAACTATTCTGTAGCAAATCCGAATGAACAGTATATATCTTTTGATTTATATTTCCGCAGTAAATCACAGGGCATCTCGGTTAAACTTGGTGATGATTCATGGGCAAAGGGTGGCGCTGAGGTTATTTCTGGCGGCAGTATGACCGGTGCGAATGCTACCAATAAGTCTAATTACGGTAATTTCTCGAAAGATGCTGTTGTGGGTGCTGTAAGAGTTGCGTTTACTAACTATGATTACTCCGCTGAGCTGGACAATATGCCCGGTAACTTAGAAGAGTATCAGGTGAATTCTCCGCAATTTCTACATAATGAATCCGAGTTCATCTGGTTACCCAGATCGGATTTACATGTTAATACCAATGATACGATGACCGGTTGGACACTGAATATCAATGATCCGGCTCAGGCTGTCGATCAACAGCATAAATTCTATAATATTTTTAAGTGTCAGCCGGCAAAGGCTGACGGATATCCTTCTACCGATACTGCTCATTATCATGTTGAAGAGTTATATGATAGCAGCAAGACGGTTACGAAGGATGATCTGGATGCAGAGAGTCAGTCCTTCTCCAATCTGTCTATGCATTTTGGCGAGTATTATTATACAAAAGTTAATGTTCGTATTTGGATCGAGGGTACTGATAATGAATCTCGTCGCGCGACCTCCGGCGGACAGTATGAGGTTAACTTCGAGTTTACTACAACTTGATTTATATACTATGTCAATGTTTCATCGTTGATTGAGGATATCGTTATTATTGTTTGACAGTACAGATAGGTCAGGCGATTCTTTTCGGAGCAGATTTTATGAGTAGAAATTCATCTAATAAGAAAAAATCTACAAGTAAATATCGTCAGTTCAAGGTTTCTCCTCTGATTGCTGTTATTGCGATCATTGAGGTGTTGGTTCTTATTGCTATTTCATCATACGCGTGGTTTATTGTCGTACGCGAGAAGCAGGCTAACACAGGTTTGATCTCTGTTGATGCCGATTCCGGCTTGAATATTGATTTCAAAAACGCTAACTATGATGATAATATCAACCTTTGGGATTATGTTGAAGATGATTTTGAATTCAGCCCCGTAACATCCCTTGATGGACGGAATGTATTTGTTCCCACTTCCGGTACATTCGGTAATGATACAACTAATAAAATCGTTTTTCGTGACGCAACGATCAACGATATCAATACTAAGTATGTAGATGTTGACTTTACCCTGACCAATACCAATAACAGTGAAGTTTATGTTTATTTGAATAATGAATCTCATTTCAGAGTTTATGATAATGCTGTTGCTCAAAATGGGGAAACGATGAAGAACAGCCGCGCTCTGCGTCTTGCGTTCTATACGAATGACGCGAAGCACGGTAATGTAGGCTCCTCCATTCTTGAGAATACTAACAACGAGAATGCGGCGCTTGATAAACTTGAGAATCGTGTTACCGTATATTTCAACAAACCTTCGCATTGGAACAATTGCTATGCCTATATCTGGAAACGTGTTAACTCCACAAACTATGAGGCTGTTTCCTGGCCGGGTAGCGAAATGACACACGTTGCGGGCACCGTATATTCCTATACATTCTCTAATGTGGAAGAGTATACTAGCATTGTATTTAACAACGGACAAAAAGATAATACAGTTACTTATGACAATTCGCATACTACTACCTATACTCAGACTCGAGATCTGAGCATCTATACGCCTTCGAGCAGCTCTGATCCCGCCCATCTGTATGAAGGCAGTGCAGCTGCAAATTCATCCGGTTCAGCGTATAGGACAAAAACCGTCTATTTCCGCAAGCCGAATGACTGGACTGGAGTTCGCGCTCATGCGTTCAAGGCTTCCGGTCAGACTACATCCTTTACGGATTATCCCGGCGATGAATGTACTGACTGCGGCGCGGATATTTATTCTTATACTTTCCCTGAGACCTACAACGGTAATACAATGGGCGGCATTGTTTTCAATAACCTTGCCAATCAGAATAACAAGACCGCTGACTTAGCCGCGGATGACGGCGCGCTGTATTATTTCACCAACGGTGGCTCCAACGGTGCATGTACGAGAACGGAGTATTCCGAGAGTACGGTTTATTTCAACAACATCTTCAACTGGTCTAAACCTTATGTTAAGCTTAGATCGACCGTTTCCGGTCACGTTTCCCGTGTACCGATGACAAACCTTTCCGCGGGCGTATATTACGCAACCATCCCCAGCGCCTACAATCAGGTAGCTTTTGAGGATCGCGATGGTTTGAACAACACAACGACCGATCAGACGAATCAGTATAAATATACACAGCTGACCACCACAAACGACGGTTATATTTACCGTCCCGATACGTGGACGAATACCGGTTATTCCTTTACAACTCCTTTCTCTTACACCGATTATGTAGGTGATGCAGATGGATCCTATGCGGTTATCTCTCCGGGTGTTTCCGCCGGATTCCAGAGATCCTATTCTCCGGTTGTCGGCGTAGCGGATACAACCGGCGCTCCTCTGCAGGTTGTTCCCGCGTTCGCAAGCTCGATCGATAATTATATCATGCGTTCCGGCAGAGAGATGTTCCGCATTCCTGCCAATGGCATGCTTGATCTTTCGATGGTCGTATGGCTGGAGGGCACTGATAAGGACTGTACCAACGCCAATTACGCGGCGAAGAATATAGAATTATATCTGGAGTTCTCTACGTCGATTCCTGCTCAGCAGCGTGATAGTGACTCTCAGGCTTATTACACTTATCGTTTCTTTGATAAGACGCGTGAGTGCTGGACTTCCGACCGTTTGACGAACGACGCAGGCGTCAGTGTTGCTCCGGTTATGCAGCTTTATGATAATACCGATAAGCGCGGTTATTTGATGCACGCCGCTTCCACGACCAACAACGGAAACACCCGTAAGGTTGATGTGTGGGAATGCAGCGCACCGGCTACTCTTTATACGGCAGGTCACGATCTTTACTTCCGACGTGTTGACCCGTATAATGAAGACGAGGTCTGGAACTACTGGCATCCTGTCAGTCCTCAACAGTGTAACGGTGCTGCTTTGGAGCAATATACTGTCAGCGGCAAGACGAATTATTACGTCAACTTTACCGCGTTCGCCGACGGCGCTCCCGCCAGCACAGGTGAGTCCGGTATCGAAGGCAATGATAGACCTATCGGAGCAGCGACAAACGGCGGCACTCCTGCCCAGTCTTGCGGCGGATTGTGGGGTAAGAAAGAGACCAGGCTTCTTACCATTATTGATGGTACCAGCGGACATTGGTATAACAATAACAAAGCCGTTATGACGCTGAATTATACCTACAGCTATGGTAACAACAAGACGCAGGCGATCGAGTACAAGACGTCCGGTCCTTACTATGGTCAAATCTATTATGCTGTGGTACCCATTGATATGTATGACAGTACAAGCAAAGCATCCGGTTTCAGTTTCAAGCGTTTTTATGACTTTGATACCGATTATGCAATGAATATCAAGAACCGTAATGCCTCGATGACATATTCTGCTAATGATAAATTCACGATATCCGGTGCACTGAAGGGCTATTTTGCTGAGATCAGCCAGTCGCCTAATAGCACTAAGCAGCAGTGGTTCGGTAAAGATATTCTCTTCTGCAATATCAGTTATACTGACAGCGGTACGGATAAAAACTTGTTTAATGGCACTAATATTAAATTTAAGCTCCTTTACAAGAATAGCAGCAATCAGAATATCAGCCTAAACAGTAATGCGACTAATGGCTATAATGAATATAATTTCCTATATGATAATAATGGAAGCTTCCAGCACGGCACGAATAAGTATAACGGTTATATCTCTGTTGTACCGTGGAACGCGACAAAGATTCAGGCGGCTCGTTGCAATATCGATACTACGAATTGGACGACAACCTATAACTGGCTGACTTCCGATTGTACATATGATTCAGCTAATCATAATCTGGTGCTTACGCACTGGAGCGGCTCGGAGCCTAACAATATTGCGTATGCTTATAATAACTCGGTCGGAACCACGTGGCCGCAGATTCCCGCGACATGGTACCCGGATTGATCCGTAATCGATAAATAATTCAGAAAGGTGGTGGTAATGATGAAAAATAACAAAAAACTCAGCGTAAGACAGCAGCTTGAAGCCAAAGCCCGTTCCAAGCACTCTGCTCTCTATACTTTAATCGCGGCTGTCGCGATCATCGAATGCCTGATTCTCATTTCATTTACCACCTTCAGCTGGATTGAAACAGCGTCCTCTCTGATTATCAAAACGGGTAATAAGTATCTCACTGATTCATTTGACACCCGTATCCCGATTTCAAATCCTTTGAAATATGAGTTTATCGTTGGAAGTTCTTCATCAAGCTCACTTGATTCCAATATTTCCGATCTGAATAACTATTTCAGCTATTCAGGAGAGAGCCGGAGCAAGAATCTCTATCGCTTCTCCCGTGCTTCGTCTGTTGACGGCAAAACCTTCTTCTTCCCGAAGAAGACTAATCTTAAGCCGAATGAATCAGGCTATCGTCAGGGAGATATTATTGACAGTAACGCGGAGTATACCCATTTTGACTTTGTTGTCAACAACAAGGGTGCCGCGAAGAATCACAAGTTAAAATTCTATTTTGCGGAACAGGATCTGTTCACGGTCACGAATAATACATCGAATTTGAGTGACAGTGATCTTGAGATCATCAAAAACGCAATGCGTATCTCGTTCCAGTCCGGAAACGGTACTCCCAAGATCTATTCCGCTGCTGCTGCAACCTATAATGCGGTCAATACTACCACGGGCGGTACCGGATCGGTCACGACCACACAGATCGTTTCCGGTGATTCACTGAAGCTCTTTACTCTGGGTAAAAACTCGGAACAGAACATATCTATCCGCATCTGGTTGGAGGATAAAGCTGCCGGTCTGAGCGGTATTTCCGGTACAGATTTAGCAGGAGTTGATATCAAGATCAATCTCAGGCTTTCTTATAGTGAGAACGATTATGATTTTCTCTACTTTGATGACTATACCTTCTCCTCCGGCAAGAACAATAAGGATAATATCGGCGGTCATTTGACCGGTGATTATCCCGAGGATAACACCCATCGAATGTTCTTCGTCTATCAGGAAAGCACAAACGGCGCCAATCGCCATGTCTATCCGATGACGATTGATAATTCCGGCTCCAATGTTGATGCAAACTGCTGGGTGACCTGTGACGGTTCCGGCAACCCGGCGACTACGCTTCCCGATATTACCTCTTATCCGTATATTACTCGTTTGACAGACGGGACCACCACCTTGTCTAAGAACGCATTGAAGTACTCTTACTTCGGTTATGGTAATTACAGCCTGAGCAGTTACACAAGTAATGGCTCCACTGCACTTCCGAGCAATATCATCTATAAGTGGTATCTCAATGATGTCAAGGCGGATACCAATAGTGAGATGCGTTACAGCGCTTACAGCGCCACCTCCGCTTCGGAGGGTGCCGGCGGATGGTCGTATGTGACTCCGCTGTCGATGGTTTATTTCCGTGATCTTGCGACAGGTGTTACTGAAAACGATTATAATAACGGTGCTAATCAGAACTTTAAGTATATCACCCATGCGGTGAACGCAGCGTCTGACACAGAATCCACCGATAGTCGCAGTGATGTCATGTATGTGAATACGACCGATAGCGATGCTGCAAAAAATACGGCAACGCTTTACTTTGATAAGACAGCTGATGACGGTGAAGGTCTGTTCAAATCGTGGGTTCCCACCGATTGGATTGAGAATCAGTATTTCAAGTTCTACTACTGTCCCGGTGGTTCCTACGCGAATCCTGCGATCACATGGACGAACAACGTCAAAGCCTCTAAGCCCTCTTCCACAACGAGTTATATCTACACCGCTCTGGGCTATAGTGAGAATAAAACTAACGCATCGGGCAACAACCGTACCGGCTCCGGTACATGGCGTGAAATAGAGACCAATCCCGTTTTCTTCTCTGCTGAATTGATTGATAATGTCGCGACTTCTGCGCACCGTTATCAGGTTGGCGTTAAGATCGAGGGTGCGGACGACTATTCCTACTATACGCTGATCCCTGACGAGTCGAACATGAAGTTCTATGCTTATCTGCCTAAGGCGGGTACTAATTCCAATCCGCAGGATGATTACAGCGCTGGCGACATCATGTTCCACCGAGCTGCTTCTGTGGGAATAGAAAGCTCTGACGCGATTTGGCTAGCCAATCTCCGTAAAGGCAGCGACACCTTCTATCCGGTCAAGATCGATTCCTCCGCGACGTCCTCGGATTACACACGCGGTTATTGGAATATTTCGGTCATCGTTGACGGCACCTGGGAGCACTTCTTCTGGGATTACGGTGACATAGCAAACGCGAATGATGACAAGGTGCTCGGAACCTTCTCCTACAATACGACCGGACATACCGGTTCACCTTCTTATACCAACATCACCCCGAATAAGATTGATGAGTATCGTTGGTACGTTCCGCTTGATAATTTGGCAACGATACCGGAGTATGTTTATTATAAGTGGGTTCCCTATGAGGGTACGGAATTCAAATACAGTCAAAAGGTTTCTGACGGAATCTACTGTGTGATCACAGAGTCGCCGGATGCAACTCCCGCTAACGCGTTTGATTGATACTTGATTAGGTCGACGCGTTAGCGTGACCGTAACATTGTTTTCATAATCGGAAGTAACGATTATATGATGATTTGATTTGTCGATCAAAATACTGAACGAAAGGAGTGTTAACATGAGCAAGAATCGTAAGAATAACCATTATCATTACGCTGAAAAATTCGAAGACAGACGCAGACGTTCTCAAAAAGCGAACAGAGCTTTTATGCCCTTTAAGTCTGTGATCATCTCTCTGGTTGTTCTGATGATGTTCGGTCTTGTTTCAACTACTTTCGCTGCCTATGTATACGACAATCAGTCTGAGCCGGGGGTCGAGCCCTCTCCCATTATCTCTGAAATGAGAAATATCAAAGCCTCGCGTGACATCTCCATGACAGGTGTCAGCGGCGAGTGGGCGTCTGTCGGAGGTAATGTTTCCGGCGGTACTGTCTATGTCGAGCTTCCTTCGGGATGGACTACATCTACCTATTCTCATGTGCAGTTTTGCTTGTATCAGAATGGCTATTTATGGTGCTCCGATGATATGACGCATATCACCGGAACCCGAATCTGGTATGGATCCGCTCCTGATCACAGTAGTTGGAGTAATGAGCAGCTTATGGTTTTTGCTAACTCCAGCCATTATGGAAGCGGTAATTATGACGGAACCAATGCTCATTATTACACCGGTAAAATCACACAGTCGATGACGTCCAATAAGCATTATTTCTTTACGGTCTCCGGTTCATCAAACGCCTATACATTGACCGCTACGCGCACCGCCAAAGATTCTGCGGAGGCTGCGGTCGGTGTTTACGATCAGACCGCAAATGTTCTCACAAAGTCAACGACTACCGGAGGGTACACATCCAGCGGAACCGGCGGTAATGTGACGATCACGGCGTCCTGGCTGGATATAGACAATAACAAAGCAGATCAGGGCACGACTCCGTCTTCTAACGGCAATACGTCCGTTACCTATGAGCGCGCTGTGCTTCATACCTCGGTTACCTTCAACGCAACCGCTAACACCGGTTATCGTTTTGTCGGTTGGTTTGCGAGTTCCTCAGACACTAACGCTGAATCTACCAGCACAAGCTATACAAAGACGACCAGCCTGACCAGTACAAACACCCTATACGCCAAGTTTATCAAGCGTGTGACCGTGACTGCATCTAAATCTCCGTCCGGATATTCGGGAACCGCGCCAACGGTTGGCGGCTCTTCATCCAAAACGGTTGATATCGGCGAATCCGTCGCGCTGGACGCGCACACAACCACCGGTATCACCGCTGTCTGGAAAAACGGCAGCACTACCGTTGTAAATTCTTCGACCGGTAACTATACGCCCACCGCGAATGTCACCCTTACCGCTACCTATACCTTGACAGCTCCCACCTTTACCTCTTACTCCTACACCACTCCGATCACAGTGGGAGACACCTCCTCACTAAATAAAACTATCAGCTCCGCCACCGGGTCCAATACCGGCTTGAGCTACACGTATACAGCGACGGCTGTCAATTCTACCGCTGGCGACTCCGAGGCTGTCAGCTCCGTCAGCAATTCTTCGTCTGTCTTTGACAGCTCCGGTAACTTCACTCCGACGGTTCCCGGTGAATATCGGATCACTGTTTCTGTCAAGGATACCGCTAAGGGATTGACCTCCGCTTCCGTCAGTAAGAATACGGTAATCGTCAAGGTTAGACCCGAAGCGCCTACCGGTATTGCTTATGAAGTCCTGAACAAAGACTCGGGAACCGGACTAAAGACGGATCCGTACATGGTTCCCGTTAACAGTACGAACTTTACGATCAGATCTTATATTCCTGTTGAGGATCGTGACCCAAAATGCACTTATAACTGGACGCGTACCGATGGCATTTACAACACCTCTACAGCAGCTGTCACCTCGCTCGGTCATTCTGCGACAACTTCCAATAATACCGAGGTTACGGATGTTTCTTCTGCTACTGCGACCGATGTGATCCACAACGCGGTACGCGGCAACCAGAATGAGATCTATTATTACAAGGTTTCGGTTACTGCTCAGCGTAACGGGGTAGAGAGCTTGCCGTATTCGCCGTATGATGATCCCACTGAGCCTCGCTTCTATTACAATGTTACCAATAACTTCCTTGTAGTAGAAGAATTTGATTTCAGTCAGTTCAATGACAACGAGAACGAAGAGATTCAGAAGGTTTATGCCGAGGATAACGATATTGATTATATCCACGCTAAGTATAAAGCGGGCGGTAATTCCTTCAACACCATGCTTTGGTATTCGACAAACAATATCGATTACCAAAAGGTTGCTGTATGGGCTCCCAACACCTTTACCATCAGCAGCGGCTTGACCTTTGCCGGTACACATTCCGCGTTACCTGCCGACGGCGCGCATACAGTCAGCACGCTGATCACTTCTCTGGATACCGTGGCGCGCAACAATGTCAATTTGATGTCTGTGACGGGAACCAAGTGGTTCAAGGGCTATGTAGGTGATGAGAACGGTAATACGCGTTATCCTGAACTGCATACTACTGTCGGAACTTCTTCCGCTGTTTCCAACCGACCCGTTTATTATGTTGACGCTACCACTAATCAATCTTATACCGCGGATTGTCGCGTTATGGCGTTCTACACTTTGAGCAGGGATGCTTCTCCTATTGTCCATTATCAGACTGCTCAGACTGTATCCGGACGCCCTAACACCTATCGCTTCTATATTCCGTATGATGCGGTGAAGATTACGTTCGCGCACGTTGCTAAGACAAAGTATGTCCTTCCTACCTATAATGTTGCAGGAGGAAATCTTTCTTATTCCTACGGGAGCGATGTTCTCAAGGCATGGACGCCTACACTGGATCTGACTAGTTCAGATAATTACGGCATGACGACTTATAAGGCGGATACTCCCGGTACTCCCACGGACGGTGTTTATAATTATACCAATGTCGCTAACAGCGGCAACATGACGACTTTGGAGTAGTGATGGAACTGCCCTGTTGAATAATCATACTCAAAAAGGAGGTGAAGCTATGAATAATAATAAAACAGATAAGAAAGGCGCTAAGCTTTTCGGAGTTCGTCGCGGTGTAGTTTTGATCGCGCTGCTCGCCGTTATCGTGATGGTGATCAACTTAGTCTCTGCGAGTTATTCATGGTTTACACCTCAGTCTGATACAAAACAAGGTATGAAATACAGCTTTGACGGCAAGATTCGTTCTGAGAACTGTACGATGAGTACTTACACTGGAATTAAGGTGACTGAAGCAAACAGAAAAGACGGCGAGTATATCGATCAGCTTCGCTATAATGCAAACGCTGCAAGCGGTACCATGTCGATTTCTGCGGGACAGACAATGTATTTTAAAACAGAGATCCTAAATGCTGATACAAAGAACGCTTCCGATATCAGTTTGTATATTCCGGCCATTTCCGGTAAATTCACGCTGGCTGTGACATATCCCGGTAATACGGTTCGAAAGTTTTCGTCTGATCAAACGGATCTGTATATTGTTCGCGATGCATATGTTAAGCAAAAGGATGAAGCGGATGTTAACGGTCCCGGCATGTTGCAGATTGAATGGTTTATTACTGCTCAGACTGCCACCTCCTTTAATGTGAGCAATCTGTATCTGCTCTACAACTAAACACCTTAGGCTGTCGTTTCGGCAGCCTTTTTTCTATTAGGGGTGTTATTGACAAGCATTTGTTTTTTATTTATAATAACTGATAGTATAATGCGTTCATAATACTGAATTCTGACTAAAAAGATTGACAATCTATCACTTCAAATGCTTTAATCAGAGTTAATTCTAAAATATCGATTCAAATGGTGAAAGTATGGGCAGAAAAGTAATTAATATTATTTCTACTGTTTTTTTGGTTTTATTGGTGTTAGTGGTCATTCTGCTTTTTGTGATTCGCGCTTCCGGTAATTCTCCGTCGATCTTCGGTTATCAGGTTTATCGAGTATCATCCGGCTCGATGGAACCGACATTGATGAAGGGTGATGTAATTGTTGATAAGAAAGTACCTGCCGAAGAGATCAAAAAAAATGATATTGTGACATACAAGGCTTTGAGCGGTGAGATGGCGGGTGAAATGATTACGCACCGTGTAGTGGAAGAGCCTGTAAACAACAACGGAACATATATTTTTCAGACGAGGGGCGATTTAGATGGTGCCGCTTTGGATGATAAAATCACATATGAACAAATCCAAGGCAAGTATCAGTATAAAGTACCAGTCATCGATAAACTGTATTCTTTCTTTTTTACACCGTATGGATTGATTTCATTTATCTTTATCATCGTAGCCCTTTTCGGTTATGAAATGATATCGTTGCTTATGGCATACCGATCTTTGGACGAAAAAGACGATGATTATTATGAGCCGAAGCCAAAGAAGAAAAGTAAAAAGCGTAAATAAACTGAAGTGCTGTTTCTAATGGGGACAGCACTTTTTTCTGTATTGGAATAATGATTCAGTTAAAAGTGTCAATCATTTTTTGATACGGTTAAAATCCGTTCATAAATATTGCATTGCACCACAATTTGTGGTAAAATCACTATATAATGGCTACATATAGGGTTTTGTTACAATGTCCGGCAGTTCTCATTGCTTAAGAGGAGCGAATGTTATGCAAAAAGCCGATCACAGCGGTCATCGCGCCCGAATGAAAAAGAAATTGATAGCGAACGGAATCGACGCGTTCGAGCCGCATGAGGTGCTGGAGATCATGCTCTACTACGCGATCCCTCAGCGCAACACCAATGATATCGCGAAGAACCTGATCGCGCGTTACGGCTCTCTCTCCGCGGTGCTGGACGCCTCTTTAGACAGCCTGAAGGATGCCGGTCTTACCGAGCACCAGGCGGTGTACCTCAAGCTCTTTCCCGGTGTGACGCGGCTGTACATGCTCGACAAGTATGAGAACCCCGACAAGACGCTCAATTTCGGTAACATCCCCGGTCTGATTCTGAACAAGTTCATCGGCTATGAAGAAACCGAGCATGTGTTCCTTTTGTTGATGGATAAAAAGGGGAAAGAGGTCTACAGCGGCATGATTGCGCACGGCGATTTTGATTCCGCGGGCATTTCGATCCGGCAGATCGTCACGCTGGCGATCAACTTCGGCGCAACCTCCGCGATATTGGCGCACAGCCATCCCAGCGGCTTGGCGCTGCCGTCTAAGTCGGATGTGCTGACGACACGTTCCCTCAAAGAAGCCTTGAAGCTCGTCAACATCACCCTGCTCGACCATTTTATTGTCGCCGATCACGATTGTGTATCAATGGCGGAATCGGGCATGATATAATCGGATATGTGAGGGCATATATCTATTTCTCTTTCAACCATTATCATACAAAAAGGAGGATGACGCATGGAGCAATTTAAATTGGTATCTGAATATCAGCCTACGGGCGACCAGCCTGCCGCCATCCAAACCTTGGTGGACAGCATCAAGGCAGGGCATAAGGAACAGACCCTGCTCGGCGTTACCGGCTCCGGCAAGACCTTTACCATGGCGAACATCATCGCGCAGGTGAACAAGCCGACGCTGGTGCTCGCCCACAACAAAACGCTTGCCGCACAGCTATGCTCCGAGTTCAAGGAGTTCTTCCCCGAGAACGCGGTCGAGTATTTTGTATCCTACTATGACTACTACCAGCCTGAGGCATACATTCCTCAGAGCGATACCTATATCGAAAAGGATTCCGCGATCAACGATGAGATCGATAAGCTCCGCCACAGCGCGACTTTGGCGCTGTCAGAGCGCAGAGACGTTATCATCGTCGCTTCGGTATCCTGCATTTATTCTCTGGGTGATCCGATCGACTACCGCAATATGGTCATCTCCCTGCGCCCGGGGATGGAGAAAAGCCGCGATGATCTAATTCGCAAGCTGATCGAGCTGCAATACGAGCGCAACGATATCAATTTCGTGCGCGACAAGTTCCGCGTCAGGGGCGATATCGTCGAGATCTTCCCTGCGTCATCCTCCGACCGCGTCATTCGCGTCGAGTTCTTCGGCGATGAGATCGACCGCATTACCGAGATCAATCCGCTCACAGGTGAGCTGATCGCGACCCTGCGGCATGCCGCCATCTATCCTGCGTCGCACTACATCGTTGATGGTGAGAAGATGGCGCGCGCTCTCGCGGAACTGGAACGTGAATTGCAGGAGCGGCTGAAATATTTCCGTGAAAATGGTAAGCTGCTCGAAGCCCAGCGCATTGAACAGCGCACGCATTATGATATTGAAATGCTGCAGGAGATCGGCATGTGCCCCGGCGTAGAGAACTACTCGCGCGTGCTGTCGGGCAGAGAACCCGGCTCAGCGCCGTTCACCCTGCTCGACTACTTTCCGAAGGACTTTTTGCTGTTCGTGGACGAGAGCCATGTGACATTGCCGCAGGTACGCGGCATGTACGGCGGCGATCATGCGCGCAAAAAGAGCCTGATCGATTACGGCTTTCGACTGCCGTCCGCCTATGATAACCGTCCGCTGAACTTCGATGAGTTCTATGAGCGGCTGAATCAGGCGGTGTTCGTCAGCGCGACGCCGGGCGATCTGGAGCTGGAGAAGAGCGCCGTCGTCGCGGAGCAGATCATCCGTCCCACGGGACTGCTTGATCCCGAGATCTCCGTCAGACCGACCGAGGGTCAGCTCGACGACTTGATCTCCGAGATCAATATCCGCACCGAAAAGAGCCAGCGTATTCTGGTGACGACCCTCACCAAGAAGATGGCGGAGGATCTCACCGAGTACCTCGAAAGCATGGACATCAAGGTGCGCTACATGCACCACGATATCGATACCGTCAAGCGTATGGAGATCGTGCGTGATCTGCGACTGGGCAAGTTCGACGTATTGGTAGGTATCAACCTGCTGCGAGAGGGCTTGGATATCCCCGAGGTCAGCTTGGTAGCGATCCTCGACGCGGATAAGGAGGGCTTCCTCAGATCGGAACGCTCCCTGATCCAGACGGTCGGACGCGCGGCGCGAAACGCCGACGGCATGGTCATCATGTACGCCGACAGTGTGACCGATTCGATGAAGCGAACCATTGTCGAGACCAACCGCCGCCGCGGCATCCAGCAGGCATATAATGAGGAACACGGCATTACGCCGCAGACCATCGTCAAGAAGGTGGGCGATATCATCGAGATTTCCACCCATACCGATGACGAGATGGAGCTGGTCGGCAGGCTCTCACGCGAGCAGCGGCATGAGATGATCAAGCAGCTCACCAAAGAGATGCAGGCGGCTTCCAAGCTGCTCGAATTCGAGCATGCGGCGTATCTGCGCGACCAGATCAAAAAGCTCAAAGGGCTGAAATAAAGCCTCCCTTTGGTAAAGAGATCGCGTGCGACACGCTGCCACAAAAAGGCTCCCTTTGGTAAAAGAGAGCTGTCGCCAAGGGCGACTAAGGGATTGTATGTTTGATCGAGCGTTAGCGAGATACCATTTTAATTCGGTCGCTTTGCTTCATTTGTACAATCTTTCCGAGCTTGCCGATGGCAAGCCCACCTCCCTTTACCAAAGGGAGGCAGAAATCAGAAACCAAGGTGAAAAAATGGCAAAAGCAAAGAAAAAACCTGTTTACAGTAACGATGATATCACGGTCTTAAAGGGACCCGATCAGGTGCGTAAGCGCCCGGCGGTCATCTTCGGCTCGGACGGAATCGAGGGATGTCAGCACAGTGTGTTTGAGATCCTCTCTAACTCCATCGACGAGGCACGCGAGGGCTATGGCAAAGAGATCGTCCTTACCGCTTACAACGACGGCTCGATCGAGATCGAGGATCACGGACGCGGCATCCCCGTCGAGTTTAACCAAAAGGAAGAAAAGTACAACTGGGAGCTGTTGTTCTGCACCCTCTATGCAGGCGGCAAATACGACAACGCCAGCGGCGGCAACTATGAGTTTTCGCTCGGTCTGAACGGTCTGGGATTGTGCGCGACGCAGTTCGCTTCCGAGTATATGGACGCCGAAATCAAGCGTGATCATAAGAAATACTCCCTGCATTTTGAGAAGGGACTGAACGTCGGTGGTCTGCAATCAGCAGATTACAGCGGCAGAGATACCGGCTCCAAGATCCGTTGGAAGCCCGACCTCGAGGTGTTCACCGACATCAAGATGGATAAAGAGTTCTTCACCGAGATGCTCCGCCGTCAGGCGATCGTCAACCCGGGCGTTAAGTTCATCTTCCGTCAGCAGGCAGGGCGTTCCTTTGACGTCGAGGAATTCTATTATGAGAACGGTATCGCCGATCATGTCGGCGAGCTGATCGGGGAAGAGGGCTTCACCACCGTCCAGAGCTGGAGCGGCGAGCGTATGTGCCGCGACCGTGACGACAAGGACGAGTACAAGTGCAAGATCAACGTCGCATTGGCGTTTTCCAATAAAGCCTCCGTCACCGAATACTACCACAACTCCTCGTGGCTCGAACACGGCGGCTCACCCGATAAAGCGGTTCGCAACGCTTTTGTTTATCAGATCGACAGCTATCTCAAGAGCAAAAGCATGTACAATAAAAATGAGAGCAAGATCAAATATGAGGACATAGCGGATTGTCTGGTGATCGTCATTTCCTCCTTCTCGTCCGTCACCTCTTACGCGAACCAGACAAAGCTCGCGATCACCAACAAGGGCATTCAGGACGCGATGACCGACTTTCTGAAAAAGCAGCTCGAGGTCTACTTCATTGAGAATCCTCTCGAGGCGGATAAGATCGCCAATCAGGTGCTGGTCAACAAGCGCTCCCGTGAGAGCGCCGAAAAGACCCGTATCAGTATCAAAAAGAACCTCACCGCCAAGATCGACATCACCGCCAAGATCGCGAAGTTCACCGACTGCCGCTCCAAAAACGTCGATGAACGCGAGCTCTTCATCGTAGAGGGCGACTCCGCGAAGGGCGCCTGCGTACAGGCGCGCAACCCCGATTTTCAGGCGATCATGCCGATCCGCGGTAAGATTTTGAATTGCCTCAAGGTCGATTACGACCGCATCTTCAAGAGCGAGATCATCACCGATCTGATCAAGATCCTCGGATGCGGCGTGCAGATCGATACGACAAAGACCAAATCGAAGAAAAAGGACATCAACGCCTTCAACATCGACAACCTGCGCTGGAACAAGGTCATCATCTGCACCGACGCCGACGTGGACGGCTTCCATATCCGCACCATGCTGCTCACGATGATCTACCGTCTGACTCCCGATCTGATCAAGGAGGGCAAGGTCTATATCGCGGAATCGCCGCTGTATGAGATCACGACGAAGGATAAGGTCTATTTTGCCTATACCGAGGCGGAAAAAGAAAAGTATCTGAACGAGATCGGCAGCGCGAAATTCACAATCCAGCGCTCCAAGGGTCTGGGCGAGAACGAACCCGACATGATGAGCCTGACCACCATGAACCCCGAGACACGCCGACTGATCAAGGTCATGCCCGATGATATCGAGCGAACGGCACAGATCTTTGATGTATTGTTGGGTGACAACCTGCAGGGCAGAAAGGACTTTATCGTCGAATTCGGCGCGAATTATACGGATAACTTGGATGTTTCTTAATCGGTGAATGGTGAACGGTGGTGGGAGGGCTTCGCCCTCACCCAAATTATAATAATGTAAGGTAAACTTATGGCTAAGAAAAGACAAACAAAACAACCGAATATAAAACCGATCGCCAACGGTGTGATCGCCGGCGCGGGGGATATCGTCGAGCAGCGTATCGCTTCGACCATTGAAGAGAACTTCATGCCCTACGCCATGAGCGTCATCATGTCGCGCGCAATCCCCGAGATCGACGGCTTCAAGCCCTCGCACCGCAAGCTGCTCTATACCATGTACAAGATGGGCTTGCTCACCGGCGCGCGCACCAAGTCCGCGAACATCGTCGGCGCCACCATGAAGCTCAACCCTCACGGTGACAGTGCCATCTATGACACGATGGTGCGGCTCAGCCGCGGATATGAAGCGCTGCTGCACCCTTATGTTGACAGCAAGGGCAACTTCGGTAAGTTCTACTCGCGCGATATGGCGTGGGCGGCTTCCCGATATACCGAGGCAAAGCTCGATCCCATCTGTAACGAGCTGTTCAAGGATATCGACAAGGATACCGTCGATTTCGTTGATAACTATGACAATACCATGAAGGAGCCGACCCTCCTGCCGGCGTCCTATCCCTCCGTGCTGGTCAACGCCAACACCGGTATCGCGGTCGGTATGGCGTCCAACATCTGCTCCTTCAACCTCAGAGAGATATGCGAGACGACCGCCGCCTTGATCCGCGACAAGGATCACGACATCATCTCGACCCTGCCGGCGCCCGATTTTTCCGGCGGCGCGCAGATCATCTATAACGAGGAAGCGATCCGCGAGGTCTATCGAACGGGTCGCGGTTCCATTAAGGTGCGTTCGATCTACGAATACGACAAAAAGCAGAATTGCATCGATATCACCCATATTCCGCCGACCACGACCACCGAGGTCATCATCGAGAAGGTCATCGATCTTGTCAAGAACGGCAAGATCAAGGAGGTCTCCGATATCCGTGACGAGACAGGTCTCGACGGCATGAAGATCACGATCGATCTCAAACGCGGCACTGATCCCGATAAGCTGATGCAGAGGCTCTTCAAGATGACCACCCTCGAGGACAGCTTTTCCTGCAACTTCAATGTGCTGATCGGCGGCGTGCCGATGACGCTGGGAGTAGGGGAGATATTGAACGAGTGGATCGCGTTCCGTATCGAATGTATCCGCCGCCGCACCTTCTTCGACCTCAATAAAAAGAAGGACAAGCTCCATCTGCTCGAGGGCTTGAAGCTCATCCTGCTCGATATCGACAAGGCGATCAAGATCGTGCGCGAGACCGAGGAGGAGGCGGAGGTCGTCCCCAACCTGATGATCGGCTTCGGCATCGATAAAATTCAGGCGGAGTATGTCGCCGAGATTAAACTGCGCCATCTCAACCGCGAGTACATCTTAAAGCGTACCGCCGAGATCGAACAGCTCATCAAGGATATCGACGAGCTCGAAGCGATCCTCAACTCCAAGGCACGCGTCAAGACCATCATCGTCAAGGAGCTCAAGGCGGTCGCGGATAAATACGGCAAGGAGCGGCTCTGTCCGCTGCTCCATGTGGACGATCTGCCTGCCGACGTCAGTCTTGAGGAAGAGATTCCGGATTATCCCGTGCATCTGTTCTTCACTAAGGAGGGCTACTTCAAGAAGATCACGCCGCAATCCCTGCGCATGAGCGGTGAGCAAAAGCTCAAGGAGAACGATGAGATCGTCTATACCACCGAGACCACCAACAACACCGATCTGTTGTTCTTCACCGACCGCTGTCAGGTCTACAAGACCAAGGTCAGCGAGATCGCCGATACCAAGGCAAGCGCCTTTGGTGAGTTCATTCCGGCGCGGCTCGGGATGGACGAGGGTGAAAAAGCGGTGTTCGTTTTAAAGACCAAGGACTACAGCGGCTATCTGCTCTTTGCCTTTGAAAACGGCAAAGTCGCTAAGGTGCCGCTCTCGGCATATGAGACCAAGACCAACCGCAAGAAGCTGATCAACGCCTATTCCGACAAAGCGCCCCTCGCCGGTATCGACTTCACCAAAACTGACCGCGAGTTCCTGCTCACCTCGTCCAACGGGCGTATGCTGCTCTTCCACAGCGGCGCGATCGCTGCCAAGACGACCAAGAATACGCAGGGCGTAGCGGTCATGAAGCTGAGAAAGGGTCACCGTGTGATGTCGATCGAGCCGTATGCGGAGGGCAGATTCAGTAAGCCCTCGCGCTACCGCACCCGTACCCTCCCCGCGGCAGGCGCCTTACCCTCGCCGGAGGATGAAGCCCAGCAGCTTTCCCTTATTTAATGGTGAATACCGGTATAGCTTTAGAATCCTGATATAACGATAGGGAAGTTATCATGTAGGGGAGGGGCTCGCTCCTCCCGAAACCTATCCGATACATGCCACCCAAACGCGGAGCAGATCAGCCCCTCCGTAGGGTACGGCATTTATGACGTACCGAGAATGACGGGCATTTCCGTGATCGAAAACGTGAGATAGGAAACAAACACATCTGCCATGCGGTACGTCGAACACACGTGTTCCGGCGCCGTACCCTACAACGCTATCCTACGCTTTTTAAACAAATTTCGGGATTCCTCAAAAAAACACTTGCAATCTGACTGCTTGTATGATACAATAATCTTTGCATTTGAGTATATCGGCTTGAACAGTCGTTTTGAAAGGAAGATACATTATGTCAATTGTTGAGATTATCTTGGGATCGGTTCTGTTGCTGGCTTCTATCGCACTGATTATCATTATCATTCTTCAGGAAGGCAACCAGCAGGGCATCGGCGTTGTATCCGGCGGTGCAGACACTTTCTTCTCCAAGAACAAGGCTCGTTCCTATGACGCGTTCCTCGCTCGCGCTACCAAGTGGTTTGCCGTGGCGTTTGTCGCTGTCGTTATCGCGCTGAACATTATTGCTTACTACACCACTCCTGCCGATTCCGTTGAAGCGACAGATTCCACCTCCGTTAGCGAGCAGGTTG
Source organism: Ruminococcaceae bacterium UBA4306 (assembly GCA_002394725.1). GTDB lineage: Bacteria > Bacillota > Clostridia > Oscillospirales > Acutalibacteraceae > Ruminococcoides. The sequence continues at coordinate 21,050 of DGUQ01000166.1, forward strand.
CTGAAACTACTGCTCCCGAGGCATAATATTTTCGCACAAGCTATCATAGAATAGACTATCGGAGAAATCCGGTAGTCTTTTTTATTCCTTATAACAGGAGTTATTATGCTGTTTGTTTTTATCGTATCCGTATCGACCTTTCTGATCTTTTCCTTCATCCATTATGCCGCCAAAAAGAAAAAGCCCTTCAAAAGGGCTTTACTCTCGATATTGGCAGGATTGTTGACCTTGTGCGCGGTCAATTTCCTGTCGGGCATGACGGGGGTCTATATCCCCGTGACGCAGCTCACGCTGTTGACCTCAGCGGCAGGGGGTGTGCCCGGCGTAGCGCTGATGGTGCTGCTCTCGATCTTTTAGTAATTAGGAATGAGAAATGAGGAATTTCGGGAAAGCCTTACGGCTTTTGTATTGGTAACAAGTTTGCCGATAGAAGAATACTCGATACGGGATAAAACTTTGCATACCAATGATAATTCCTAACTCCTAACTCCTCATTCATCATTCATCAAATGACCGACCCGAGCTCGTCGAGGATCTCGGTCACGGCGCGTTTGTTGCGTGTGAGCATGGCGATCATGACAGAATAGTATAGATCGGGATCCTTGTAGAAGTTCTTTCTGAGGATGCGCGCCTGCTGTTTGTCGGGCACATACAGCGAGAAACTCAGCAGCTCCATGTCGCCGCCCGAGATACGGAAGGTGACGGTGTAGCCGTTGTCGCTTTTCTCGATCGTGACCTTGTTCTCGCTCTCGACGCGCTCCTGCTTCAACAGCGCCAGCGCGCATTCGATCGCGCGCTCCTTGACGGTCGGCGCTAAGGTATCCTCGAGCTGTGTCGCGATCATATTGCCGTTGTCGGTGTTGAAATAGCGCTTTTTTTCTTCGTCAACCAACTCGATATTACCATTCTTCAAGAGATCGTCAAAGCTCGCGCTGGTCTCAAAATAATTCGCAAGCCCCTTCTCCATCAGCGCGTTCACGACCGCGTCCTTGGTCATCGGAACGCCGACGCTTTTGAACAGATAACAGATCAGGGTCCTGATTTCGGTTTTTGACCGCATACCGCCTAACGATATGCCTTCATCAAATGTATCAAACGCCATTCAAACACCGCCTTTTCCTATATTCTGTCATTGCGAGGGGTCGGCACTTGTGTCAGCCCGTGGCAATCTCAACATTATTATACCATTCCTCCCTGAACTCTGTCAATAAGCAAGAGCCGCCGCGGAACACTCCGTGACAGCTCTGTATTATTTTGTTCTTTTGAAAGGATCCATCAGATAAATCCTCAGAATGACAAGACGTATTTCGTTGGGAAAAGGTGCATACGAAGTGATAATAATAAGAAAAACAAGCGAGCTTGTTATCCGGCGTTCTTCATCTGCAATCTCAGCTTATCCGAGATCATCGCGATGAACTCGCTGTTGGTGGGCTTGCCGCGGCTGCCTTGGATGGTGTAGCCGAAGTAGGAGTTGAGCACTTCGACGTCGCCTCGATCCCATGCGACCTCGATCGCGTGTCGGATCGCTCTCTCCACTCTGGATGACGTTGTCTCATACTTCTTCGCAACGGTGGGGTAGAGCTGTTTGGTCACGGCGTTGATGATCTCAGGCTTTTCGATGGACAGGATGATAGAGTCACGCAGATAATGGTAGCCTTTGATATGCGCGGGGACTCCTATCTGGTGCAGTATCTCCGTCACCTTCAGCTCCAGACTGTTGCTGTCGTAGCCGATCTGCCGGATGCCGCCCTTTGTTCTCTGTCGCTGACGCTTACTCAGCCTGACGATATTCTCCGCCAGATCACTCAGATTGAACGGCTTTAATACAAAATACGTCGCGCCGGCGCTCATTACCTCACGCTCGAGCACAGGACTGTCAAAGCTCGTATAAACCACAAACATCGGCAGCTTATCCGGCTTTTGCTTGCGGATCGCGCGCATTACCCCGATGCTGTCGATATGGGTCATGAACAGATCCATGATCACGACGTCGGGCTTCTCGCTTTGGATGCGGCTGATCACCTCTTCGCCGTCCTTCATACAAAAAGCGGTAGAAAAGCCGTATTGAGCGAGGGTTTGCGTGATTTCAGTCATATTGTCAGTCGGCTCCTGCGTCATCAAGAGTTTCATTCTTTCTGTCATTTTTACATCTCCTGTTTCAATTTGTATTTTGAGTTTACCATAAATTGGTAAATTTGGCAAGAGAAAACATAAAAATTTTTGAAAGAAATATTCGACAAATTTCTCGCTATGATTCCTGTGCCGGAGATCATCATGGTGCGGAGCATCAACAGAGCCGACGACGCGGCAATTTCAGTGGTATCAATCCTATGATTCTCCGCTGATGCCGCCGAACTGCTCATAGCAGCTCAGCATATTGCCGATGGTGATACCGTAGCCCTTTTCGGGCGAATTGACGAACACGTGCGTCACCGCGCCGATCAGCCGGTCATTCTGGATGATGGGCGATCCGCTCATGCCCTGCACGATACCGCCCGTCTTATCGAGCAGCTCCTCGTCCGTCACACGGACGACCATATTCTGTCCGCTCTTATTATTGAGATTGAAGCCTTCGATCACGACGTCATAGCTTTGCGCCTCGCCGTCATCGAGCGTGGTGATGATCTGTGCCGGACCTGTTTCGATCTCGCTGTCAAAGGCGCAAGGGATTTCCTCACCCTCCGGCTCGGCGGTATACTTACCGTATACGCCGTAGCTGTTGTTGACGGTCATTTCACCGATCTCTTCCTCCGACATATAACCGTTCAGACCGCCTGCGATCCCCTTCTTCGCCTTGGTGATCGAGCCGATCTGTGCCTTGACGATCTTACCGCTGCCCAGCGGCATCAACAGTCCCGTGTCGCGGTCGCAGATGCCGTGACCCAGCGCGCCGAAGGAATGGGTGTTTTCATCAAAATAGGTGATCGTACCCAGCCCCGCGGTCGAATCACGGATCCACATGCCTGCCGTATAGTTGCCGTCATCGTCCTTTTCGGGAGTCAAAGTCATGGATATCGGGCTCTTACCTCGTAAAACAGATAATTCGATATCCTCTCCCTCGGATGCGGCGATGATCTCATGCAGGCGTTCATTGGAGGTGATCTCCTCGTCATTCGCACGGGTGATGACGTCGTTTTCACGCAAGCCTGCGGCAACAGCAGGGGAGTCATAGCTGTCATCGACATGGACAACGACAACGCCATTGGTATACATCGTCAGTCCGAACGGCATACCGCCGACATGGACGTTGCGGCGCACCTCCTGTGAGGATACTGTCATGATCGGACACAGCAGCACTGCCGCGAGCGTCATACAAACATATCTTATCATCTTCTTCATTATTCACACATCCTTCACTTATTCACTCGGAGCGTATCATTGATGATCTGCTCCTTCGATAGTATTTGACGTCCTCGACATAATACAGCAGGAAGGTTCATACAGTTAGCTTAATTCGAAATGAGAAAAATAACATTCAAATTTTTTATGATTATTATTGTAACCGAATCAAATTGGTGCTATACTGAAATTGAAAAAAATGCGGAAATACGGTGGAATATGGAAATTCGGTTGCCCTCAGACGTCAAACTGATCATCGAAAAGCTACGGCATAACGGCTACAGCGGCTATGCCGTGGGCGGTTGCGTGCGCGACAGCCTGCGTGGAGTCACACCGCATGACTGGGATCTCACCACCTCCGCGCCGCCCGAGGAGATCGAGCGGATCTTTGCGGAGTATCAGACAGTCAGCGTCGGCAAGAAGTACGGCACCGTTGCGGTGATCGTAGAGGGTGAGCTGTATGAGATCACGACCTACCGTATCGACGGCGAGTACACCGATTCCCGTCATCCCGACGAGGTACGGTTCTCCGACCGGCTCAGCGACGACCTCGAACGGCGTGATTTCACCGTCAACGCGATGGCGTATAACGACGAGGACGGCTTGGTGGATCTCTACGGCGGACAGCAGGATCTTAATAACGGCGTGATCCGCTGCGTCGGCGATCCTGAAGAGCGGTTTTCTGAGGACGCCCTGCGTATCCTGCGCGCCTTGCGCTTTGCGGCAACGCTCGGCTTCACCATCGAGCCTGCCACCTCCGACGCGATCCTCCGACAGCGCAAGCTGCTGTCGGATATCGCCGGTGAGCGTATCCGAGAGGAGCTGTTAAAGCTCTTGTGCGGCGAGCATACCGATTTTGTCCTGCGGCGCTACCGATCGGTCATCGCGGTGTTCATCCCCGAGCTCAAGGGCACCTTTGATTTTGAACAGAATTCCAAGCACCATAACCGCGATGTGTACCGCCATACCGTCGCGGCGGTACACAATATTGAGCCGCAGCCGCTGCTGCGCGTGACGATGCTGTTCCATGATATCGGCAAGCCGCTGGCGCAGACAACGGACAAGTTCGGCGTGAGCCACTACAAGAACCATCCCAAGATCGGCGCGGCGATGACGCGTGAGATTCTCAGGCGACTGCGCATGTCGTCGGCATTCATCGACGAGGTCTGCGACCTGATCCGCTGGCACGACGAGCGGTTTGTACCTGATACCGTCCTGCTCAAGGGCTACCTCAG
>DGUQ01000195.1:0-17547 GCA_002394725.1 Ruminococcaceae bacterium UBA4306
TAAGTATCAATAAAACACTTTAATATCTATTGCGGAGAATTCCGCATAACTGCGTTGTCAGTCTTGACAGGCGCCAGCCTGCCTGCGCCCTCCGCCTTGTTCTGCGAAATTCTCCGCTAATACCTTTTTAAAGCTTTTTATTGCTACTTAGTATTAGGGATGGAGTCCTTGCCCCAGCGACCTTGACAGAGAAAAACAGCACCTCATACGAGATGCTGTGATGGAGCCGGAGATGGAGACCTTTGCCCGATCTATGGAGGGTCAATTGACACTCATTTTGCTCAAACATTCGAACCCACGACCGCGTCGTCGTTCGCTGTGCTCGGAAGGCATATCCGGTTGGTATGCCTTGCCCTCGCGTCGCGACTCCTCCTTTCCCCATTACTCGGGGAGTAATGGGGTTCCCACTTAACTAATCAATAGCTCGACAGGGTTGAGCCCGACCACTAAACACTTAAGGGGATACCATTTCGGTATCCCCTTAAGTGTGGAGCTAGAGATGGGACTCGAACCCACGACCTATTGATTACGAATTATGATTTATTCTTTTCGTGTTATTCAATAAAGTTCAATAAACGGCTTTATCATGCGGTTTTTTGAGGGTTATCTTTTCGTAACTTCTTGTGATTGTAAGTGTAAAACTGTAGCGATAGCTGTCAAATAGCTGTCAAATGACTGCCATTCTTCAGGTGCTTTCTCCCTGTTCAGTGTCGGGTAATGAAAGCATTACCTCAAGCTGTTCTGCTGCAACGGCATCCGCGCGTTTAATTGCGTGTGTGTATATTTTGGTTGTTGTGGAGGGGTTTGCGTGACCGAGGCGCGCGGCGATCGTCGTGATAGGTACATAGGAATTGATCAACAATGTCGCGTTGGTATGTCTCAATCCATGAATTGTCACATGAGGAAAACCGTTCCTCTTAGTGAATTCCGAAAACCATCTTGTGAGTGTATCGGGATGGATCGGTGTGCCTACAGCTGTAGTGAAAATTCTGTCATAATCCTCCCATCTGTCTCCCAGCTGCAACCGCCTTTGCGTTTGCCACTCCTTATATTCTTTTAGCATTTGAATCACTGATTCTGAAACTTTAATGCAGCGTGTAGAACTATCGGTTTTTGTGGTATCGGTAATGATCCCTGATTCTTCAGTGTAATCATTTTTTGAAATATATACGGAGGCGCGTTCCACTGAGATCACCGAATGAATAAAATCGATATCCGACCATTCCAATCCACAGATCTCCTCTCGACGCATACCTGTATGCAGCAAGAGTTTGATGGCTGTTCTGCGTTGTATATCCTCGTTTTCAAGCAACTTCAACACCTGCTTTACTTCTTCTTCATCAAAGTGATTTGTGTGCTTCTTGCTTTTCTTTGCTTTTTGATTTCCTTTAGCCTTGGGTATCGTAGCACGCGCACAAGGGTTTGTGGCGATAATCTTTGATTTAACAGCATAGCTGAAAACAGAGGATAGAAATCGGTGATAATGCCGAATGGTCTCAGTAGAGAGGGGAACATCAGCGCCGACCGCCTCAAATGCTTTTGACATGGACAGATCCAGTGCGGAACAGATCGAAACCGCCGTCTTTTTGAAAACGTTATTGCCCTTGAATGCAGCACGGATTGATGAAGCGCTCACACCTTGATCGCGAGCGATCCGCGTAGCGGTCAGCCCCTTCTCCTTGGCGATCGCTTTCAGATCGACTACAGGAGAATATGACACCTTACGCCGAGCACCCTCCTCTGCCAAGTTTATATAAAAGCTATTTAGATGATGGGGCTGGATCTTGTCGATTCTCAGATGCCCGAGAGCCGCGTCGACAACGGGTACGAGAGCATTATAACCGACGATTGACTTTGCCTTCAGTTTCGGCACAGCATACTCTTGAAAGAATATCGGAATAAACTCTGACAGTTTTACTTTTCCTGCAATCGATGCTAATCCGTTTTTACACGCCTCTTCAAAAAGCACCGCCTGACGGTTAAGCTCATTATCGATTTGTCGCTTTGTCATTCCCTTCTCGGGAGTATATGTCTTATAACGGCATATATGTTTTCCGTTGATATCGTAACCGCAGGAAACAACGATCTGATAACTGTCATTCCGTTTTCTGATTGTTGCCAATTTACTTTTTAATCCTTTCTGTTATATCCACCATTTTGTTTATTACTATTGAAAATGATTCTCTCAATTCTTCACGGCTTTTCCGTTATGTCAATACCGTTTTCATACAGCTCCTCGGGAGCGATATCGATTTTGTCGCTCCAAGCTACAGATCCGCAGACATGTGCCTTCATGAATAGATTGATATCTATCAAAGGGGCGTAAGGTTTAAATGCTCTTTCGCCGTCTATCAAAGGGCGCATATCATATAGCTTTTTGTCACCGTCACGGAAAGTTACCGTCAAAGTATAATCTTCGTGCGGTACGACCGCAACAACATGATAAACCGGAGTATGGGATTCGGGTTGGTACTTGCTAAATAAATCGATAAAGCCCCGGAGCTGTGTTTCAGTGAAACCATCGATGATGGCGTATGCCTGCTCTTTTATTGTCATGTATTCTTTATCCCCTTTCTGTCTTCAATATAGTTGAATCTGAGATGTGCTTATTATCATTTGTTCCGCGCGCTTCGCCAAATAAAAGACTGTTATGGGCTTTGTCCTTTGGAGTCAGTATCAGCGAAGAGCCTAATTGCTGTACAGCAACCTCATCACAAGTGAATTTGTATCTGTCAGGCAGATTGACCGCTTGACAGTTGGCGTATTGAAATATTTTTGCGATTTCCATCTATTTATCCTTACAATACACAAATCGTGTTTGTCATAGTCGGTTTCATTGCATATCTTATTCGTTTTGCTTCTTTTTGAAATAGTTCATGTGCTCTGCCATTTTTATCATCGGCTCACGGGTATCCAAGTCAAGAAAGCTCTTGATCGACTGCGCGTAGTTTTCCGTGATGGGCACGTTGACGCAGCTTCCTGCTAATCGGTATCTGTCCTCTAGGCTCAGTTCCTTCGGGAATCGAACGCTCTCCGGACAACCCTTGAACATCAGATACTCGCCCGGCGTCAGCTGTCTTACTCCGAAATCATCCCTCAGCGCTACAGTATTACGCTTGTTGACCATGCTTGCGTTCAAGACAGGGCACATGCCGTCGGGACATCCGAACACCTTGCTCAGATGGATACGGTAAAGCATATGCCGACTTTGAACGGAGCTGATTACATAGCGATCAAAGCTGATGCTATTGCGATAATAGTAGAACTCATTTTGCTTTTGATTTTGACGAATCACTTCAACGGCAGGCTTGGGCTTAAAAGCAGGTATGCTCGGCAGCATATAGAACATCGACTCAACCTCCTCGTTGACTGCAATCAAATATCTTTTCTTGCCTGACTGTGAAAGCTCGGACACATCGCAGGCCTTGTGCGCTGAATTAACCTTAACCTCATAATGAAGTTCCGTCAGTTTGTCGATGAAAAACTCATAAAAGTATTTTTTCATTCCGCTGAGATTACTTCGAATAAATATCTCATCGTTGGACATGCCCGCGAGATCGATATTCTCGATCGGTTCTTCTTCATCAAGCTCTAAATAGACGATATAAGGGAATTTCTTTTCGATGATTTTCAGAATGATCGTAAAAACACTGTCAAGATAACGCTCTGTCTCATGGATATCCGTAAATGCTTTCGGCACTACCTCGGGAAAGCCGATCGCCAGCACGTCGGGAGCCGGTATCTCGTCGATATCGCAATCGCGGATATCACCCTCTGTCAGCCTTGCGTTTCCAAACAAGTGGCGAAACATCTCGCAGGAGGTATGATCCTGCTCATAAGCGCGAATAACGTCAAAGCCTGCCTGAGCGAACGCAAGAGACATACTGCCCATTCCCGCAAACAGATTGACAACACTGTAGCTGTTTTCGTTATTTAGGGACAGGCTCAGCGGAGCGTCAGCAATGGCGGAATCAACTATTCGCTCCTCAGCGTTTTGATCCGAGATGGCTTCATCTAAATATTGACGGTAATGGCATACTGCGTCGTAAATAAATGCGTTGAGCGAATAATCATGCTCGCGCGCGTACTGCATGAGCTTGTCCTTTTCGCCCCTTCGGACGCGAAATTTGATCTCTTCATATTTGTCTTTTGCATATCTGTTGTTGGCTCTGAGTTTTGCGGCGCTGTTTTTGTTTTTCGTTTCTTCAGGCACCATGATCACCTTCCTTTATTCAACAAAAATATAATTGGTTGAATAATAGTATAACATATTTTAATGAATGGCACCACTGTATTTTTAACTAAAAATGCAGATAACAATTTATATATCTTGTCTATTGACAAAAAGGATGTGATGAAACATGAAGCACTTCACGTAAAACAACGGCGATAAGATTCGCTCGTTAGACAACAGAAGCAAAAATCGGCATGGCGGGGCGCAATGTCCATCATCTTATTTTATATTGGAGGTTCTTTATTATGACATCTATCGGCAATATAGAGCACATCAAAAAAGGTGCGCTCGACTTAATAGTTCTCTCGGATACACTGGCGATATCTTGTCGCGAAAGTGATTGTGAGAGCTTGATCGAATCGACGGAAAAAACCTTGCAAACAGCATCATCCGTCTATATGGCGACACGTGCGCTGATGCTTTGGATCTATACCGGAATACCCAGCGTTCCTCGTCGGCTCCCTCAAATGGAAGCAGAGCTCTTAAGTGTATCGATTGAAAAACTGAAAGAGTTTCCTTCTTTTCCGGTGTACAAGATTTCAATGCCTTTTCTTCTCCCGAATAAGAGAAAAAGAAATCTTGAGCGAAACAACGCGATCACCAATGCAGTTATTTCAGCTGTGAGTGAATACGCCCTCAATAATAGAATTCAACTCTTTAGACATGCGACGGTGTTTTTTGTTTCTTCAAATAAGAACGTCAATTACATGATTGACAACGACAATAAGGATTCAAGCACCATTTTAAACGGACTGCTTGGAACCTTGTTGATGGATGATCGGCCAACTGCATGTAATACGGCGTATTATACGAAAATAATTGATGACCCTAGTGAAATGAAAACCGAGGTGTATATCGTTGATAGCGAACACGATATTGAGGTTTTATCTATGATAAAATCAAATTAGGATGTCACAAACAGATTTTGCGGTGCTGTCACAAACAGATAAATAACGTAATTTTGTTTGTGACAGCAGTAATTAACATCCAAAATCAGTATTAATGCGAGCCGAGAATAGCTCGATCCGGATTTTTTGTGGCACCTTTATAAATTACTAAGCCGAAAAGTGCAAAAAAGTTTGCCACAAAAATCAAAGTAAGTAAGGAGAATTAAGCTATGACTTTTGTATCAAAGTATGCAAATAATCCAAAATACAGGATTGATAAGAGCCACGAAAATAAGTACCTCAGTAGAACAGATTGTCTGCTTAATATCCTCTTTTGTGCAGGTGAAATCCCTAATAAATTATATCTCCATATGAATATCAGCTATGACTGTTTTCGTCAGAACATCTCAAGATTGCTCAGACGCGGCCTTATACAAAGGATTAGTGCAGACAGCGCAGCAGGGTATATATTGACATTTAAAGGCAAGAAACTCACACGTGAGCTTCATTACATGAAGTACCGAGTGTATGTTGAAGAGGACACAGACAGACATTACAGCATCAAGCGGCGAAGGAGAAAGAGACAGCAGGCTACTCTTTTTGCACTTCTCGATAGAGCCGGTATTGCATACGAAATATTTTCAAAACCGAGTTTTGAAGATGCGGTTTATGGCGATACAGTATATTATTACGAGGCTCTCGAGTTCAAACGTTTAATTAGTTATGAATCGACGGCTTTTCAGGGAAGTAGACTATTAGGCTTTTTCGTTGGAAGGAACAAGATCATCCCAATTTATAAAACAAATATGGTTGTCAGTTCCTTGGGAAAACACGAAAGGCTTGTTCCGGAAGCATTAAAACGTCATTTCAGCGTGACAGTTAATACGGCAGTCCTTCTATGTCAAGATGTTGGAGGGGCATTGACTCAAATTGTTGATGGGTATAATTACTATAATGAAAGAATCAATACTGCAGGATATCAATATTTTTATGTGTTATCAACGGGGGATGCCTTCCACAGTCAATTTTATGATCTATATAAAGCTGATACCGCAACAGAGAGCGAGATCATAGAACGGTACCATATTGATACGTCGGTAAAAGACAATCGGGGAAGATATCGTTATATCATAGGAACAGGATTCATTGATGATTCCCCCGCTTGGATCTGTACCGGTAATGTGAATACGGTGACGCTCAGACCGTTTATACGAAACGCTGAGCGAAACGATCAGCAGAGCATTCTCTTTTGCAAACAGCGAGACGCTGAAATCTTGGAAAAGATCATCGGCGATGCACCCATTGATATTATCATAATTTGAGGATATTTATAGCCTTTTCGGCATGGCGGCACAGGATCCTTCCTGTGCCGCCATTTAATGGTTTGATCGATTCTCATATATTGAAAACAGAAAAGCAACGAATATCATATTGACAAATAATGAGTATGCCGTATAATGCGTCTAGGACGTACTTATCCTATAAACAATGAGGTGATATTGATGTATTATGATACGAACACGATATTTTCGATGACGCAAGCAAATCAGAATTTCTCTCAGGTTGCCAAGGCAGTTGAGCAGAAAGGACAAGCGGTTATTTTTAAAAACAATAAACCTAAGTTCTTGGTGATTGATATGGAAAAGGATAGCATACAGTTTGATCTGAGTGAGGATGAGAAGATCGACGTTGTCGCAAAAAGGGTTCTTGAAAAATATCTCCCAGCGTTTAAGGAACTGGCGAAATAAGAGTAGCTAAAAAACCATTATGCGATGACGGAGCTTCTGTCTATGATATCGCGTAATATGGTATCAAAGCGACAACAATTATAACAATCACAAGAGATTTCATTATCTACATCGGTTTGGAATGGTTTTCTCTCCTTCAAATTTTTTTGTTTCCATTCCATTTTACTACACTTTTTTCTGTCTATCAATTCGGGGAAGGGGGCACAAATTTAATTGGTGTTGATGACGCAGGGGGTTCACCCGTTCCCATACTGAACACGGAAGTTAAGCCCTGTAGCGCCGACGATAGTTGCCCGGCGACGGGCTGTGAAAATAGGGAGATGCCAATACTTGTAGTGAGTTTTTCTTTATCTAATGAAATCTAATGAAGCTGACTTTTACAGTCGGCTTTTTTTATTGCTGAAAACTATTGTATTTGACTTACTGCTCTGTTATAATAAAAATGGTTTAATCTATTTTGCAATGACAAAGGAGGATGGAAATGCGAAAGTTCAAGAAACACGTGAGCTTGCTGTTAGCCTTTATCATGGTATTCAGCCTGTTCACCATTGTACCTGTCACGGTTCATGCCGAGGATACTCCCACTCAAAACAATACGGCGAACCCCACGGAGGAACCCACAGAGGATCCCTCGGAAACCTGGGAACTTCCCACGGAGGAGCCGAAGGGTCAGATGGAATATCTCGACCGTGTGTGGGATGAGTACACGCAGCAGGTTGAGGAGCATCTGCGTACCCTCGACGCGGATCAGTATACCTATTTGAACGACTACAGCGGCAATGAAGCGCTATGGAACGATCTTGCATCGGGTTGGTATGTCGTTGATCGCGACATATCCTTGAAAGGACGTTTGATCGTGAGACACGGTACGGTCAACCTGCTCCTCTGTGACGGCTGTACGCTGGACGCGCCGAAGGGCATCGGCGTCGAACCCGGCGCTGCGCTTCATATCTACGGACAGCCACAGGACACCGGAAAGATCAAGTCCGATGACTGCGGAAAATACAGCGCTGCCATCGGCGGCAGCTATTTCGGAAATGCGAAAGATACAGTTGCCCAGGTCCTGAACGCGATTGTCGGCCTTGATACGGGTGACATAGCGATCCACGGCGGCACGCTGGATCTGAAATCGGGATTAGACGGCGCCTGCATCGGCAGCGGTTTGAACGGCGCTGTGGGTAACATCTCCGTCTACGGAGGTGACATCAAATGCTCGGCGGAAAATGGCGCCGGTATCGGCGGCGGTTACGGCGACAACGAATCCGACCATACGCAGAGCGGCAGATTCAATTTCTACGGCGGTACGGTCGAGGCAAAAAGTGCTATTGGCGCCGGTATCGGAAGCGGCAATTGTGCTCATAATTTTGACGCTACCGTATCCATATACGGCGGTAATGTGACGGGCATTTCTATAGACGGCGGCGCCGGTATCGGCGGCGGTTATTATTCGGTGAACGGCGTTATCAATATCAGCGGCGGTACGGTTATCGGCATTGGAACCTCGGAAGAAGAGTCAGGCGCGGGCATCGGAAGCGGATATTATTCCGACGATATCGATGAAGAAAACCTCGACCCCCATAATATCAATATCAGCGGCGGCACGATTTTGGCGTGCAGCACAATCGGCGCGGGTATCGGCAGCGGCTATAAAGGCGCTACCGGCAAGATTAATATCACCGGCGGTTCGATCATCGCGACCTCCGAGTACAGAGGCGCCGGCATCGGCGGAGGGTGTTATACCCAAGAGACCATGCAACAGATTACGATTGAGAACGCGTTTGTTTTTGCGTATTCCGCAGGCGGTTTGAAAAGCTTTGACATGATAGAAGAAAAGTTAGGCGATGTGTCCGCAGATAACGCCGAGGTGATCGAGAGATTCAGAGCAGCCTTCCCCAGCCAGACGTATGTAAAAAGCGGGTTTGAAAAATTTTGGGATGGATTTAATAACTTTGGTAGTAAGCTTGTGGGTTCGGGTGACTCTATCAAAGGCTACGGCGCCGGTATCGGCAGCGGATCAGGGTCAGATTTAGGTGATATCACAATTAAAAACAGCACTGTTTACGCACAGGGCGGCGATAGAGCTGCCGGCATCGGCAGCGGTTCGCATCATCCCTATGGCAATATCACCATCGAGGACAGTAACATCAGCGCCTTCGGCGGTAATCACGGCGCCGGTATCGGCGGAGGTATCGAGTCGCGTACGTATGAGGATACCAAAATACAGATCAAGAACTCTACTGTCACAGCGAAGGGCGGCGAAAGAGGCGCCGGCATCGGTACCGGCAGAGACGCCCCGAAACTGGATAAAGGATTATTCGGTCATCCGGGTACGGACTGCATTGTTGAGATCGACGGCTCCGCCGTAGAAGCCACAGGCGGCAAATACGCTGCCGGCATCGGCGGCGGAGATAACACCGACTCCAAGTCGATCACCATCCGTGACAACAGTGACGTCAAAGCCTACGGCGGCGTGGACGCTGCCGGCATCGGCGGCGGTGAAGACGGCAACGGCGGCGAGATTTGGATTGAAGATTCCAAGGTTTACGCCGAGGGCAAGGAATTCGGCGCCGGCATCGGCGGCGGCGAGGACACGGGCGTAAAGAGCGTCACGATCCGCGGTATATGCGACGTAGAGGCTGTCGGCGGCGAGGACGGTAACGGCTGCGCGATCGGTCACGGCGACTATAACAAATTCGCGGCGTTATTCTGGAGTGAGAATCCCTCCAACGGCGATCTCAGCATCGGTCCCCGTGCTTATACTGTTGAGTCCGGTGAGGATAAAAACAATACCGCTACCGTCAGCGGCAACGGCGTGTGGGCGGCGATCCGTGAGAAAAAGTATGCGCACGTGTACTATTGTAAGCATGAAAACGTCACGGTTCGTCCCTCAATCAATGATTATCACGTTTCTGTTTGTGACAAATGCGGCAGCTACCTCAAATACGAGGAGCATACTTGGGGAGCCGATGATAAATGTACCGTCTGCGGCGCTTCCAAAGTCACGAAAACTATCACGCTGATCGAGCAGGGCAGTGACGGCGAGGTGACGAGAACCGTTACCGTGCCTTGGAACGCGTCCTATATGTTCACCGAGCCCGAGAACACGCCCGACGGCAAGACGTTTGCTTACTGGACGACGGATGACAGCGGAATGGACGCGTATTTCACAGGGGATGAGATTAAAGTCGATGATTCCGACAGAACCTTCCGCGCGGTCTATCTGAATACTGTTAAGGCGACCTATCTCGATAAGGACGGCTTAGAGCAGACGGTCACCGCCCGAAGACTTGAAAAATACGATCCGGATAACGAGAATGAAGATTACCTCTCCTATCTGCAAAGCGGCTGGTATATCCTGGATCAGGATATCGCCGAGGGAGGCGGCAACTTTATCGTCATGGGCGACGTCAACCTGATTCTCGCGGACGGCGTGACCCTCTCGAGCGATAACGTCGATTTCATTAAGCCCCACAATAAAGATACCGTTTTCACCGTATACGGTCAGCGCAAGCAGACGGGTACCATCGACAAGAACTACATCGGCGATTTTTACGAGTTTGTGCAATACGGCGGCGTGATCAAAACAGAGGAGCTGACCGCTGAGAATTGCAGAGTTTTGGGCGGCGTCTTTGAGGCGAACCGGTTAAATGTCAATTCTGTCACCCAGCTCGGCTGGGTATTGCCGGATAACAGCATCACGGTCGGGGAGTATCATTCCTCCGTGGTCTCCGTGAACGAAGGTCAGAAGCTGAGATATGTTGATGCCGGCGGTAATGACAAATTGATCTCCGGTGTTCTCACCGAAAACGAAGTGAGAACGATCGGGGGAGTGACGCTCCTGCCTGAGATCAAATTTGAATACCATTCGAAGCCGCAGTGGACATGGTCCGATACCCTTGCCGAGGCGACCGCGACCTTCAAGGCGCTTGCATCCTCAGGCGCTCCCGATATCGAGCTTAAAGCGGATGTAGAGCGCGTGGATGACGGCGAAGAACTCAAGGCGACCGCGACCGTCACCTTCCGCGGTCAAGAATATACCGCTACAGAAAAACAGCAGATCCGCTGGAATGTATACGTCGATTCCGTACAGCACGGCACCGTGAACGTCAGCGAAGCACTTGTGGAGCCGGGCGAGATCATTGAGGTCGACGCAAAAGCCGATGAGGGTTATGAGATCGAATCCATCTCCATTGAGCCTTTCGACAGCGAGGTGGAGGTTACGACCCTCGGCGACAACTCGTTTGTGATGCCCAGGAACAATGTGAACGTAAGAGTCAACATCGTCAGAGTCGATCCGTATACCATCACGGTCGAGTCGCCCGAGCACGGTACCCTGACCGCGGATAAGGCGACGGCGATGGCAGGCGAGACCGTCAAGCTGACGATCACCCCCGACGACGATTATATGTTGAAAAAACTCGAGATCCAACCGGCGGATCAATTTAGCTATGTTAAAGTCACCGACGGCGCGTTCACCATGCCGGACTGTGATGTGACGATCAGCGCGGTTTTCTCGTATGTGACGTATGTACCGCAGGTCGAACCGCATATTGACAGTAGAGGCGTGTATATCCTCGGCACCGTGGAGCATTATGACAGCGCCGGCAATTATTATGCAGTGAACCCGGACAAGTCGATCGGCGAGGAGATATATGATATCTCGCTTTCCTACTTCGACTTCAGGCTCCTCGATGACGATACCTATCAGCTCGAGCATTACACCGGACCGACCGATACCCTGACCGAGCTGGTAATCCCCAAGACCTATAATCGCAAGAAGATCACGGTGATCGGTAACGATATCAGCGATCAATACGACGAAAAATCCAGATTCGTGCCGAAGGACAGCCACAGCTTTACGCTGGTGCTCAACGAGAATATCACCGAGATCAAACCTTACAGCTTCCTTGAGGTGCAGGTCGAAAAGGTCACGGGCGATACCTCTAATCTGAGCACGATCGGCGGCGTCGCCTTCTATGATGCAAACAGTAATGATAATCACAAACTGGATATCAAGCTGGATTATCCCGGCAAAATCACAGTCGATCGTTCAAGTTTTGGAAATATGAAAGTGACGGCTCGTATCAAGCATGAGACGACCTTCTCAAATGAACTGCTCCTGAGCAGCATCGATTACGTCTTCACTGACGCGCATCCCTACGGCGATCCCGTGTGGACATGGAGCAATCATGATACCTCCGCCGCCGCAAATTTCCGCTGCAGCGATTCACGCTGCAAACATACAGAGACCGTAGACGCGACCATCAGCAGAAGCCTCGAGGACGGCAAAAACTATCTTGTGGCAACCGCTGAGATCGACGGTAATACCTATACCTCCCAAAAACCGTTCAACTACTTTGCGTATCACAGCCTGTCGCTAAACGGCGATATCGGCGTGAACTTCTATCTGGATCTTGCCGATGAAGAGATCGCAAAGGGCGTTCGCGTTGACTTCACATGGAACGACAAGCATGATTTCGTGACCTTTGACAGTGAAAGCGTAAAGGATTCAAGAAACGGCTGTTACAAGGCGACCTGCTATGTTTGCGCCGCTGAAATGAGCGATAAGATCACGGCGGCGATCACCATCGGCGATGATGAACAGCCGTTCGCGACCGAGCAGTACAGCGTCAAAGATTATGCCACCGTTATCATGTTGAATAGGGAAGGCAAGTTCTCCGAGGAGCTCATCACACTGGTCAAGACCATGGTCAACTACGGTACAAGCGCTCAGATTCAGTTTGACCACAACACCGAAAATCCGGCTAACGGCACCGCGCATTATGCTATCGAAAAACTGACGCAGGATGAGATTGATTCCATCAACTCGGATGTTCCGGATAAGGACACCATGAACGCGGCGCTCGATGGTAGGGGGATCGAGTATTACGGCTACAGTCTGCTCTTAAAGACCAAGACCGCCCTGCGCTTCTACTTCAAGAAGAACGGCGCGGATACTTCCGCTCTCAAATTGCTCGACAGCGCGGGCAAAAACGTCGGAGAGGTCAAGGACTACAATGCTGAGTATTGCTATATCGAGGTCACGGATATCCCCGCGTCGAAGCTCGGCGAAAATTATGAACTGAAATACGGTGATGTTTTCCTCGGCAGCTACTCGACATTCTCCTATGTCAAGGACGTCCTGCTGAATGAGAATGATCGTAACCTCAGAGAAGCCGTGACGACGCTGTATCGCTACAACGAAGCGGCGATCACCTATTTTAACGGCATTGCGTAAGGAGGTTAGTCATGAAGAAAGAACGATATGAGCGCACCGAGATCGAGATATTTGAATTCCAAACTGAGGATCTCATCGTGACCTCGGGTGAAACCCCTATCGAAGGCCCCGACGAGTTACCCATCAGAGGTAATCGCTGACAGCTTTCAGTAAAACGATAAAAACGTAATATAAAACCCAAAGTTGTCCTTTTTCAGCATTAGCACCCAAAAAGAAAAGGGACTGTCGCATTAAGCCAATTATTTCGAAATGACCGCTTTGCTTAACACGACAGCCCCATTTTTGCAACGCTGAAAAAATATCATTTTACATCTTGATTTTTTGAAGAAATAAGGTAAAATTATGGTGCATAGGGATACGATTGATCGTGATCTGAAAACTGCATGGAAAAAGATCAACTCGGTTAATTGGCGATCGCTGGATCATCATGATTTTGCCGTTTCTGTTGCTCACTTGTTTCCTGCTGTTTGGCAAGTGCACCCGTTCCGTGAGGGTAATACCAGAACAACGGTTATGATGTTAGCTTTCTTTGCCGAAAAATACGGGTATTACTTTGATTATGAGTTGATGGCAGCCAGTGCCGGATATGTCCGTAATGCTTTAGTTTTATGCTGTTTTGGCGAAAACTCAGAATATGAACATCTTGAAAAAATACTACTTGATGCGATCAGTACCGAGCCGATAGAAGAGACAGAGGACGACACAGATTCAGGCGATTCAAGATCATCGAAATATGAAAAGTATTATACAAAGGACTATACACCCACCCCACACGAATACGTAGAGGATACAAAAGAATAAGCAATAAAAAAGACGAGTTCGGATTGTTCCGACTCGTCTTTTTGGTAGCGCCGCAAGGGCCGTTTACAATGCGTCCTTTACAACCTTTCTGCCGCTTTCAGCGCTCTTTTGTCCGGGGATATCACGTCAGTTTTCCGTTTAGTGCTCTCGTGTACGATTCGTTCCGTTTCTGTTGTGGTCAAGATTGTGGTCAATACACAATAGTATTGCATAGATGATATTATAACAATAGCGCTGAGAGTGTCCTCTGATAGCTGTTCATTCTGTAAAAGCTTACTGGCTTTAAGAGTATATTTCTCTGGACTTTTGGAACGGGCTGTAGTATGTTGCTGTGCTTGTAAGAGACGTGATACATATGATCGTATTAGAAATTGTATCCCTATTATATGTTATCTCTTCCTGAAAAGAAAAGCATTCCAATTTAGATTTAAATCGAGAGGGGATATGATTTGTTAGCGTGTGTAACTGAATGCTAATATCAATAATTGAGCTGCAATCCAAAGAACAGAATGAGACTCCAAAAGCAAATGAAAAGCGATGATTTCCGTGGAGGAAGTCATCGTTTTTTGAGCTTGTGATTATATACTCTTTGTGCGCTCCCAGCCGTCACCCGCGTCGGTCGTATGACGGACAAAGCGGAAATCGCAGACGTCGCCGCCCTGACACAGCGTTTTGGTGCGAATGAAGTCGGTGTAGGGGAGAGAGCCGTAGTTGATGACGTCCGCGTGACAGCACATCGCGCCGAGCTTCATCAGGTTGCGCTTGCCGAGTATCTTCGCATAGATGCATTCGTTGCATTCAAAGTGGAATTCGTCATTTGGATCATCTTGGTGCCATGTGTAGCGCCAGCCGAATCCCGAGCCCTTCTTGAAGCCGGAAGGCACGATCTTCTTCATCAGCGAGAGGAAGAAGGGTAGCTTAGCGAGCTTCTGCATCCCCGACGGATTGAGGAATCGCCACATCTCTTCCGATACGATCCGATAGGCTTCTTCCTCGCTCTTGCCGTATTGCTGCAGCGCTTCATACAGCGCGATCGAGGTCAGGATCTGTGCCATATGCTTGTAGTTGCCGTCGTCGCAATATTCCTTTTCTTCTTCGATCAGGGCTTTCATCCTGCGGTAAACATTTCGCTGTAATTCCGGCACGAGGGTCGGAAAATAGTTTTGGTAGCGGCTGACCTTGACCAGCGCTTCGGGCTCATACTTCTTCATTTCTCTATCTCCCTCTCAATCGGTTAGCTATGGGTAACTAACGACAGTTTATCACAGAATAAAAGAATAATCAAGTGCTATTGCGTTTTTGAAAGACTTGTGATACAATCGAGTTAGCAGTAACTAACCACAAGAGGAGATGCCTATGAAGAATGAGAAAGATCATCTGCCGATCTACGGACCGGGTCCGGTATTCGGAGGCGTTGTGATCGCGCTGACGGTCGCGGCGATGTTTTGCAGAAACCTGCCTGTGTTTCAATGCGGAAATATAGCGGCTTTGAGGATCCCGTTGATCGTGATCGGAATCCTATTGATCCTCTTTGCCGTGTTCCTGTGGGTATACGCGGTCATCATCACCAAGATCGACGACGGGATACTTCAAAATCATCTGGTGACAACAGGCGCGTATGCGCTGGTACGCAATCCGATCTACTCAGCGATTCTGATCCTATGCACAGGGGTGCTGATGATCGGAGGGAATGTGCTGTTCCTGATCCTGCCGTTCCTCTACTGGGCGTTTCTGACCGTTCTGTTGAAGAACACGGAAGAGAAGTGGCTCAGCGAGCTTTACGGCGAAGATTACAAGGAGTATTGCAAAAAGGTGAACCGCTGTATTCCGTGGTTTCCGAAAAAGTAAAGGAGGATATGAATGTCTAAGAAAGCGTCTAATTTTCAGAAAAAAGTGATGAGCTTCGGTTACAGGGGCAAAGAGATCTTCAAGCCGCTGAATACAGGTTGGATCGATGAACACGTCGCCTGTGTGCGCGAGTGGATCGCCAACATCTTTTTCTATACCAAAAATGGCACGACCGTCATGATCGACGCGGGCTACAACTATGACAGACTGAAAGAGAAGATGACATGGCTGGATATCGACCCGTCAACCATCAGGCATATTCTGATCACCCATCAGGACACCGATCATGTCGGAGCGGTGGAAACAGACAGCGACGGTCTTTTTCAAAACGCCACCCTCTACCTCAGCGAGATCGAGAACAAATATCTGACCGGAGAAGTCCGCAGAAAAGTCATCTTCGGACTCTATAAGCTGCCGATGGTCAAGTCGGAGAATAAACGCTTTTTATTGCAGGACGGTCAGGTGCTGGATATCAACGGCATCAAGATAGAATGTATCCTTTGCCCCGGTCACACATGGGGACATATGGTGTATCTGATCGATGACGAGTACCTGTTTACGGGCGACACCATCTGGTTCGGCGCGGACGGCGGCTACAGCTTCATCAATTCGCTTGCTGAGGATAACGAGCTTGCTAAACGCTCGCTTGCGGAATTGGAGCAAAAGCTGAAAGAGCGGGGACTGACTCCGAAGGTCATCACCGGACACACCGGCTGGACAGATGACTTTGCATTTGTGTTCCGTCACAAGGATAAGATCTGCAACTCGCTGAAAAAGCAAAAGCCGCACGATCCCTCCGCACCCTATGACGGGTACAAAGAGGACGATGACACCGAAGAAAACGCAAGATCGGGTTATCTGCCGAAGGTAGTGCCCGTGAGTGCAGAAGAGTGAGATAAGGAGATAGGATGAAATACCATATTGAGAAAAACACCGTGCAGGAAACGCTCGTGATACCTCTTTACGGCAGAAAGATATGCTCCGAGCATTACCCCGAGCTGCTACAGGATAAGAACGCGGAGCGCATCTGCGATCGGCTGGACTACGATTTTGATTCACAGAAAAAGAAAATGGAATCTGTCGCAGGTCAGTTCGGCGCACTGGAGGTCGCTCAGCGCCATTATGATTTGATTTGCGAGGTACGGGATTATCTGAAAACGCACCCTAAAGCGGCTGTCGTGAACCTCGGCTGCGGACTGGACGACACGTTCAGCAAGGTCGATAACGGAGAGTGCAAGGGCTACAACATCGATATGCCCGATGTGATCGAGATCAGAAACGAGCTGCTTCCCGCCGGTGAACGTGAGAAAAATATCGCCTGTGATCTCAATGACTACAGCTGGTTTGATCTTATCGACGCTTCCGACGGCGCGGTATTCTTTGCGGCGGGCGTGTTCTATTACTTCAAAACCGAGGACGTCAAAAAGCTGTTCTGCGCGATGGCGAACCGTTTTAAAGGCGCTGTTCTCGTGTTCGACGCCTGCAACAAACGAGGCGCCAAGATGATGATGAAAACATGGCTGAAGGAAGCAGGTATCACAGATGTGGGCGCTTTTTTCTCGGTGGAGGATGAAACAGCGCT
The DNA here is from genome assembly GCA_002394725.1 of Ruminococcaceae bacterium UBA4306. GTDB lineage: Bacteria > Bacillota > Clostridia > Oscillospirales > Acutalibacteraceae > Ruminococcoides. The sequence goes on from DGUQ01000195.1 coordinate 17,339, forward strand.
TCAAAACTGGAGTATCCGATTCCACTCGGTCACAGCGAAAAGCTATATGCGCGGTTACAGAGATATCTACAAAGAAGTCAACGGCATCCACAAGCTGTTGATCAAGTTCTGCGACAGTCTTGTAAGAATGAAGATCATTCGGATTACTTTTGAAAATAAAGACGGGTCAAGACAGAAACGATCTGCGAAGTAAGCAAAGCCGGATTGTG
>DGUQ01000195.1:17638-23092 GCA_002394725.1 Ruminococcaceae bacterium UBA4306
TTGTGCTATACTGCATAAGAGTTAGCGATAGCTAACTACGACAACATATGACGAAAGGATGATGTGATTTGCATAAAGAAAAGAAAAAATCCCCACTGTCGCGGTTGATGGAATACACAGGGAATTATCGGGGGTTGCTATACTCCGGACTGTTCCTTTCGGCAATCTCGATGGTGCTCGGAATGGCGCCGTATATCTGTATCTGGCTGGTGATACGCGATCTGGTATCCGTTGCGCCGAACTGGACTCAGGCGACCGAAATCGCTCAATACGGCTGGATGGCATTTGCGTTTGCTGTCGGAGGAATCCTGATCTACTTCTTTGCGCTGATGTGTACGCATTTAGCGGCGTTTCGAACCGCGTCAAATATCCGCAAGCGCGGCATGGCGCACCTGATGAAAACACCGCTCGGTTTTTTTGACAATAACGCTTCCGGACTGCTGCGTAATCGCTTGGACGGCGCTGCGTCTGAAACCGAAACGCTTCTCGCCCATAATCTCGCCGATATTGTCGGCACGGTCGCGATGTTCATCGCTATGCTCGTGCTGATGTTCGTATTCGATTGGCGCATGGGCGCGGCCTGCCTTTTGGCGGCGGTTATTTCGGTAATTTCTATGTTTACGATGATGGGCGGTAAAAACGCAAAGCTGATGCAGGAGTATCAGGCAGCGCAAGATACGATGAGTAAGGCGGGTACCGAATATGTGCGCGGTATCCCGGTCGTTAAGGTGTTCCAGCAGACCGTTTATTCCTTCAAGGCTTTCAAGCAGGCGATTGAGGATTACAGCGAGAAAGCGGAAAAATACACCGACGGCGTGTGTCGTATGCCGCAGTCGGTCAATCTGACCTTTACCGAGGGAGCGTTTGTTTTCCTGATTCCCGTAGCGCTGTTCTTAGCACCGTCCGCACTCAACTCGGGCAATTTCGCGGGCTTTGTGACGAACTTTGCTTTCTATGCCGTGTTCTCGGCGATCATCTCCACCGCGCTTGCGAAGATCATGTTCGCCGCGAGCGGTTCGATGTTAGCACAAACAGCGTTAAAAAGAATTGATACCGTAATGAACGCGCCTGTTCTTGAAATCACGGAGAATCCGAAGACGCCGAACGGAAACAAGGTAGAATTCAACGATGTTTCCTTCACCTATGAGGGTGCTGATCTCCCCGCGCTCAGCCACGTATCCTTTGTCGCGGAATCGGGACAGACGGTCGCGCTGGTAGGTCCCTCCGGCGGCGGTAAAACAACTGCCGCAAGCTTGATACCGCGCTTCTGGGATGTGTCCGAGGGAGCGGTCAAGGTAGGCGGGATCGATGTACGTGAGGTCGATCCCCATGTGCTGATGGATCATATCGCCTTCGTGTTCCAGAACAATCGTCTGTTCAAGACCTCTATCATCGAAAATGTCCGTGCGGCGCGTCCCGGCGCTTCAAGAGAAGAAGTACAAAAGGCACTTGAAGCGGCACAGTGCATGGATATTATCAATAAGCTGCCAAACGGAATGGATACCGTTATCGGCAGTGAAGGAACCTATCTTTCCGGCGGTGAACAGCAGCGTATCGCGCTGGCGCGCGCGATCTTAAAGGATGCGCCGATCGTCGTACTGGATGAGGCGACTGCTTTTGCCGATCCCGAAAATGAGGCGCTGATCCAAAAGGCGTTCGCGACCTTGACCAAGGGCAAGACCGTCATCATGATCGCGCATCGTCTTTCGACTGTTACCCGAGCGGATAAGATCATCGTGCTGGACGGCGGTCAGGTCGCCGAAGAAGGCACACATGAAGAATTGATAGAAAAGAGCGGCTTATACGCGCATATGTGGAACGAATATAACCAAGCCGCAAAATGGAAGATCCAAAACGAAACGGAGGTGAGATAATGTTCGGCGATAAATTCAAGCGCAAATACGCACTGTCCGATAAAGGCGTACACAACACCAAGATGGGTATGCTGTGGACGATCGTTGTCAACCTGTTGATGATGGGTGGTATGGGACTGCTGTACTTTATGATGCAGAGCTTTATCTCAACGCTCACCGAGGGAGGACCTCTCCCGAACACATGGCTGTATATCGGGCTGACGGCGCTCTTTGTGATCCTCTCTCTGATCGTGCATTTGTTACAGTATCACGCTACCTACGGTCTTGTTTACGGTGAAGTCAAGAACATGCGAATCGGGTTGGCAGAACGGCTGAGAAAGCTTCCGCTCGGATACTTCGGCAAGCGTGATCTTGCCGATCTGACCGAGACCATCATGGGCGACGTTAACCGTATGGAGCACGTCTGGTCTCATGTTATGGGATATCTTTACGGTTCGTATGTATCGACTGGTGTCATTGCCGTTGTGCTCTTGATCTATGACTGGCGATTGGCACTCGCGGCGCTGTGGGGCGTACCCGTGGCGTTTCTGTTGCTGTTCGGAAGCCGTAAGATGGCAAAGAAGAATTCCGAAATCTCCAAGCAGGCGGCGGTCAAGGTTTCGGACAGCATTCAGGAAACGATCGAAAACATCCGTGAGATCCGTGCCGTCAACGGAGAAAAACATCACCTTGACGAGTTGAACGGTAAGATCGATCAGCATGAGAAAACCCTCCTGCGCGGAGAATTCGCCACCGGTATTTTTGTCAACGCCGCAAGCGTTATCATGCGCCTCGGAATTGCGACAACCATTCTTGTCGGCGCGGGTTTGATTCTTTCCGGACAGATCGACTTTATGCTGTTCTTTATGTTCCTTCTGGTGATCACCCGCATTTACGCGCCGTTTGACCAGAGCCTTGCGCTGATTGCGGAGGTATTCATGTCCGAGGTATCGGCGAACCGTTTGATGGAGATCTACGATACGCCTGTCGCCGAAGGCGCGGATAGCTTTGCCCCCGACGGTCACGATATTGTATTTGAGAACGTCGGTTTTGCATATGATAACGAGCAGGTGCTCAAGGGCGTCAGCTTCACCGCCAAAGAAGGCGAGGTCACTGCCCTTGTCGGACCCTCCGGCTCAGGCAAGAGTACCTGCGCCCGACTTGCGGCAAGGCTGTGGGATATCACGAACGGAACGATCCGCGTCGGAGGCGTCAATATCAATACGGTCGATCCCGAAACCCTTCTCAGCGACTATTCGATGGTCTTTCAGGATGTTGTGCTGTTTGACGATACCGTCATGGAGAATATCCGTTTGGGCAGACACGGCGCGACGGATGAAGAGGTAATAGAAGCGGCGAAGGCGGCGAACTGCGACGAGTTCGTGGAAAAACTGCCGAACGGTTATGATACACAGATCGGCGAGAACGGCGCGAAGCTCAGCGGCGGAGAACGCCAGCGCATTTCAATCGCCCGTGCGCTCCTGAAAAACGCCCCGATCGTTTTGCTTGACGAGGCGACTGCTTCTCTTGATGTGGAGAATGAAACAAAGGTGCAGGGCGCGCTGTCCAAACTGTTGCAGAATAAAACCGTTCTTGTTATCGCCCACCGTATGCGCACGGTCGAGGCAGCGGATAAGATCGTTGTATTAAAGGACGGTATGGTGGCGGAGCAGGGCAAGCCGGAGGACTTGATGAATACCGGCGGAGAATTCGCTAAAATGGTGAACCTGCAGAGCGAGAGTGCGAAATGGGCAGTCTCTAATGTGACTGCAATTATATGAAGGGAGGAAGATCAAAATGGGGCTTTTTAAGAAATATGTCAATCAAACGAGAAAGCCGCAGGGCTTCCTCGGGAAAATGATGATAGGCGGTATGAACGGAGGACACGCCAAGCTCGCCGACTGGGGTATGTCGTATCTCACTATCGCCGAGCCCTCGCATATCGCGGAGCTCGGCTGCGGCGGCGGAAGGAATACCGGCGAACTGCTCAAACAATATCCGTCCGCCAAGGTGACGGCGCTGGACTATTCCGAGCTGTCTGTGGAGAAAACGAAGGATTATAACAAGGATATGATCGCGTCGGGCAGATGCAAGGTCGTGCAGGGTAACGTAGCTCAGCTTCCGTTCTCAGACGGTGAGTTCGAGCTCGCAACGGCGTTCGAAACGGTCTATTTCTGGCCGGGGCTCGAGCACTGCTTTGCCGAGGTCTGCCGCGTGTTGAAGAAGGGCGGCACCTTCCTCATCTGCAACGAGTCCGACGGCACGGACGAAACGAGCCTGAAATTCGAGAAGATCATCGAGGGGATGAAATGCTATACATCAGAGCAGCTTGAAAAGGCATTGAGAACGGCAAGCTTCTCAGATGTCAATGCTGTTCATCACCCGGAAAAGCCGTGGATCACGGTCATTGCAAAGAAATAACAGAGTTTGCGAGAGGGGTGATTGGATGACCATGTCTGTGATATTAGGTTTAATGATCCCGTTCATCGGTACGACGCTCGGGTCTGCCGCCGTATTCTTTATGAAGCGCTCACTGAGCGTGAATGTGTCGAAGGCGCTGACGGGCTTTGCGGCGGGCGTGATGACGGCGGCGAGCGTATGGAGCCTGATCATCCCCGCGATCGAGCAGTCGGAGCCGATGGGGAAGTGGTCGTTCCTGCCTGCGTTTATCGGGTTCTGGCTGGGTGTGGGATTCTTGCTCTTGCTCGACCACGTGATCCCGCATCTGCACATCAATGAAGAAAAGGCAGAGGGCCCGAAAAGCAAGCTGGCGCGCACCACGATGATGGTGCTTGCTGTCACACTGCATAATATCCCCGAGGGCATGGCGGTTGGGGTGGTGTACGCGGGGCTGATATCCGGCTCCGCTGAGATCAGCGCAGGCGGCGCGTTGGCGCTCTCACTGGGTATCGCGATCCAGAACTTCCCCGAGGGAGCGATCATCTCCATGCCGCTCCACGCGCAGGGACAGTCCAAAGGAAAAGCCTTTTTGAACGGAACATTGTCGGGCGCGGTAGAACCGATCTTCGGCGCGCTGACGGTGTTGTTCGCGGGCTTGATCGTCCCCGCCATGCCGTACCTGCTGTCGTTTGCCGCAGGCGCAATGATGTATGTGGTCGTAGAGGAACTGATCCCCGAGATGGCACAGGGCGAGCATTCGCATATCGGCGTGCTGCTCTTTGCGGTGGGCTTCACCGTGATGATGGCGCTGGATGTCGCGTTAGGATAAAGAGTGTTAAAATGAAGTACGGAATGATCGTCGGATTCATCAAATTCGCATTCGCCAAAACGGCGTTCGATTATATTGAAAAAGAGATCCCCGGGATCAAAATGGCGACGTATAAACCTCGCGCACTCAGGGAGTATAGAGCGATCGTCGAGAGGACGCCCGGTATCGGCAGCATGTAGGAAAAAAGGCTTCGGAGGACGAAATTTCCGAAGCCTTTTTGTGATATTAAGGATTAGTATTACTTCTTGACGTTGAATGCATTCATGCCGGGATACTGAGCGGCACAGCCGAGCTCCTCCTCGATTCTGAGAAGCTGATTGTATTTTGCGACACGCTCAGAGCGGCTGGGCGCACCGGTCTTGATCTGGCAGG
>DGUQ01000195.1:23181-47370 GCA_002394725.1 Ruminococcaceae bacterium UBA4306
ATCGTGGTGTCCTCGGTCTCACCCGAACGGTGGGAGGAGATCGCGGTGTAGCCTGCCTTATGCGCCATCTTGATCGCCTCTAAGGTCTCGGAGACCGTGCCGATCTGGTTGAGCTTGATCAGGATGGAGTTCGCGCAGCCGTTGGCGATACCCTTGGAGAGGCGCTCGGTGTTGGTGACGAACAGATCGTCGCCGACCAGCTGAACCTTCTTGCCCAGACGGTCGGTCAGGCGCTTCCAGCCGTCCCAGTCCTCTTCATCGAGTGCGTCCTCGATGGAGATGATCGGATATTTGTCAACCAGCGCTTCCCAGTGGTCGATCAGCTCGTCGGTGGTGAAATCTCTGCCCGACTTGGGCTGATGATAGAAGCCCTTGCCTTTTTCGCTCTTCCACTCGGAGGACGCCGCGTCCATCGCGATCATGAAGTCCTTACCCGGCTCATAGCCTGCGAGCTTGACGGCTTCAAGAATGGTCTCGATGGTCTCCTCATCGGAGGAAAGGTTCGGCGCAAAGCCGCCCTCATCGCCGACAGAGGTAGCAAGACCTCTGTCCTTGAGGATCTTTGCCAGCGCGTGGAACACCTCGGTGCACCATCTCAGCGCTTCGCTGAACGTAGGAGCGCCGACAGGCATGATCATGAATTCCTGCGTATCAACGGTGTTGGTCGCGTGAGCGCCGCCGTTTAAGATGTTCATCATCGGAACGGGGAGGTTTGTCCCCTGTACGCCGCCGAGGAACTTGTACAGCGGCAGTCCCAGACAGCTTGCCGCCGCTCTGGATGCCGCGATGGATACGGCAAGGATCGCGTTCGCGCCGAGCTTGCTCTTATCCTTTGTTCCGTCGAGGTCGAGCATGATCTTGTCGACCGCGTAGATATCCGCGGCGTCCGCGCCGATCAGGGCAGGGGCGATCAGGGTGTTGACGTTCTCGACCGCCTTCATCACGCCTTTGCCGCCGTAGCAGTTCTTGTCGCCGTCGCGCAGCTCAAGCGCCTCAAACTCGCCGGTAGAAGCGCCGCTGGGAGCCGCTCCGCGGGCAACGGTGCCGTCTGCGAGGGTGACCTCAGCCTCTACGGTAGGATTGCCGCGTGAGTCGATGATCTGTCTAGCGTATACTTTTTCAATCGTTGAATAGCACATTATCGTGTCCTCCTTATCATTATCTTGCGTAACAGGGCAAGTATTATACGAATATCGGTGCTCCCTCAAACAGGCATCCCATGGTCGCTATCAGGGATGCCTGTATCGGGAAAGCTTATGTATTACACAGAAGTAGGGGTTATTGAATGAAAGGGGAAAGGAAGGCAGCACAGCGGCACAGAGCATTACCGACCTGCGCCGTGTGCTTACAACCTTTGAAAGAGGAAAAGATTTTGACAACTCCGCATATCAATGATACTCGGAGCTGTCGGAAGAAAAATGTATTGACAAATAGGGATTAGCAAATGAGTGGATCAGTTGATCGGTTCGCCGACAGGGTATTTTTCTCTGAGCAGAAAGAAGCTCTTGTCGCTGATGATATGCTCGATACGGCACGCCTCGTTCTCGGCGGTCTCTTCCTCGATGTCTGCGCCCATGAGGATCGCCTTGAAGTAACAGTGCTTTGCATAGACGCGCTTTGCTTCCGTTATGCCTTTTTCGGTGAGGCTGATGAAATAGTCGTCGTCCATCGTGACGAGCTCTTGGTCGCGAAGAATGTTCATCGCGCGGCAGACGCTGGGCTTGCTGAGATTCATTTGCTCCGACAGCTCAAAGGAGCGGATCGGGCGCTCGAGCTCCCGTTGCAGCAGAAAGATGGATTCGAGATAGTCTTCTCTTGATTCGTTTTTGATCAGTCTTGACGGAGCGCGTCCGTCAAATCGTGCCGTTCTCTCTTTCACGTTTTCACCCTTGGCGAATAGGTTAGCCACAGCTAACCTTTGGTTAAAAATAAAAGTCGATAAGTTAAACGATTATCTGGTTAGCTTCGACTAACTTAGTATAACGGGTTTTAACTACTTTGTCAATAGGTTTTTAAAAATTCTTCTCATTGCAGTAAAAAACGGCTTATCTGTGCCTTTCTTTGTGTATAAATTGAAGATTGACAAGACGGTTAGCATATGCTAATATTTGAAATTGAAAAATCGTATCAAGAAAGGCGTGACTCTTTTGTCGATGATAAAAAAGAGAAGTACCGATATCCTGAATGTCCTGTTGGCGGTGATCCTGACCGTCGGCTCGCTGACGTTTTTCAAGTCCCGCTGCGGTGCGGATATGCATTGTCATACCGCCAACACCGTCATCACGGTCATCGGCGCCGCGCTGATCGCGCTGACCGTTTTGAGCTTTGTGCTCAAGGGCAAGGCGAAGACGATCCTGTCATTTGTGACGGCGGCTGTGGCGGTCGTGGAGCTGTTGATCCCCGGCGTGATCGTGTCCCTGTGCATGATGCCGTCGATGTCCTGCCGCTCGATCATGCGGCCTTGGACGATGCTCCTGTCGGTTGCGATCGCGTTCGTCTCGATCGTGGGCGGTATCATGAATCTGAGGAAAGACAACTGAGATGAAAAGTATCCATTCCTTACCCTTCGTCAACCTCATCAAAAAGCCCGCCCGCAGTATCGCGCTGCTGATCCTTTCGGCGTTCCTCGCGGTATCGGCGTTCGGCGGATCGCTCGCCGTGATGAGCCTGCGCAACGGCATCGACAGCCTGGAGTCGCGGCTCGGCGCCGATATCATCGTCGTTCCGTATGAGGCGGCGACGCAGGGCAGCTATGAGTCCGTGATCCTGCAGGGCAATCCCGGTGCGTTTTATATGAGCAATTCCGTACTCGGTGAGATAGCGGAGGAGATCGAGGGGATCGAGAAGATTTCGGCACAGTATTTTCTGGTTTCCGCAAAGGCAGGCTGCTGCAGCGTCAAGGTGCAGATCATCGGATTTGATCCCGCAACCGACTTTTCTGTTACGCCGTGGATCGAGCGCAGCTACGGCAAGGAGCTGTCCGACGGCGATGTGATCGTCGGCTCACTGGTAGAGGTATCGACGGGCGATGATATCAAGCTCTTTGACCGAAAGGTGAATGTTGTCGGTCAGCTCGAGCGCACCGGTACCGAGCTTGACACCGCGATTTACTGCAACGTCAACACCGTCAAGCAGCTCATGCAGGCGGCGCAGGTCAAGCAGTTGGTCGATTACAACGGCTCCGATCCCGATAAGGTGATCTCGTCGGTGCTGGTCAAGGTGCGTGACGGCTATGATATCGACGATGTGACAGCTGAGATCAACCTGCATGTGCGCGGCATCAAGGCGATCCGTGCCAAAAGCATGATCTCGTCCGTATCAGACAGCCTGTCAGGCGTATCCTCGGCGATCGGCGTGCTGATCGCGGTCATCTGGGGACTGTCGCTGATCATCATGGCGATCTCCTTCTCGATGATCAATAACGAACGAAAGAAAGAATTTGCCGTCCTGCGCGTGCTCGGTGCGTCACGCGGCATGTTATCAAGTATCGTATTCAAGGAAGCGATCCTGCTCACCTTCGCGGGGAGCGTGTGCGGTATCCTGCTCACCCTGCTGATCGGCGCGCTGTTCTCCGATTCACTGACCTCGTCGATCGGCGTACCGTTCCTGCTTCCGTCTGTCGGAACAATGGCGGCGATCGGAGCGGCTACTGTCGCGGCGACCATGCTCGCGGGAGCATTGACAGCGGCGATCTCCGCGCATAAGGTGTCGAAGCAGGACACCGGTGTGATACTGAGGGGGGATAACTGATGGAGCTGAAAGCAAAGGGTATCATGAAGAAATTCCCCCGAATGCGTGACGGCGCGAACTTCTTTTACGCGTTGCATGAAACGGATTTTTCCATTGATAGCGGTACGCTCGCGGTGATCACCGGGCGTTCCGGCGGCGGTAAAACGACCCTGCTGAATATCCTCGGCGGTCTGCTGCAGCCGTCCTCGGGTACTGTCACGGTTGACGGCGTCGATCTGTATCAGATGGACGACAGAAAGCTCTCGGCGTTCCGTAATAAGTATATCGCGGTCATTCCGCAGGGCGTCAGCGCGGTCTATACCTTGACCGTGTTGGAGAATATCCTGCTGCCGACGATGATGTACGGCAAGCGCACCGATGAAAATGTCGGCAGAGCAGAGGAGCTGTTGCAGCAATTCGGGATCGGGGACTTACGCGACGCAATGCCCTCGGAGCTGTCTGGCGGTGAGCTGCGCCGTATGGCGATCGCACGCGCGATGATGACCGAGCCCGCAATCATTCTGGCGGACGAGCCGACCGGGGATCTGGACGATGAAAACACCGCAGTGGTGCTGAAAATGTTGAGAAAGACGGCGGATGACGGCGCGGCGGTGCTGGTGATCTCCCATGACGCGGATACGCTCAGCTACGCGGATCAGATCTATCGCATGGACGGCGGCAAGCTGACATCACACAGCCTTCCTTTGGGAAAGGAAGGTGCCTCCGAATGGAGGCGGATGAATTGCATGAATTGATCGAGCGTACGCGAGAAACATCGTCAGAAGTTACCAACAGCTAACTGATTCCGAAAACAAGTTTTATACAATTTGATGAAAGATGATGCAAAGCACGGAAAACGACGTTTTTCGTGCTTGACATTTTTTAGGGACTGTGCTATATTTTTACCGTCGGTTAGCTGGGACTAACTGAATTAGCATAAGCTAATCCAAAATCATGATTGAGTTGGAAGGGTAGTATATGACTTCTCAAATAAGAAGAGTTTCCGCTTTTGCGGCTGTCCTGTTCATTCTCGCCGCGATCTTTTGCGTCAACGCCGGCGCCGCCGAGGCGACGCCGTTTTACGCGACGTGGGAAGAGGCAAAGCCCGTCTATTTCCCCGACAGCACCTCGACGAATATGAACGAGGTCGCTTACGCGATCGACAAGGTCATCGAAGCGGGTCACCACAATCTGGAAAACGGCTTCATGGATGAAGCCTACCAGTGCGCGCAGCAGGGCTACTACGGCTATTACGAGGTCTGCGGCTTTGAGCGCCGCACGATGGCTGAGATCAGCGGCGCGCGAAAGAACGAGGTCGAGTTCATTTACCGCGATCTCAGAAAAGCAGTCAAGAACAATTCCTTAGCGGATTATGACGAGGCGTGCAAGCGGCTGAGAACCGATCTGTATCAGGACGCGCTGCAGCTCTCGGACGTAACGCCCGCTTTTGTCGAAAAATATAAGACCGATAAAGAGTTTGCCTCCTATTATACCGAGATCACCGGTAACGATCAGGCGAAGCTCGAGGAGATGGCAGGCGTGCAGAGAACCAACGGCGCCGGTTCAGCGGCTTCTTCGTTCGTACAGGCGTTCATCATCCTCCTGCGCGAGGGTCTGGAAGCGATTCTGGTCATCGGCGGTATCATTGCCTATCTGATCAAGTCGGGCAACAAAAAGCATGTGCGTTCCGTCTATATCGGTTCGGTCTTTGCGATCATACTGAGCTTTGTCGCGGCATGGATCCTCGGCATGATCAAGAACGCTAACGCCGCGGCGGGAGCGAATCAGGAGATCATCGAGGGTGTTACCGCACTGTTGGCGGTTGCCGTCCTCTTCTATGTTTCCAACTGGATGCTGTCAAAATCAGAGACAGAGGTGTGGCAGAGCTACCTGAACAAGCAGGTCGAGAGCTCGGTATCAAAAGGCTCGATGTTCGCGCTGGGCTTCACCGCCTTCCTTGCGGTATTCCGTGAGGGCGCCGAGGTCATCCTCTTCTATCAGCCCATTATCTCGGACGCTGAGAAGGGTGAGGGCGTAGGCTTTGTATGGCTGGGCGTCTTGGCGGCGGTCGTTGTATTGGCGATCATCTTCGTACTGATCCGCTTCTTCTCGATCAAGCTGCCGCTCAAACCGTTCTTTATCACGACTTCTATCCTGATGGCGATCATGTCCATCGCATTCCTCGGCTCGGGTATCAAGGAGCTCATCGAGGGCGGTGTGTTCGATAACGCCAACTGGTATATCCCGGGTCTGACCCCGTTGATCGAAAAGATCCCCACCAACGATGTGCTCGATATCTTCGGTATCTATCCGCATACCGAGACCATCGTGCCGCAGTTCATCCTGCTGGTTATCTATATCATCCTGTTCATCATCCAGATCAGACGCTCACAGAAAATGAAGCGCGAGCTGGAGGAACAGCGCAAGCTGGAAGAACAGCATCAGCCGGGTGAGCAAACAACACCCGTCAATTCATAACCGTCAGTGAATTAATACCCAAAAGGTAAATTCAAATAAAATATTTTTTCAAAAGGAGAAATGCAAAATGAAAAGAATTCTTGCCATTATGTGTGCCGCGGCTCTGATGATGACCGTTCTCGCTCTCGCAGGCTGCTCCAACAATAATGCAAAAAAGGCTACCGAGGCTTCTTCCGCCGCGGCATCCTCTGCTGCTGACGACAAGGCTGCTGCTACCGTAGCTGCTACCGAAGCGGACGCCGGCTTCACCGAGATCCCGATCTTCGAGGATGAAGAGGTTGGCTTCATGAACGTATCCGCTGTTTACTTCCAGCCCGTTGATATGTCCGCAGGCGCTACCATCGAGGCGCAGAAGGCTGAGGATTTTGACTGCCACCTTGAGGCTGATATCTCCGCTCTGGAGAACAAGCTCGGTTACGAAAAGGGCTCCTGGGTTCCCTACCTCACCGTTGATTACAAGGTAGAGGATAAGGACGGCAAGACTGCCGCTGAGGGTACATTCATGGAGATGGCTGCATCCGACGGTCCCCACTACGGCGCTAACATCAAGCTGCCCAACGCAGGCGACTACAAGCTGACCATCACCATCCACTCTCCCGCAGAGAACGATTACCTGATCCATACCGATAAGCTGACCGGCCCCGGCGGCACCCTCGAGGAGTACTTCCCGGACGGCAAGCTGTCTGTTACCAAGTCCTGGTCTTACCTCGGCCCGCAGAAGGTATAATGGAATCGAATACATAGAGAGCGTATCTCATTTACGGAGACCGTCTGTACAGGCGGTCTCTTTCTTTTTGTCTGTTTTCACGAAATGATAGAGTGTCAATAAGAAACTTCGTGATTTTTGCGAATAATCTCATTAGACGGTTGATTTTTTTGAAATATGTATTATAATAAACTTTGGTTAGTTAAGACTAACTGCGTTACCTTAAGCTAACGCACTTTTGTACCGATAGGATTGATCGGTACCGATTGAGGTAAGTTATGCTGAAATATCTTGTACAATTAACGGGCGATCTACTCGCGCAGGCGCTGATCATCGGCATGCTCTGGGCGTATATCACCTCGGTTATCGGAAAGCGCGGCCGCAATGTGCTGATCGTCGGCGGTGTGGTGACCTTCATCGCTTCTGCCGCGATGGCATACGCCAAGAACGCGACGAAGATCATTTCATCCAACGCGCTGGATTACTGGAACCTGTATACGGTCGTGGTGTTCGCGATCTCGTTTTTGCTGTTCCTGATCTTTTCGATCAACAAATTACGGTTGAAGCTCAAAGCGGTCGGCGACTATATCGTCTCGATCTTAGCGGCGCTGATCATCGGCTCTACGGTGTTCTACACCCTGCCGACGGTGCTTGCTTATCCCTTTAACTTCGACCTCGGCGGCGAGACGTTGCTGTCGACCAACTTCTTGTATCGTATCATCGGTATCCTGCTCGGACTCTTGATCGATATCGTCATCGGCGTCGCGACCTACAAGCTGTTCCGCGATGTGTCCGTCGGCAAGATCAAGGCGTTCATCATCCCCGTTTTGATCATCCAGCTGATCAACTATTCCGGCATCGCGGTTAACATTTTGCTGACGGTGCTGACAAAGAAACGCATCATCAAACCGACTGACGATATTTTTCAGTTCCTGTTCAATTTCAATAAGATCGTCATCAACTATTCGAACTACTTTATCTTTGCAATCCTGCTGATCGCGCTGATCGTCGCGGTGACGCGCTTTTTCGGCAACATCAAGGTGCATGAGGAGTATCATAATCCTGCCGAGCACCGCAAGATCCGCGCCCGTATGCGATCGGTTCGCCGCTGGGCGATCACGCTGTTCGTCTTTACCGTGATCGCGGTCATCGTGCTGACCGTGGGCGACGCCTACGTCAACAAAAAGCCCGAGGAGGTTCCGGTTGAGGAGTGTATCGTCATGGATGATACGGTCGTCGTCAATCTCACGGATGTTGCCGACGGCGATCTCCACCGCTTCGGCTACACGACCGACAAGGGCGTACAGGTGCGCTTCATCATCATCCAAAAGCCCAACTCGTCCTCCTACGGCGTGGGACTGGACGCCTGCGATATCTGCGGCGAGGCAGGTTATTACCAGCGCGGCGACCAGATCGTCTGCCGCCGCTGTGACGTTGTCATGAACGTCAATACCATCGGCTTCAAGGGCGGCTGTAACCCGAAGGTCATTGAATATGAGATAAAAGACGGTCAGGTCATCATCCCCATCGAGGAGCTCGTCAAGCACGAGGGCGACTTTGACTAATTGCGTTAGGAGAACCATATGTTTTTCAGAATGCTCAGAGGAGCGTTATTCAGACAAAAATCAAAGATGATTATGATCGCCATCACCATCGCGCTGGGCGCATCCCTCGCCACCGCGATGCTGAACATCATGTTCGACGTCGGCGATAAAATGAATCAGGAGCTCAAGACCTACGGCGCGAACATCACGGTCGTCCCCAAGGCGAGCTCCGTCCTCAACGGTCTGTATGAAATGGACGAGGAGGATTCTTCGGCGTACCTCAAGGAAGAGGAGCTCGGTAAGATCAAAACCATTTTCTGGGCGTTCAATATCGTCGATTTTTCGCCCTTTGTCAATACTACGGCGACGCTCAACAGCAAACCGGTCAAGACCGTCGGCACGTGGTACAATCACCATCTTGCGCTGCCGACAGGCGAGGAGCTCGACGCCGGCGTGACCTCCCTCAGATCATGGTGGGATATCAAGGACGGTAAGTGGATCGACGAGCAGAACACCGACAGCGATAAGGTCGCGATGGTCGGTACGGTGTTGGCGGAGCGCGAAGGCGTCAAAGCGGGCGACAGCATCACGCTGAGTACATCTCACGGCACCGAGACGCTCACCGTCAGCGGCATATTCGACGCGGGCGGCGACGAGGATGAGCAGATCTATACGACCTTGGCGGTCGCACAGAGGCTCTCCTCTAAGGCGGGACAGCTCGATTCCATCGAGGTCTCCGCGCTGACAACGCCCGATAACGAGCTTGCGGTCAAGGCGGCGAAGGAGGGCCCTGCCTCTTTGACGCCGAAGGAATACGAAACGTGGTATTGCACCGCTTACGTCAGCTCGATCTGCTACCAGATCCAGGAGGTCATCACCGATTCGGTTGCCGCTCCCGTGCGGCAGGTCGCGGACAGCGAGGGTAATATCATGGAGAAAACAGAGTTGTTGATGATCCTGATCACGATCCTGTCCCTGCTCGGCTCGGCGCTCGGTATCTCCAACCTCGTTACCGCTTCCGTTATGGAGCGCAGTAATGAGATCGGTTTGATGAAGGCGGTCGGTGCGCGTGACAGACAGGTCACAGGCTTGGTGCTGACCGAGATACTTATCACCGCTATCATCGGCGGCGCCGCGGGCTACCTCATGGGCTACGGCTTTGCTCAGATCATCGGTCATACGGTGTTCAACTCGTCCATCGAGATGAAGCCGATGGTCATCCCGATCGTCGCGGTGCTGATCGTGATCGTCACCCTGATCGGTTCGATCCCGGCGATCCGCATGATGCAGCGGCTCCGTCCCGCGGAGGTATTGCACGGAAGATAATTATCGGTCAGCGGAAAGCGTACCGTTTCGGGTGGGCTGTGCCCACACCCTATATTATAGATACAGAGGAAAAATATGAAAAAGCAGAAAATGTTCCTGAGGATGATCTCCGCCTCGCTGATCCGGCGGCGCTCGCGTATGCTGGTGGCGCTGCTTGCGATCGCGGTCGGCGCGACGATCCTCTCCGGACTTGTTACGATCTATTATGATGTACCGCGCCAGATGGGTGAGCAGTTCCGCAACTACGGCGCCAATATGATCTTCACTCCGTCAGAGGCTGACGCGCTGACACGGAAGGATATCGAAGCGGGCTTATCCCATATCCCCGCCGATCAGGTGGTCGGCTGCGCCCCCTACCGCTATGAGGGCGTGACCATTGTCGAGCGCCCCTATATGGCGGCAGGCACCGATCTCAGCGAGGTGCAAAAGACCTCTCCCTACTGGAACGTAGACGGCGAGTGGCCGTCCGCTTCGGGCGAGATACTGGTCGGCAAGAACGTCGCCTCCACCTTTGCGGTCAAGCCCGGCGATACCATGACTTTGAGCTACGCGCTCCAGAATCCCGACGGTACTGCCGCGACCGCCGATGAAGCGCGCGACATCCCGACAAATGATGTGAAATTCAACGTCACCGGTATTCTGGATACCGGCGGCAACGAGGAAGATTACGTCTTTATCTCCGTTGAGGATATGACCTCTTTGACGGGCAACGACGGCGGCTTTGATGTGGCGGAGCTGTCAGTCTCCGCATCCTCAGAGGAGTTGCAGCGCTATGTGGACAACATCAACGACGAGAAAACCGCGGTTTCTTCCCGACTCGTCAAGCGTGTGACCCAGAGCGAGAACACTGTATTGTCTAAATTACAGGCACTGGTGTTCCTCGTGACGGCAATCGTCCTGCTGTTGACGATGATCTGCGTTGCCACCACGATGATGGCGGTCGTCACGGAACGGCGCAAAGAAGTCGGACTGAGAAAGGCGCTGGGCGCGTCCGACGGTTCGATCATCATGGAATTCATGGGCGAGGGACTCTTGCTCGGCGGTGTCGGCGGACTGCTCGGCTCATTCTTGGGCTTTGCATTCGCGCAGGCGGTATCGGTGAACGTGTTCAACTCGTCCATCACCTTCCATTTCCTGCTGGTACCGCTGACGATCCTCGTCTCGATCCTGGTCACGGGTATTTCCTGTATCCTGCCGGTACGCTCCGCCATCGATATCGATCCTGCTCTTGTTTTGAAGGGAGAATAACATATGAGTTTATTGGAAGTCAAAAATGTTTCGAAAATATACGGCCCCTTAAAGGCGCTTGATAACGTCGATCTGACGGTCGAAAACGGCGAGTGGGTCGCCATTATGGGACCCTCCGGCTCGGGTAAATCCACGATGATGAACATCATCGGCTGTATGGATAAGCCCACCATGGGCGAGGTGCTGCTCGACGGCGCCGATATCTCCAAGGAGAGCAACAAGGCGCTGACCGCCATCCGCAGGGATAAGATCGGCTTGATCTTTCAGCAGTTCCATCTGGTCAATTATCTCACCGCGGTCGAGAACGTCATGGTGAGCCAGTATTATCACAGTATGCCTGACGAGAAGGAGGCGCTCGAAGCGCTCGAGAGAGTCGGTCTCAAGGACAGAGCCAAGCATCTGCCCTCTCAGCTCTCGGGCGGTGAACAGCAGCGTGTCTGTATTGCGCGCGCTTTGATCAATCACCCCGAGATCGTGCTTGCCGACGAGCCGACCGGTAACCTTGATGAAGCGAACGAGAACATCGTGCTGGATATCTTCAAGCAGCTCCATCGTGAGGGTACGACCCTGATCGTCGTCACCCATGACCCCGAGGTCGCCGAGGAAGCCCAGAGAACGGTCGTTCTCGAGCACGGCAGACTGGTCAAAGAGATCATCAACGAAAACTTCAAGGAAGACTGACAATTCGACGAAGGGAGAACACCATGAAAAGAATCATCGCTGTATGTTTGAGCATTATGCTGATCGCCGCCCTGCTTTGCGCCTGCGGCGGCTCAAAGAACTACAAGGACGGTACCTACACCGGTCAATCTCAGATATTCAAAGGCGACGAAGAGGGCAACGGCGACGGCTACGGCGTTGTCACCCTCACCATCAAGGATAACGCGATCACTGCCTGCGAATTCAAGACCTATGAGCCCGATGGCACCTTAAAGGGTGACGATTACGGCAAGGTCGACGGCGAGATCAAAAACGAGGACTATTATCACAAGGCACAGCAGGCGATCAAGGGCTCGGCAAAGTATGCCGAGATGCTCGTGACATCCGGCAACCCCAACACCTTTGAGAACGATATCGACGCGATCTCCGGCGCGACCTTTTCCTACGATCAGTTCATTGACGCGGTCTATGACGCGCTGTCTAAGGCGGCTGAAAAATAAGATTTCAGACTGTTATACGAAAAATACGGCAGTCTCGGCTGTCCTGCCGGGATTGCCGCGTTTTATTTGGAGTATCTTATGGAATTATTCAAACGAACCGTTTTCAGGATCATCGCGCTGGTGATCGTCTGCGCTGCTGTCATCGGTATTCTGACCGCAACAGGTCATCTGTCTTTCGGCTCAGTTGACGCGGTCTCAAAGGCGACGGGGGAGATCATCTCGCGTGACGAGGTGGACGGTACCTTCACCGTGCTGATCAATAAGGATCGGCATAAGGACGCCGAGACCCTGACCGAATGGGAGAAGTTCTTCCGCGGCGAGCCATACGGTTTTATCTTCGAGGACATCACCTGCTATGCGGCGTCCTCCGATCCCGCGGGGCTCGAAATGGCGCAGGGACTGCAATCCCGTCTTCCTGCGAACCAGATGACGCTGAAGGTCATCACCTCTCCGATGATCGCCGATAAGCTGCGGCACGGCGCATTTGACACGGCGGTGTTCAGCGACAGCGCGATCAAACAGCTCGGCATGGAGGACATCCTCACCATGCCGAACGTCGATGTTTTGCATATATGAGGTACTTATGAGAAAATTCAATTCGATTCTGACCGCCGTGATATTGGTGCTGTTTATCATACACGGCTTTTTGGGCGCGCTGAATATGCTCGATGTCGTGGTCGTCATCACCAAGGTCATGGCATGGGTGATGGTTGCGCTGATCGCCGTCCATGTGGTGCTCAGCTGTATCCTGACCGCAAAAGCCATCAAAACATGGAAGGTCACAGGTGCGCCGTATTTGAGGGAAAACACCCTGTTCTGGGCGCGTCGGATCTCGGGGATCGCCGTCATGCTGTTGCTGGCGTTCCATGTATTGGCGTTCCGATCGTCCTCCTCCGGGAGCTTCACACTCAGCTTCTTCGGCGGCTTTCAGCTGGCGGCCAATAACCTGTTGGTCATCTCGATCGCCGTACACGTGATCACCAACGTCAAGCCGATGCTGATCTCCTTCGGCGTCCGCAGCCTGAAATCGCGTGCGGGTGATATCCTGTTTTTTCTGTCGATCCTGCTGGTGCTGTTCATCATCGGCTTTATCGTCTATTATCTTAGGTGGAATACAATATGAGCATCAATATCATCGGAGCAGGGTTAGCCGGTCTGACGGCGGCGCTGACCCTTGCCGAACAGAATATACCCTGCAATTTAGTATCCTACGCGCCGAGCGAGCGTTCCCAGTCCGTGATGGCAGAGGGCGGTATCAATGCCGCTCTCGATACTGCGGGCGAGCATGATACAATCGAAGAGCACTATGCCGATACGATCAAGGGAGGCGTGTACCTCGCGGATGAAAACGCCGTGTGGGGGCTGTGCTCCCACGCGCCTGAGATCGTCACAAAGCTCGACCGCCTCGGCGTGCCTTTTTCGCATAATGACAAGGGGATCGTCCAGCGCTATTTCGGCGGTCAAAAGAAAAAACGCACCGCTTATGTCAAGGCGAGCACGGGAAAGATGCTGGTCACCGCCTTGATCGACGAGGTGCGAAAATATGAAGTAAAAGGCTTGATTACCCGCTATCCGCGCCATCGTTTTGCACAGCTGATGTTGGACAACGGAGCTTGTCAGGGCGTACAGATCGCCGACCGCTTTACCGAGGAACCGATCGCACTCTCAGGCGCGGTCATCATCGCCTGCGGCGGCATGGCGGGGCTGTTCGACGGCATGACGACCGGCTCGACCCACAACACCTCGGATGCGGCGGCGACGCTGTTCGCGCAGGGGGTGGAGCTCTCCAACCTCGAGTTCGTCCAGTACCATCCGACCACCATCGGTATCTCGGGCAAGCGCCTGCTGATTTCGGAGGCCGCGCGCGGCGAGGGCGGCAGACTGTTTGTCAGACGTAACGGCGAGCCGTGGTATTTTATGGAAGAAAAGTACCCCGAGCTCAAGAACCTCATGCCGCGCGACGTGGTCTCGGCAGAAATGGTCGCCGTGACCTCTCGTGATGACTGCGAGGATCAGGTATATCTCGATATGACAGGGATAGATAAAAAAGTATGGAAGACGCGTCTCTCCGACCTCAGGGAGCAGTGCGTCCATTATATCGCCGTCGATCCGATGAAGGAGCCGATCCCTGTCTCACCCGGCATCCATTACTTCATGGGCGGCATTCGGGTCGATGAAAACCATCGAACCAATATCAAGAATCTCTATGCCGCGGGAGAATGTGCCTGCCAGTATCACGGCGCGAACCGTCTTGGCGGCAACTCCCTGCTCGGCGCGATCTACGGCGGCCGTGTAGCGGCAGAGAGTGTTATGAAAAACCATATAGAAGAAACCGATATAGACGTTCAGGACACAACCTACAGCGAGGTTTCACCCTTGTTGGCGGAGCGGATCAGCACGATCCTTTACCGCGCGCTCCCCATCATGCGGAATGAAGCGGATATGAAAGCAGCACAGCAGGAGCTGAACGCTATGCTCACGCCCGATCTCAATGATGCGGAAAAGCGCCGTTTGCACCTCGCTCTCGCCATGGTACAATCGGCAATTCATCGCAAGGAGAGCCGCGGCGCGCATAAGCGGATCGACTATCCCGAGCGTGATGATAAAAACTTCCGCAAACAGAGCGTTGTTTGCTTTGACGGCGGTCAAATTACCCTCACCCTGCGTGACATTCCCGAAAGGAGAAGCGAATGAATTATACGATAACGATTCTCCGACAGGCTGATCGTGACGCCGAGCCGTATCGTCAGACCGTTTTGTTTGCGACGGACGATGCGGAAATGACCGTCGCCACCCTTCTCAAAACACTGAACGCCACCCCCAACCTCACCGATACCGACGGCAAAGCGGTATCCAACATACAGTGGGAATGCAGCTGCCTGCAGAAGAAATGCGGCGCCTGCGCTATGCGGATCAATAAAAGACCGCACCTTGCCTGCGACGTCAAGCTCAGTGCGTTCAAGAACGGCAACATCACCCTCGAACCGCTGAAAAAATTCCCCGTGATCGCTGACCTGATCGTTGACCGCTCCGTCATGTTTGAGAATTTGAAGAACATTGGACTGTGGCTGGAGAAAGAAGCGCGCCATACAAAAAGGGGAGAGGAGCTCGCCTATGAAGCCTCACGCTGTTTACAGTGCGGCTGTTGTCTGGAGGTCTGCCCCAACTTCATCCCCGGCGAGGATTTTTATTCCGCCGCTTCCTTTGTCCCAACAGCGCGCGTTCTCAGTGAACTGCCGAAAAAGGATAAGACGGAACTCCTCGGCAGCTATGTAGACAAGATCTATCAGGGCTGCGGAAAGTCCCTCTCCTGCCGCGATATCTGCCCTGCGCAGATCGATATCGAGCATCTGCTCGTCAATAATAACGCTGTAGCGGTCTGGAAACGATTCATAAAATGAAAAGAACAAAAGACGATTCCCTTAACGAAATAAGAAAACTGAATAGGACGACAAATGAATACTACTTTTTGAGTTTTAACACCCACTTCATTTTATCGTGAAGTGAGTGTTTTTATATATAATGGATAATATGATTGAACTCTCAGATATAATAAATGACTTGAAAGATAGAATTGACGAGATTGCAGAAAAGCTGGAATCCCTTGAAGATGAGAGAGCTGACAAACAGCAGCTTCAGATGTCTGTTCAGCGTAGATATGAAAAATATAAGAATCTATTAATGAGATTTTTTGAAAATGAAGTTGGGAATGACGAAAAGAGAATGATTATCTTAAAGCTATTTGAAAGGATTACGGTAAGTAGAGGAACAAAGGAACACGCTATCAATTTTATGATGAGAAGCGATTATTCGGATTTTGTATGAGCATTAATATATGATAAATTTACAAAAAACTTTAATGGGTATAACACTTCTTAGAAAATCACTGGCTGCTGTAAAGGATGTCACCATTTCATTGGCGGCATCCTTTCTGATTATCTGATAAAGTTGGTTGCTGTTCGATGTGCTTCCTGCTTTGGCAGAGGAACACCAGCACTATCGCCTGCTTCTTGTAGTTTCAACATCCATGCCATGTTACGCGCGAGGACGCGCATGATTTGCAAGCCTTCCTGATCTTGCAGGACTTCATCCGGTGTGTTTCCGTGCACCATGTTCCAGTAGCGAGAGGTAACAATCGGCATTTGCTGATGCAGAAAATACTTATTGATCTGATCGAGCGCTGAGGTCGTACCGGCACGCCTTGCGCTGACCACTGCCGCCGCAGGCTTGAAACGGAACGGATGCGGCTCCTGCCGTGAGGCGGAAAAGAACACCCTGTCCATGAAGCTCATTAGATTGCCGTTCATTCCGGAAAAATAGACAGGTGAGCCGAAGATAAAGCCGTCGTATTCCCCGGCGAGCGCAGTGAATTCATTTACCTTGTCGTTGAATACGCACTCGCGCTTTTCTGTGCATCTGTAACAGGCAATACATCCGCCGATCGGCTTTTTACCTATCCAATAGATGTCCGCTTCGATATCTTCTTCATCCAATGTGTTTTTAATTACATTTAAAGCAGTGTATGTACAACCGTTCTTGTTTGGACTGCCATTGATCAGTAAGACCTTCATAATAACCTCCTAAATATGATAATACCATTATATACGAATTTATTTAGTCTTTCAATTCATAAATCGCCCTGATTTAATAAGTTAAACTTATCATTTGCTTCCGCAAACAAAATTGATTGATTGTCTGCACTTTGATAAAATAAAGCTACAACGATATTATCGGAATGAGTTTAGGTGAATCGGATTTGCGATGGAGAAACTTGATAATTGACACATTAGTAAAAAAGGATAATGCTCATTTATTCTTATATGATCACAAGTGTTCTTGTTTATCTTCTATGGGAGCAGAACATAGGATAGATGTTGAAGAGGAACGAAAAAAAGAGAAACTTAACGCATGGCATATTAAAGAAAATGATATGTCCCTTGTTTTCGATAAGGTACATATTCCATGCTGTAAAAACATATTCAACTTTAGTGATGTAATAACAAAAGAAAAACTAATGATTATCGCGGAGGAAAGAGCGCTAAAAGAAAAAGCGCCAAGATTTGTCTATCCAACAAATTTGAATCGGTGATTGATTTATATATTAAAACAAGGTGATACGAATGACCAACTTTGATTTCTTAAAACTGGACAAGGGGTTCTCTGGCTTTGCGGATGTGGCGATCAGCGCGGAGCGGATCTTACATATCGACCCCGACGCCTGCGCGTTCAACTGCCGCAGGGCGATGGAGTTCGCGGTCAAGTGGATGTATTCGGTCGACAAGGATCTCAAGCTCCCGTATAACGAAACGCTCGCGGTGCTGATGTCTACCGAGGAGTTCCGCGATATCGCGGGCGACGACATCCTGCGCCGCATGGACTTCATCCGTAAGGTCGGCAACCGCTCCGCCCACACCGGTCAGAGGGTCACCGTTCAGCAGGCTGAGCTGTGCGTAGAGAATCTGTTTTACTTCATGGACTTCGTCGCCTACTGCTACGCCGAGGAGTATCACGAACAGACCTTTGATCCCTCACTGCTCCGGCTGACCGCCAAAGAAGCGATGGCGATGGTATCGGACGGCGAAAAGGTCGATATCGACAGCCTGAAAGCGGAGAATGAACGCTTGAAGGCTGAGACCGCCAAGCTCGCCGAAAAGGAGATCGACCTCGAAAAGCTGACTGCGGAGAATCAAAGCCTGCGCGAGGAGTTGACCGCTCGCCGATCCGAGCAACAGCAGACCTATACGCCCAAGCCGATCGACCTCTCCGAGTTCGCGACGCGCAAGATCTATATTGACACCATGCTGACCGACGCGGGCTGGACGCAGGGCAGGGACTGGCTGGACGAAGTGGAACTGCCCGGTATGCCGAACACCTCCAAGGTCGGTTATGCCGACTATGTGCTGTACGGCGACGACGGCAGGGCGCTCGCGGTGATCGAAGCCAAGCGCACCTGTAAGGATCCCCGTGACGGCAGGCGTCAAGCTGAGCTATATGCAAATCTACTCGAGAAAAAGTATCACCGTCGTCCGGTCATCTTCCTGACCAATGGCTTTGACACCCGCATCGACGACGGCGTTTATCCCGAGCGCAGAGTCGCGGCGATCTGGTCAAAGCGTGATCTGGAGAAGTTCTTCAATCTGCAAACCATGCGCCGACCGCTCAAAAACATCTATATCAACCGCGTTATCGCCGGGCGCTATTATCAGGAAGCGGCGGTCAAGGCGGTGTGCGACGCTTTTGACAACAAGAATCGCCGCAAGGCGCTGCTCGTCATGGCGACCGGCTCCGGTAAAACGAGGACGATCATTTCTCTATGCGACGTTCTGTTACAGCACGGCTGGGTAAAGAACATCCTGTTCCTCGCCGACCGCACCTCGCTCGTGACACAGGCAAAGCGCAGTTTTGTCAATCTCCTGCCCGACCTGAGCGTGACAAATCTCTGTGAGGAAAAGGACAACTATACGGCGCACTGCGTTTTCTCGACCTATCAGACAATGATGGGCTGTATCGATGAGGTCAAGGATGACGAGGGCAAGCTCTTCACCTGCGGTCATTTCGATCTGTTGATCTGCGACGAGGCGCACCGCTCCATTTACAACAAGTATAAGGATATCTTCAACTACTTTGACGCGCCGCTGGTGGGACTCACCGCGACCCCGAAGGATGAGGTAGAGAAAAATACCTATGAGGTGTTCGATCTGAATGATAACGAACCGACCTATGCCTACGAGCTGAGCCAGGCGGTCAAGGACGGCTTCCTGGTCGACTTTATGTCGGTCGAAACGCGGCTGAAATTCATCGAGCAGGGTATCGTCTATGATGAGCTGTCCGATGAGGATAAGGCGGCATACGAGAGCACCTTCACCGATGAGGACGGCGAGATGCCCGACAGCATCGGTTCGGGCGCGCTGAATGAATGGATCTTCAACACCGATACGATCCGCGAGGTACTGCATATTCTGATGACCAACGGTTTGACGGTGGATTACGGCCAGAAGATCGGCAAGACGATCATCTTCGCGAAGAACCATAACCACGCGGAGAAGATCCTCGAGGTGTTCAACAAGGAGTATCCGCATCTGCAGCACGGCTTTGCCAAGGTGATCGACAACCATGTCAATTATGCGCAAAGCCTGATCGACGAGTTCTCCGATCCACAGAAAATGCCGCAGATCGCGATCTCGGTCGATATGCTCGACACGGGTATCGACGTGCCCGAGGTGCTGAACCTCGTCTTCTTCAAGAAGGTTATGAGCAAGGCGAAGTTCTGGCAGATGATCGGCCGCGGCACCAGATTATGCGAAAACCTGCTTGATGGCAAGGACAAGGACAAGTTCTATATCTTCGACTTCTGCGGTAACTTTGAGTTCTTCCGCATGAACAAGGGTAAGCCCAGCGCCAATAATGCGGCGCTGCAAAGCGCGATCTTCCACTTGAAGGCGCAGATCGTATTTAAATTGCAAGACTTGGAGTATCAGACGACCGACTTGATCGCATTCAGAGAATCCTTGGTGGATGACATGGTACATAAGACGCTGGAGCTGAATCGAGAGAATTTTGCCGTCCGCCAGCATTTGCGCTATGTCGAGAAGTTTTCTTCCAAGGACAACTACACCTCGCTGACTTACGAGGATACGCTGACGATCCGCGACGAGCTGGCGCCGTTGATCATCCCCGACGAGGATGACGCGAAAGCGGTGCGCTTTGACGCGCTGATGTACGGGATCGAGCTGTGTTATCTTGCCGGTAAAAAGTACGGCAAGCGCAGAAAGGATTTCTTCGGCAAGGTGCAGGGCGTCGCGAGTGTGGCGAATATCCCCGAGATCATGGCGCAGTCCGAGCTGATCAACAAGATCCTGCATACAGATTACTTTGACAACGCGGGGATCAACGAATTCGAGCATATCCGCGAGTGCCTCAGGAATCTGATGAAATACATTCCTTATGACGGAGAGATCTATAATACCAATTTCGATGACGAGATCCTTTCGATGGACTGGAATGAATCCGAGCTGGATAATGACGATTTACAGAACTACCGCGAGAAGGTGGAGTATTATATCCGCCAGCATCAGGGTGAGGGCGCGATCGCCAAGCTGAAAGGGAATGTCCCGCTGACGTCGGAGGATATCGCAGGATTGGAGAAATTGCTGTGGAATGACCTTGGCTCTAAAGAGGAGTATGAGGCACAGTTCGGCACAAAACCGCTCGGAGAATTCGTGCGCGAGATCGTCGGTATGGATATGAAGGCGGCAAAGGAAGCCTTCGCCGAATATCTGAGCGACGCGAATCTTGATGACAGGCAGATCTACTTTGTCAACCAGATCGTCGAATACATTATCCACAACGGCATCCTGAAGGACCTGTCCGTCCTGCAGGAACCGCCCTTCACCGACAGAGGCAGCATTGTAGAGGTGTTCACCGATCTGTCGTTGTGGTACAGAATCCGACAAACGATTGAGCTCATCAATAATAACGCTGCGGCGTAAAAAATGATCAGCTAAATAGCCACGAAAAATTTATCCTATATTATAAGGTGATATTGATGTATATTGATACAAACACGGTATTCTCGATGACGCAGGCAAATCAGAACTTCTCTCAGGTTGCGAAAACGGCGGAAAAGAAAGGTGAGGCGATCATCTTCAAGAACAATAAACCAAAGTATCTTGTTATCGATATCGAGAAAAACGGCTCCCTTCTTGAGTTGAGCGAAGATGAGAAAATCGATATTGTTGCAAAAAGAATCCTTGAAAAATATCTTCCGGCGTTTAAGGAGCTGGCGAAATAAGAGAATCTAGTATAAAAACTATTATATGAGGACGGAACTTCCGTCACTGATATCGCATGATAAGAATTAATACACCGACAGCCGCTTGCAAACGCAGGCGGCTGTTATTGTTGCATAAAGACAGAAACAATATTAATTTTACTGCTTTAAAGCGTTGAAATCACGCGAACAGTATGTTATAATGTATCTGTAAAATAATTATCTTCGGGAGATACGCAATATGAAACAGAATGAACAGCAGAATCGTCATGAAAACGATAAAGAAACCGTCAGCATGAAATAACTGTAGCAGATCTTATGTATGTGCATTGTTTCAGAAACAGATATAGGGCTACCAAACGCCTGCTGGCAACGAACCCTGAAGCACAGCTCTTGTGTACAGGTATCATGATCATTTCCGATAAATTAGAAAATGGAGATTATGATATGCGGACGTCTATGTTCGGCTCTGTCAACAACATTATCAATACGTTATCGGATGTGCTGATCGAACGGCTGAAAGCCGGCGCCGGCACCGAACAAGAAAATCGGGAGCAGGTGCTCTCGGCATTTATGAGCTACTTTTACTGTAGAGCCAAAGAACAGTTATTCAAAGAATATGAAGAGGAAGAGGAATCAGAATGGTAGAATGATACGAAATCTTAATCCCTCGATGCTTTAATATTGCATTTCACAATTTGTTGTGGTATGATGAAGTTGCTACATAATTACATTTGAATAACACCTCGATTGTGTATA
Source organism: Ruminococcaceae bacterium UBA4306 (assembly GCA_002394725.1). Lineage (GTDB taxonomy): Bacteria > Bacillota > Clostridia > Oscillospirales > Acutalibacteraceae > Ruminococcoides. Next base: position 44,902 of record DGUQ01000195.1, read on the forward strand.
GACAGCTTTTTCTGTCTATGCTTATTCGCGCTGTTTTTTGATGCGTATGTTATAAACTGTGAAAAAACACAGGCTCAACATACGCACTAAGAGAAATCGAGGTCGAATGTGATTGTGTAGCAACAAGGAGCTATGTGTTTTTCGGCGTAGTTCACCTAGTGGGCTGCGCTTTTTTTATTTTCAAGTATATGGAACGAAAAGAGATCACAGCGTTATTCATCGGCAACAGAGATTGTTATTTCATTAAAGAAGAGTATATCGAACAAGCAATTATCGCCGCAATCCATATGGGGATCAGGATATTCCTCAACGGCGGTATGGGACACTTTGATGAGACTTGCGCCAAAGTACTCCATAAGATGAAAAAGCGATATCCAAACATTAAAAGCATTCTTGTTACAGCCTATCGCAACCCCCGCACGCCGTATATCGATCTGTTTGACGAGATCATCTATCCGTTTGAGGAACAGCAGGAAACCTACTTTTTTCACAAACGAGCTATCCCCGAAAGGAACAAGATCATGGTGGAATGGTCGAGCGTTGCTGTCAGCTATGTATATCGGGCAGGCGGCGCGGCGAATACGCTAAGCTACGCAAAGGAAAAAGGATTAAAGATCATCTCCTTGTTATAAAGTTACGCACTGACCCAACTATCTTCCTATCACGTGTAAGGCTTACAATATAAAGACATCAAGCAAATATCAGAAAGGACGTCATATGATGAAAGTCAAAAACAAGAAAATCATCGCTATCATAGCGGTTGTGCTCATAGCGATCCTCGCTATCGTCTTAGCCATGTTATTTACGCGCTGTGGCAATCACTCCTCGGCTACTCCCGATCAGGCACAGGCAACCACGGCAACGATCGCTAAAAGCGACACTACATCTACTCAGTTAAGCACCGACGCAAGCGGTAAGGTCATCGACCCTACTACGGCAAAGGCTGACGGTGATACCTCTGTAAAGGCTACAGAAGCCAAAGCCTCTGACACCTCAAGCAAGTCCGACAGCACAAGCAGTAAGTCCGATAGCTCTTCCGCTTCTCCCAAGTCAGGCGACAGCTCCGGTGGCTCTTCCGGTAACGCTTCTACTTCCGGCGGTTCCACTTCCGGCGGTGGTTCCGGTTCGGGTAAAACCTACCACGAAGCTGTATACAAGACTGTTCACCACGACGCGGAGTATGAGAACGTATACGTTGTAGATCAGGAAACGTACTCTTATGAAGAGCCTGTATATGAGAAGAGAGTATATACCGTGTGCCATGTTTGCGGCGCTGAGTTTGATACTTCGTATGATGATAGCGCTTTCTCTGCACACGACAAAGCACATATGCTTGCTGGTGAAGGCAGCGGTTATCATAATGATATTCGTAGAGTACAAGTCAGTACCAACACCGTCAATGTTCCCGAAGAGGGTCACTACGAGAAGAAGCTCGTAAAAGCCGCTTGGGACGAAAAGGTTCTCGTCAAAGAGGCCGGTTGGTATTGATAATCCAACATAACAAATCAAGTGTAGAAATCAAGGGGCTGTCGCACTAAGCATAGTGACAGCTCCTTAGTATGTCATCCTGAGCTTTAGCGAAGGATCTTATCGTGCAATTTATCCAATTAGATTATACCTTTCATGTGTAATCTAACGGAAAGGTGAGTACTTTCAGATTCTTCACCGGACACGCGTGTCCGTTCAGAATGACATTTTTTGTTTTGCGACAGCCCCATTTGTAATCGGTCACCGTTTACCCATTTTTCGCTGCGATATACGAGTAGATCACATTCACGATCACGACCGCGATCAACACGCCGACCATCGCGAACAGCTCCGGCAACGCGAACGCCGGCACGCCGCAGATCACGCCCGCGACGATCATGGAAACGCCGGCGAAAAGCTGACACTTCTTCCACACCGCGTCGTTCTTCACGCTCCACTTCGTCCGCATGCCGATGAAGGCGTTTTTCCTCACCATCGGCATCAGGTTTCCGATAAAGATGAAGAACGCGCCGAACGCCAGCAGCAGAAAACGATTGAACCCGAACTTCCCGATATCCTTGATCGCGTTCGCCTGAACGTACAGGACAAAATAATTCAGCGCGTTGATGAACAGGACCAGCGCCAGCCCGATATTCAGCGCGATCCGCTTGTTCGGCTCCTCTTGTATCAGCTTCGCCGCCAAGAGGAAGATCAGCCCTATGATCAGGATGATCGGCGGAAGAATCAAAATCTCATACTTGCTCCCGTATAGGTATTTAAAAATTATTTTTTAACAGATTTTCCTCACACTTTTTAATTGCATTTTCTCCTTCGAGCCGTTACAATATCTTTATAGAGAATCTCCCATGAACGGTTTTTGAAAAGAGGTATCACCATGACCGACTACGAAAAATATCTCACCCTTCTCGTCGAGCGGTATCCCAATATCCGCTCCGTGACCAGCGAGATCATCAACTTCTCCGCCATCCTTAACCTGCCCAA
>DGUQ01000137.1:0-2700 GCA_002394725.1 Ruminococcaceae bacterium UBA4306
ACTATTGGAATCATTACGGAGTATACTATGTTTCATAAACTGCGTGAACTGGATGAGCGCGTAGTCAAACGGATGTCCGAGATCCACCGTCCCGTGCTGGACAGGATCATGGTGCTGTTCACCTACGCCGGTACCGGCGGATTCATCTGGCTGGTCGGTTTTGTGATCCCCTTTTTGATCACACGCCGCTTTCGTGAGACCAGCGTGATCATGACCGCGGCGTTAGGCGTGAACTACCTGATCGGTGAGGTGCTGATCAAAAAGTCCGTCGGCCGCGACCGCCCGTCCACATGGATCTCTGATGAAGATATGAAAATCAATAAGCCCAAGGATCACTCCTTTCCCTCGGGACACAGCGCCTCATCCTTTTGCGCCTTTACGGTCACGGCATGGTGCTGTCCCCCTTGGATCTGGATCCCGGCACTGCTGTTGGCGTGCGCGATCGCGTTCTCGCGGATGTACCTGAGGGTGCATTACCTGACCGATGTGCTGGGCGGCGTCGTGCTCGGGGTCATCGACGGCAGTCTGGTCACGCTGCTCTTCAGGGCATTCATCTTCAAAGGTTAACAGCAAACATCCTGTTGCGAAACGGGATGTTTTTTCTTTGCGGAAATTATGGACAGAGGAAATATTTTCTTAATTTTCCGTATGGTAATTGACAAGGGCTATATTACATTTTGTATAAGAAAAACACCTTTTTTCACAAAAAGAAGATAGGATAATTCTGTTAAAAAAATTATGGAAAACTATGAAAACTCAAAAAAACTTAGGTTTTATTAGTCGATTTGAGCCTTTTGAACCCCGAGTTATTCCACTTATCCACAGAGTTATCAACATTTTTATTGAAAAATACGAATAATACAAACTGTATAATTTCTTAAAATAATTATAATTTCTCAATATAAGGCTCCCCGTGATAAGGAATAGTGTACAAGGCGACTCTCATATCATATTACCGACTGTTTATCACCTTTGATCATGAAAGAGTGATGTGCTGAGATCGCCGCAGGGTCGGCTTACGCCGAACCCTCAGTGAACACTGTTTGACAAATGGGGGATCGTATGGACAAAAGGGCTGTCGCACTGTCAGAGGCGGCAGGGTGCGTCGTAATCTACTGTGCCGCCGTGCTGCTGCACTACGTATATCCGCTCAGTAAGGGCGCGGCGCTGAGCATCGTATTCGGCGCGGTCAATGAGAGCGTGTGGGAGCACACCAAGATCTTTGCCGCGCCCTATATCGGATGGGCGCTGATCCAGCTTTGCTGGCTCAAAGTACACTTTCGGCAGTATGTCGTCGCCAAGGTGATCGGACTGTACCTGTTGGCAGGCATGATCATCGGCGCGTCGTATCTCCTTCCTGTTTTGACAGGGAAAAACATCTTTTGGGTGGATATCGCCATGTCCCTGATCGCCGTAATCACGTCACAGGCGGCGTCATACCGCATGGAGACCGCTGACAATCAGCTCTCGGAATATTTCCTGCCGGCACTGATGCTGTTGACGCTGTACTACCTGATGTTCTTCTCCTTCACGATTTTTCCGCCGAAAATGGAGTTGTTCCGCGACCCGATCAGCGGCGGATTCGGGATCGTGGAGAGAATTGCAGAAAAAGAACGAGGGTATCTCAAATAAATAATCCTTCATTTTTCGCTTTTATTCTTGCGAAGAAGCAAAGCCGCATACTATATATGGTATACTGTATTGGTATAAGTACGATTATGATGTGTAGGTATGCCTATGAGTAACGAAAAAAACCAGCCGTATCAAAACGACGAGCTGTTGATCGGACGCAACCCCGTTGCCGAGGCGCTCAGCGCGGGACGCTCCATCATCAAGGTGATGGTCGCCAAGGGCAATCAATCGGGCGCCGCGGTGGAGATCACCGCCAAAGCGAAGAAAGCCGGTATCCCCGTGCAGGAGGTCGAGCGCAAAAAGCTGGACTTCATGACGGGAGGCGCGGCGCACCAGGGGATCGCGGCACTGTGCGCGGTGAAGGAGTATGCCTCTGTGGAGGACATCCTCTCCCTCGCCGAAGAGCGCGGCGAGCAGCCCTTTATCATCATCCTTGACGAGATCGAGGATCCGCACAACCTCGGCGCGATCATCCGATCGGCGGAGTGCGTCGGCGCACACGGCGTCATCATCAAAAAACGCCGCAACGCCGGACTGACCTATACCGCCTATAAAGCGTCCGCAGGCGCGCTGGAATACCTGCCTGTCGCCAGAGTGACCAATATCGCGGACACCATCGACGACCTGAAGCGCCGCAACATCTGGATCTACGGCGCGGACATGAACGGCGAGGATTACCGCAAAACCGATTTCAGCGGCGGCGCGGCGCTGGTCATCGGCAACGAAGGCAAGGGGATCTCCCGACTCGTGCGCGAGAAATGCGACGTCATCGTATCCCTGCCGATGAAGGGCAGGATCAATTCCCTCAACGCCTCGGTAGCCGCCGGCATCTTGATGTATAAGGCAGCCGAAAGCAGATAATCAAGACTCCCTTTGGTAACGGGAGTCTGATAGAAAGGAGATGAGAAACATGAGCATATTCCGCTGGGACAGAGGAGATAACAAGGATAAATCCGACGGCATCATCGAACTGCCTGTCGAGAACTCCGCAGAGGACGAGATGACCGACATCAACAAAGCGGCATACGACTCATCCTCACAGTCTCTCGACAACAAGATGGAGGAGAT
>DGUQ01000137.1:2763-7835 GCA_002394725.1 Ruminococcaceae bacterium UBA4306
TACTCCACAAAAGATAAACAAGTGAAATTCCGCCGTCATCAGCCGCTTGAGGAAGAAGCGGCGGCACGGCGCAAGGAGGTCACCAAGGACGAGTTGATCCGCGGCAAGCTGGAGTTCAGTATGCCGGAGAAGATCAACGCGCCGGAGGTCCAGCTCGAGCCGGAGCTCGACCCCAACGCCACCATCGCCGAGGACATCATCGAGGACGTGGTGGACGTCAAGAAGCTGCGCAACATCTATGTACAGGATATCGATGACATCGACGTCAGCCTTGACCCGGCACAAGCGCCCGAGAAGCCCGAACAGACCGCGGAGCATCATGGATCCCATCCTCCCAAAAAGCAGTCGAAGTCTTACACCCCCTCGGGCGATACGGTCGTGGAGACCATCCCCGTGTATCAGCACGAGGAGAGCGTGGAAAAGCTCTATCTCAAGGCAGGACGCTTCACCGATGTGGTCGAAAGCGAATACGACGAATACCTCAAATCCACCGACCCCACCATCTCGGGGAATTACCACGCGACCAAGCCGATGGTCAGACCGCACCAAAGCCTGCTGTATACCCTTACGCAGATCGCCGCGCGTCACAAGACAGAATCGGCACAAAAACAAAAGAACAAAGAGATCATGCGCAACAACTTTGACGAGGAAGCGCCCAAGCCCAAGAAAAAGAAGCGCTCGCGTGTCGTCAAGTTTTTCCGCGTACTGGGTGCCGTGATCTCGTCGGGCATCACCACCCCGTCCGAGGATGAGCAGATGCGCGCGATGGACTACAACAACAATGAGGACGAGCAATACATCTTCGACACCATCCGCCAGAATATCAAGCGTCAGCTCACCCATCTGCTGCTCGCGTTGCTGATCGGTATCGGCATGCTCGGTCTGACGATCTGGGAGCGTATGGCAGGCGCGGCGACAGTCGCCGCGAACGGCGCCGGAAGCGCGTTCACCTTCTGCGGACTGTATCTGATCCTCACCTTCGCGCTGGGACTGGTCGCGCGTCACACCCTGATCGACGGGCTCAAGCCGTTGGCACACTTCAAATTCAACTGCGGCACCGTGATCTCACTCTCCTACATCGCGTGCTTTTTGCAGTGCCTTGTCTCTCTCTTTACCTGTACCTCCTTTGTCGGAGGCGACCACCATCTGTACAGCTTTGTCGTCGCGTTCGCGCTGATTCTGAACGCTACGGGCAGACTGCTGATGGCATTAAGGGTCAAAAGCAACTTTAAATTCATCAACGCGCACTCCCCTGCTTATGCGGCAAAGATATATGACGACGTAGAAACAGCGCGCAGGCTGGTCAGCGGCACGACCTCCTCCAAGGGGATCATCGCCTATCAGCATGTCACACGCTTTTTATCGGACTTTTTGAAGATCTCTTACGCGCCCGACCCGAGTGAGGAGCTCACCGGCAAGATGGCGCCGATCGCGATCATCAGCTCGCTTGTCGTCACCATCCTCTACGCGGTCATCTTCAAAAGTGTACAGGGCGCAGTGTCGGCGCTGACGGTCATGCTGTGCATCGGCATTCCCTTCACCGGTATGCTCGCAGGCAACCTGCCCATGCTGTTATTCAGCCGCAAGATGCTGCGTGAGGACGCGATGGTAGCCGGCTATCCGTCGGTGCGCCAGTTCTGCGACACCAACGCCGTCATGCTCAACGCCACCGACCTCTTCCCCAACGGCTCTGTCAAGCTCGAGGAGATGTACCCCCTGCAACAGTACAGAATCAGCGAGAACCTGCTGCTTGCCACCGCGGTATTGCGTGAGGCGAATTCGCCCATCGCGCCGGTCTTTGACGAGCTGGTGATGGAGAACAACAACGTCCTGCCCTCTGTCGAGAGCGTCATGTATGAGGACAAGAGCGGCGTGGTCGGCTGGATCAAGGGTGAGCGCATCCTGATCGGCAACATGAAGCTGATGAACCGCTACCACATCACCATCCCCACCACCGATATCCCCTTCAAAAAGAGGGGCGGCAATCTTGAGATCGCGTATGTCGCGGTCGCGGGACAGGCGGTCGCGGTACTGGGCTTGTCCTATGACGCGGTGGATCCCCTCAAAACACAGATCCAGCGCGCCGAGAAAACCGGTCTTTCGTTTATCGTGAGCACTACCGACGCCAACATCACACCCGAGCTGATCGCGACACGCTACGAGATCTTCTACCGTTCGGTCAAGGTCACCGCGCCGGGCTATTCCAACGTTATCGATGAAGCCACCGAGAAGGTGGAGGAAGCCTCGCGCGCCTATGTCGCGACACGCGGACGCATCGGCTCGCTGGCACGCGCCGTGGGCGGATGTATCAGCGTTAAATCCAACATCAGTCTGGGCATCGTGATCGAGATCTTCGGCATGATACTGGGCATCCTGCTGTGCGCGACCCTCGCGCTGTACGCCTCTGTGGCACGGCTGTCGATCGTCGAGCTGCTGATCTACATCGGCTTTTGGGTCGCCGCGACCCTCATTGCCGAGCTGGTCAGACGACCGTAAGGGCACGTGTGCCTTTTCCTTAGATCAAAACGGTTGTGCCTGTAGGGGCGTGATCATCGCATAATCGGTCAAACAACCGTAAGAAATGAATACTGAATCATGGAAGTATCATAACAAAACGATTATTTCAATATAGGTTTTCGGGAGGGTCAAGACCCTCCCCTACACAATCTCTTAAGGAGTTTCATTATGTTAATTGCACCTTCCCTGTTATCCTGTGATTTTTCCGTGTTCCGCGACGAGATCGTCCGCATCGATCAGGGCGGCGCGGATATCATGCACCTCGACGTCATGGACGGTCACTTTGTGCCGAACCTCACCTTCGGCGCGCCGGTCATCAAAAAGCTCAGAAAGGCGACCGAAAAGCCCTTTGACGTCCACTTGATGATCAGTGAACCGCACCGCTATATCAATGACTTTGCCGACGCCGGCGCGGATATTATCTCCTTTCATACTGAGTCTGACAGCGACATTGACGAGACCTTGAAGCTGATCGAGGCGCGTGGGATCAAGCCTGCCCTCGCCATCAAGCCGGGTACCGCGCCGCAGGTCGTCCTGCCGTATCTTGACAGGCTGTACATGGTGCTGGTGATGACGGTGGAGCCGGGCTTCGGCGGACAGAGCTTTATGCCCGACATGATGGAGAAGGTCACCTTCCTCAAGGCGGAGATCGAGAAGCGCGGGCTCTCTACCCTGATCGAGGTAGACGGCGGTATCGCCAAGGACACCATCGCCGTTGCCGCGAAAGCAGGCGTGGATATCTGCGTGGCAGGCACGGCGGTATTCGGTGCTCCCGACGCAAAGGAAGCGATCACCGAGCTGCGCGGATTGTGCGAATAAGCGTATCGATTTTTCATAACACAACAGAAAACGGACATAATAAAAAGCAGGAGCATGAACTCCTGCTTTTTTTTATGATATGGATTCTTGCTGCGGCGTTCTGTGCCACCTCCATGCAATGACTGATTTTTATTTGATCTCTTTACCGTTAGCGTCATACTTGGTATGAGTGGTGGTGCCGTCCTCATTATAGGTAGTCACTACGGTAGACTTCACTTTGCCCTGCGCGTCCATTGTGGTTCTCTTTGTCTCAAAGCCGCTCTCGTTGTGCTCCAGAGCGATCTGAGAGGTGATCTTGCCCTCGGTATCGTAGTGGATCTCCTTCGACACAAAGCCGTTATCATCGTATTCGTAGCCGATCGAGCCCTGCAGCTTACCGAGAGAGTCATAGGTATAGTTGCGCACGACGCGACCCTTTTCATCCTTATCCAACTTGTAATAACCGGTCGCTTTGCCCTCGGCAGTGGTGGCGTTAGGCACGGCGCCCTCGGGGAGCGATGCCGCGCTCAGCGCGCTCGATGAGCTTGACGCGTTGGAAGAGCTGCCGGTATCAGCCTTTTTGCTCCCCTTATTACAGCCTGCCATAGCGGCGACAGACAGGATGAGCATCACAGCGAGCAATAACGAAATGATCCGTTTCATAAAACCTCTCCTTATACATAGCGGTCGCGCCATCATGCGCAACGCTCTTATTGATCGTGATTTGACATCTGCTATTATAGCACAAATTACGATTTAGTCAACACGATGGAGGGTATTATGATCATCAAATCCGATAAAAAAGAATGGCTGCTGCGCTATATGATCTCGGATTCACCTCGACAAACCGCCCTGCAAAGGATCACGGCGGATCACGATTTTTTGCCGAAGAACAGTTGTTTTTTCAGTTCGGCAGCCTGCTGTGTCGCGGCGGCGCTGAGTATGAGCACCGGGGATGAAAAGCTCCTGCGCGATAATCTGAGCGCCTTGGGCTACAGTGATATCATCACGATCGCCTTCCGAAACACCGAGCGTGACAAGGTCGGCATGTGTATCGCGAGCCGTATCAGGGAGAACCGCCTGCAAATCGCCGCGGTACTGCGCGACACAAGCGGCAGCGAGTGGTACTCTAACTTTGACGTCGGTTACTCGGCGGAGCACAGCGGCTTTGCGAAGGCGGCTGACTTTGCGGAGCTGAAGCTCGGCGACTATGTATTCACCCACGCTATCGGGACGGAGCCGGAGTTCTTTTTGACAGGCTACAGCCGCGGCGGCGCTGTCGCCAATATTCTCGCCAAGCGATTATGCGACCGCTACGGGCTTGAGCGCGTCTGTGCCTATACCTTCGCGTCCCCCTCCACCACGCTCAGCCGCCATACCAACCGCTACAACTGCATCTATAATCTTGTGCGGCAGGAGGATCTGTTCACCCGTGTGCCGCCGGAGGGATGGGGATATACCAAATACGGCAAAACTATCTCGCTGTCGGACGCAGGCGATATATCGGCGCGCTATCGTCAGCTCACGGGTGAGGACTACATCGGCTTCACCCGTCAAGGAGCCGTAGATAACTTTATCGGCGCTGTCTATGACCTCGCGCCGAACGTCAATGCCTACTACCGCCGTCGCAGAGATGTCGGCGACCGCAAGCTCAGCCTCTATGAACTCATGACCTCGGTCGCTCATATGCTGTCACAGAATAAGGATGACGCCGCCGCGGAGATCTTCCTCTCGGCGATGATGTCCGACTACGCCGA
>DGUQ01000134.1:0-336 GCA_002394725.1 Ruminococcaceae bacterium UBA4306
AGAAGTATATCAGCGAGGTCAAGGTAGGTATGGGCAAGACCTCTGAGGAAGCCTCAAAGGAGCTTCTTGAACAGGGCTACACCATCTTCGCCGACGACAAGGGCAACTATGCCGACCTCAACGAGGGCGCCGGCACCGGTAACGCCCTCAAAGAAGGCCCCAACCAGAAAATCGTCTATCTCGGCTACAAGACCACCGACGACGCGAGTGACGCCATCACCGACCTTGCGGTCATGAACATGAGAGGCGGATTTAGCTATCAGGGATACGAACAACTGATGCAGGATCATATGGACACCCATATCAAGCCCTTTGTCGACCGCTTTATCTCTACGC
>DGUQ01000134.1:478-10186 GCA_002394725.1 Ruminococcaceae bacterium UBA4306
TCAACAAGCTGACCGACGACGATACGGGCGGCAAGCCGCTGGGCGACCTCTTGATGAACGAGACCAAGTATGAAATGGGCGACGAGGCATACAACGCCCTCTCGGAGGAAGAGAAGAAGGAGCACTGCGACATCCTCACCCTCCTCATGCAGGGCAACGGTCAGGCTGTCATGCTGATGGAGACCGAGCTAACTAAGGCGTCGGATTCCTCCGACAATACATGGCTCGACAGATTTTTGGAAACCGATCTCGATAAGCTGACTCAAGAGATCAAGGAAGAAAACCCCGGTATGACCCCCTCTGAGATCAATCAGGAGCTGGATAAAAAATATTACGACACCGCCAAGAAAATCCGTGAAAAGTGGAGCACGTTCAACGAGCTCCTGCTCAACTACGACAACGCGGTCGACAGCGCTGATGAAGTAATCGATACTGAGATCGAAAGTGATACAAACACTAAAGTAAACGAAAATTCATCTGATGAAGAACTTGCCAAGGCGATGGATGAGGAGCTCGACAAGCATAATTTATTGCTTGACGGCGGCAAGGCGGCGGAAGATATCGCTGTCCACGATTTTCTTGAAGCAATAAAGTATGAAAAAGGTTCGCTGCTGGATTTCTTCCAAAAGGACGTGTCTGAGTTCAACAGCGAGAAGAAGATCCGCGCCCTGTATCCGATCGTAGATGCGCTCTCGGGCGGTCAGATCGCCGGACTCGACTTTTTGTCCATCAAGGATATGATCATCATGGCTTTCACGGACGAAAAGGGATTTAACAGCGTTGATCTCGATAAGGTGAAGCCCGCCTCTATCTTTGAGGGAGTCAACCGCGAGATCTATGAAAACGGCGGCGTCGCACTGACCGACGAAGCGCTGCGCGCGGACGCAAGCGCAAGCGCAAGCTCAACCAACTCCGGATTTAAGCTGAGCACCCTCAGTATCGTCCTCTGGAGCTGTACCGCGGCAACCGGAGCGGTGGCACTTGGTACAGGCATAGCGAGCAAGATGATCGCAAAAACAGGGGAAAGGGCTATAACGAGGCTTGGAAATCTGCAAAAGCAACTGAGCGATTTAAACCAAAGCTTGGATTATTCAAAATCTAACGCTTATTTGGAGAAATTCGGTCGATCCGGACAAGATGCATCTGTTAAACAATTGACCAGGCAGATCAACAGTCTTGAAACCAGAGATATTCCGAAAGCCGAAGAAGCGGCGAGGAAGGCGATGCAGGAGGGCACCGCAAAATCAACTCTGTGCAAATATCTTTCTGTCGGCTTTGCGCTTGTTTCGGCGCTCCTCGCGGGCTTTTCTATCTACTTCACCGTTACCGAGATGATGGAGTACTACAAGGTGAAGTTCGTTCCCATTCCGAAATACATTGTAGAGAAAACCGACATTACCGCCACCGATACCAAAACCGGTAAAGAGATGATGATACAGAACCAGACCGCGTATTATCGGTATGTTCCCTGCAACCGTACCGACGGCAGCAGCGACGTGGAGAAGAAGAACCACGAGATCCTCCTCGACCGCGCCGACCTCAACGGCGACGTCGGTCAGCAGTGGCTGGCGCTCTACAGCGTGAAGTATGAGAACGGCATGCCGATCCTTGCCGATTCCTTAAAGCTCAAGCTCGGCAAAGGCGAGGCTCCCGAGGGCTACACTACCGGCATCCATATGTTCGGCGAGGAAGCGGTACAGAACCTGACAGACGCAAGTAAGAGCATTCCCCTTTGCTATAACGACCCCAATGAGGGCACCTATATATTCTTCAAGCGTGACACAGCAAAAACAGCGGTAGGCTCGCTGTTCTCCGGCGGATCGCTGATGCTCGGAGCGCTCTTAGGGCTGATCGCAGGCGGCGGATTGACGATGCTGATCACCTTTTCCTCCAGAAAAAGAAGAGAGAGAAAGGCGTCCTGAGATACGACGCACCCTATGAAAAGGAAGTGAACAAAATGAAGAAAAGCATTTCATTCCCCGTGCGGACCCTGTCGATGATGCTTGCACTCTTTTTGGTGATGGCAACGACGGCGATCGGCATCCCGACCGTCGCGGCAAAAGATCACGCCAAAGGAGAGCGTGTGTATTTTCTCAGCTTGATAAAAGGCGATAAGCTGGAAAAAGGCGTAACATTAACCAACATTAATGAATACAACAGGAAGGATTATAAAGCTTTCTCCGTCTATATTGACGACGAGCTGTATCAGGAGAGCGAGGACGAGATCACCATCGACCGAATGGTCAAAGTCCAGAAAAAATCCTTCGATCCCGGTAGACCCCGTCACCCGGTGGTATACCTTGAGACGATAGAGGACGAGTCAAAACGCGTATATATCAGGAACGCGACTAAAGGCAAATTCTTAGATGAGGGAACCACGTTAGTCAACTACGATACCTTTTCGCAAAAAAAGGATAGTAAGTATTTTGTCGTCTATATCGACGACGAGTTGTATAAGAAAGAAACAGACAAACTCACCCTCGACCGTCCGACCATCGTGGCGAAAAGAGATTCCGCAGTTGAAAAAGGAAGTTTCTACATTTACCCGATCATATACCTTGAGACGCTCGAAGATGAGAACGAGGTCAATACGCAGGAAGCGCTGAAGCTGGCGTTACACAACGGCACGACCGATCTGACAGACAACATCGAGCTGACAGAGGAGATGGTCATCAGCGACGGAAAAGCCCATGTCCTCAACACCAACGGCTATTCCCTTTCTCAAAAATATGACGGCCCCACAATTATCAAGGTAACCGACGGCTCCAGCCTTACGATCAAAGGCACCGGTAAGGAGGGAACCTCCACGTTATCCGGCGGCAGACATGACGAGTACGGCGGAGCGATCCGCGTTCTCAATGACAGCAAGCTGGTCATGAGCGATATGAACATCTCCGATAACAGAGCACCGTACGGCGGCGGCATCAGGGTAGAGAAAAGCACGGTTGAGCTGACAAACTGCAAGTTCAAGAACAATATTGCCAACAAAAACGGCGGCGCGCTGTATATAGACGAAAAATCGACCGCCACGCTGACCGAGTGTGAAATCACCGGCAATCAGGCGCACGACGGTGCGGGTATCGCCAACAGCGGTACGCTGACGCTCAAAGACTGTAGGATAAAGGGCAATATCATAACCGATAACGGCGGTGGCGGCGGTATCTGGTCAAACGGAGAGGCAACCCTCACCAAGACCGAGATCACCCAGAACAGCGGCGCTATGAACGGCGGCGGCGTAACCAACCACAAAAACATGACGCTGACGGATTGTACCGTCTCTGCCAACAAGGCGACTAATAGGGGCGGCGGCATGTACATTGACGCGAACGGCTGCACCACCGCGCTCAACAACTGCACACTCTCAGACAACGTCGGCAAGGTGGGCGCGGGCGTCAATCTCTACAGAGGCGACCTCACCGTCAATAAAGCGACGATGAACAATAATATCGCCGATGAAGCCGGCGGCGCTATGTGGGCGAACTCCGGCACAACGGCAGAATTCACTGACGCGGATATGTCCAATAACAGCTGCAAGACCAACGGCGGCTGTCTGAATTCACACGGAACGCTCAGCCTGAGCAGCTGCACCATCAACGGCTGCTCGTCCGAGAACAGCGGCGGCGGTATTTATATGGACACCAGCGGTACGCTGAGCCTGCAATCGAGCGAGATCACCAGCTGTATGTCCGTGACCGGCGCAGGAATCAACTTCTATGCCGGCTCCCTGATCCTCTTGGGCGGTAAAACAAGGGTCGCCGACTGCACGGCTAACGGCAATTCATCTAATATCTGCTTCAGAGAGATGGCTCCCATTCAGGTCAAGGGCAGATTTCCGAGCGGCTCGACGATCGGCATCACTCCCCCCGACAATGCCGAAAACAGGGACATAACCTCCGGCTTCGGCGAATTCAACGAGGGTGCTCCCGCGGATATCTTCTATTGCGATAACAACAAGTTCAAGATCAACCGCGACGAGGGCGTCAAAGAGGTTAACCTGATCAAGACGATGCAGACAGCCAACAACAGCAGCTACAAGATACAGATTGATATCGAAGTGACAGATGACGCTGACGACTGGGATTATGCTTATTTCGATATCTACGGCAGAAGCGATAAGGGTGTAGGCAGTGAGACGCTGCTTAACAGTTCCGGGTCTTTTCATGAATCCATAGATCACGACGGCGGCTCTTACACCTATGATTACGACTGTGGCTCCGATAACTTTCCCACCTCGGTCGATTTTATCACTTCCTTTGGCACTACGGCACTTCCGCGTGACTTTGAGGGCGATGTGACAATCAAGATCAACGGCGTCAATGTAGCCTCGCGCCATGTCGTGCATAAAGTCTACGGCGATGAAAAAAAGAATACGAGGATCGACATCGGCGGCGACAAATATCCCTATCCCGACCCCGACGCGTTTGAGGTCGATATGCCCAAGGAGATCGACACCACCGGCGTCATCACCGTTTCGGCAGTCGATCAGTACGGAATGACATGGACGGCAAAGGGTGAAAACATCACCATGGAAAACGTCTCCTTCCCCGGTGAGGACACCATCGAGTCGGTTGACAACACGGGCTTCAAGTGGAAGGTGACCAGCAATCACAAGAGCAATCATCACAGCACCTACAAGATGACCTTCAAGTCCGGCAGCAACGTCTATCCGACCATCACCAAGGCGATCAACGTCAAATTCGTATTCCTTTTGCATCTGAACGTCATCGTGGACGGAGAAGAAGTATATGAGACGTCATCTCACGCGAACACAACGGTGAGCTTTGAGAACATAAAGGCTCCCGTCGGCTATTATATCGATGATTTTGATATGGAAGGTCACGGAATCATCAAAGATGTATCCGATGATGAAGCGAATAAAGACAAGTATACCAACAAATACGAGTTTACCTTCATCAACGATTCCGTTACCCTTACCGCGAAGCTTCTGCCGAATAACTATTTTCTGAAATTTGACAAGAACGGCACCGATCAGCTGGTCGAGAAAACCGGCAGGATAAAAAAGAGCTATGACGTAAAAGGAACCGTAACCTCTAAAACGCTCCACTACGACGAAGAGTTCCAATTGCCGAATACTACGCTTTTACGCAAGAACTACACCTTTGTCGGCTGGAACACGCAGAAGGACGGTATGGGCAAGATGTACGCAAAGGACGCGTCTGTGGTCAACCTTACAAGCAAAAAGGGCGACACTGTCATCCTGTACGCGATCTGGAAGCCTGATAATTCCGCATCGACCACCTCCTCGATCTTCTCCGACGGAACCGCCTTGATCTATGTCGGAGCAGCCATACTGCTTGTGTCCATAGCGGCGGCTGTCATATACGCTAAAAAGGAAAAGAAGGAAGAAGGAAAGGAGCAGACAACAGATGAAGCTTAAAAAGATCATCACCATATTGTTCGCGTTGTGCCTGCTCCTGACATCAGTCTTCGTGCCGAGCGCAGGAGCGGTAGACACAAAGAGCGTCACCTCGGGAGCGGTGATGGAGGAGATCCCGAGAGAGGGAGAGCCGACTGTCACCGAATGCGGCTCGCCGGCGGAGGCGTGGTCAAAGGCGATCCAAACCGCGGACCACTCGAAGGAGGTTGTCATCACGCTCGGTTCCGATTGGATCGAGGACACAGAGCTGACCGTGGGCGCTTCCATGCATATCACGCTTGACCTCAACGGTCATTATGTTCACCGCAACAGAAATCATGAAATGAAGAGGAACGGCTACGTATTTAGGGTAGAAGAGAACGCCATCTTTACCGTGCGTGACAGCAACCCCAAGGGCGTCGGCTATAAAGGTGTCAGGGGCGGCGTCATCACCGGCGGCGCAAGCTCCAACACCGGCGGCGGCGTCCACATCGAGGAGGACGGCGAATTCCGCCTGCAGGGCGGCACCATCTACGATTGCAGAACCGATGAGGACGGCGGCGGCGTCTATGTAGACGGTTCCTCCATGGATACCAAATTCACCATGACCGGCGGCAGGATCTACGGCTGCAAAACCATGAAGAGCAATGACAACTGCTGCGGCGGCGGTGTTTATCTACGCAAGGGCGTCGTCAGCATTTCAAACGCGAAGATCGACGACTGCTACAGCGAGGATGACGGCGGCGCGATCTATTCGTGCCGCGGCGTCATTAATCTGGATAACGTTGTCTTTTCCGGCAACTATGCGCAAGATAATGGCGGAGCGATCTACACGGCGCTCGATCTGGCAAAATATCAGGCGACGGTAATCAAAGCCCACAACTGTATCTTTGCGGCAAATCACTCGGACAAAGACGGCGGCGCTGTCTTTATCAACGACAATCCCGAATACAATCAGGCGATGCTGTTCCACAAATGCGTGTTCCGCAGTAATTCCGCCAACCTAAAGGGCGGCGCGATCTTTATCAACGATGACAACACGGCGCTTTCGAGCTGTGAGATCGTCAGCAACAAAGCAGCCGAAGAAGGCGGCGGCGTTTATGTTGACGGCCGATATAATATCACGGTCATGGGTCTGACAAAGATCATGGACAATTCCAGCAACAAGAATGACGGTGTTGCCAATCTCGCGCTGCAAGATCAGACGCTCGAAACAGCGCGCATCATCGACGCCGGACTGTATAAGGGCTCAGAGATCCACTTTGGCTCGACAAGCAGCAGCGGAGTGCAGGTCTCAGAATGGGTCAGTTCCTATCAACAGCAGTATTTTAAGGCGGATATGGGCGAGCTCACCACCGGTGAATCGAGAACAGTAGACGCGCAAATGATAACGAGCGGTTCCGTTTTCAGTAACGGATTCTACGCGGTGTCGATCATCGGCGCCGCCGGTATCATCGGAGCGATCGTGCTGATCGTCCGACAGAAGAAAAAGAACAAAGCGAAGGAAGGCGGTGAAGAAAATGATCAGAACAAAGGAGCATAATCTGCGAAACACCATTTTCTTTACTCTCAAAACGATCGCCATTATCCTGGTCGTATGTTTTGCGTTAGAATACCCTGTCCAAATGCTCGGAAAAGCATACGCGGCAGAAAAGGTGTATTATATCTCCGAGGTCAAAACCTTTCAGGCTAAGACCGAAGCCGAGGCGATCAAGCTCTGTGAAAGCGACGGCTATACCTGCGCGAAGAAGGACCTCAACGCCGGCACGGGCAAGGACGCGGTCGTAATGGGCTACAAGCTCACTGAAGATAAGGATGAAGCGATCTATGATATCAAGCTGCTCCACATGAACGGCGGTTATCAGATCAAGAACTACGCCGAGGCTAACGAGAAGCTCGAAAAGGATAACGCGGGCACGGGAGAAGCCCTGTACGACGCCGCGAACGAATTCATCGCCAACTATCAGGACGGCAGCCCTAAGGCACAGGAAGCCTATAAAGGACTCAACCTGTTCAGCATCCCCGAGGAGAATAATATCGGGCTGGGCGATTTTATCGTGCAGGACAAGGCGGACGATAACTTCTTTACCAAGATCGTTACCCGCGCCAGCTCCGGCGCCTTAACCGCTATCGCTAATTTCCTCGCCTCCGGTCTGACGCCGCTCGAAAAGGGCAAAGACCAAAAAACAGGCAAGGAAAAGGATATCTCATGGGCTGACAAGGTCAGCGACAGCGCCCTTTGGAAGGTGCTCGAGAGTAAAAAGACCTCTAAGGATGAGCTTTCGAGCTATGACAAGGAGTACGGCGACGACGCCAACGCGTTTTTCAAGCAGCTCCAGAAGTTCGCGACTGATTTTGAAAACGCACAGTCTGCCTATGATGAAGGCGAGTATGTCGACAACGCGGAGAAGCTCAGTATGGACGAGGCGGTGGAGGGCTCCGATGAGCCGACCGAAGAGGATCGCGCCATGACGTATGTCAACGCTTATAATTTCCTCAATGAATATGAAGCTTACCAGGGCAGACCGCTTGGTGAATTCCTTGTTGATATCGGCAAAAAGACGAGCGATAAGGTAGACCTCAGAAGGCTCTATCCCGTGATGGAGCAGATGACGTCCGCGCAGCGCAGAATGATCGGCTTGGTAGGCGTGCTGCCGCTGATCGGCTGTCTGGGCGAGAACAAGGCGAATCCCGAGGCTGAAAAGATCCTCAACCGCGCTAAGGCGAAGATCAAGGAGAAGATGGGTGAAAATTCCTTCTCAGTATGGATCAATACCAATCCCGAGCTGGCTGACAAAAAGGTCGCGTTCACCTCTGACGCCATCCGTCTTAACGCCGCACAGCAGCTGGTCGGCCAAAAGACAGACATGGATAAGTGGAACGAAGCGAAAAAGATTGTGAACGACGTTCTCAAGTGGATCAATGTCGGCAGCTCCGTTCTCTTTGTGCTGACCTGGCTTGCCGGAAATTACGGCTTAGCCGGACTGGTTCTCAAAACAGCGTCAACCGTTGTTGCCTCCACTATTACTGCCATCGCTACCAAGTCGATTGCCATTTCGGCGATGGTCAGCAGCTGGACGGGTATCTTTTCCCTGGTAATACTGGCGGTAACCATTCTTTTCGCAATCATATCGCTCATTATCGACGCGATTTTGAAAAGCAGACCGAAGGAATACACCGAAATGGCTGATTTTGCGGTCGATACAAAGATCGACGACGGTAATAATATCAACCTGATTTATGAGGCGGTCAAGGATAATCAAGGCAGGATCGCCGACCTGAACGCCTATGAGGCGCAAAACGGCTGGCTGTGCATGTACACCTCTAAGGATGAAAGATCCGGCAGCCCGATCCGCGCGGACGCAAACGGTAATGTTTTCGATATCGTCTACGGCGACACAAGCACGCCAAACGGCTATGAATGCACAAGCGTGTTCGGCCAGATAACGCCCGCTAACTGCAACACCGGCGCGAAGTCCGACGATGTAAACGGTATCTTTATCAATTATCGCACCGAAAGATCGATAGCGAACAGCTCGCCCGACGCCAACACCGGCACACAGCAGAAGAGCAGTGGCTCAAAGAGCTACTATGCCGATATCGTC
Source organism: Ruminococcaceae bacterium UBA4306 (assembly GCA_002394725.1). Lineage (GTDB taxonomy): Bacteria > Bacillota > Clostridia > Oscillospirales > Acutalibacteraceae > Ruminococcoides. Next base: position 9,461 of record DGUQ01000134.1, read on the forward strand.
GTTGTTTCCGGCAAGGATCCGCAAACTGTAAAGGCAAGGATCGCTAAGATGGAGGGCAAATATCAGGTCCTTGACCAGAACCTCTGTCCCGACGCCAGAAAGGTGCAGCTGAACGAGCCGCAGTACACCTACCTCGCCTACACCGTAACAGGCAATCCCAATCTTGCGGTTCGCGATATCAGGGTGGCGACCTTCCAAAACGGCGGTCAAATCAATTTCGGAGAGATCAACTACGGCTGCGCCGGTACACTCGGTTATCCGGCGTACGACAAAAATGAGGACAAAAGCTTCCCGGCGGATCTGGACGGTCTGTATATCACCAAAAACGAGAATGCCGGATCTCCGATCGAGGTCGGCAAGCTGCATTTGGTATCCTCTCACAGCGAGGCGAAGGCAGGCTGGGAGCCTGTCACCACCTTCAGCGGACTGCCCTATAACTTCGCCACTACTCGCATGAGCTACGGCGGCGACAGCGATCCTGTAAGACTGAGAATGTCCGCATATAACTATACCGGATACATGACAAAAACGGATAACACCTGGAACAATCCGAAGCGTTATCTTTACTATGAGCCGGAGGTAACATACACCTCGGGTACCAAATACCTCTCCGGTATCTTCTTCGGCTTCGGTACAGATTCAGAGAGCGGCGTTGGTTATCTCGGATCAACGGTAGCTAAAGTTACTCAACTGTTTGACACGCTCTCCGATCTCCCCAATGTTGAA
>DGUQ01000197.1:0-4499 GCA_002394725.1 Ruminococcaceae bacterium UBA4306
ACCTTGGGCAGGTGATCGTATGCCTTCAGATCGGCAAAATCGAGCTCCTTGAGCGGACGGCACGCGATCGCGGCGAACTCACGCGCGATACCGTAGTGGCTCCACAGGTCGGGACGGTTGGTCAGGCTCTTGTTATCGACCTCAAAGACGATATCGTCGATGGCGTAGATCTCTTTGAGATCGGTACCGTTCTTAACGTCGTCGGTGATCTCCATGATGCCTGAGTGATCGTCGGAAATACCGATCTCCTTCTCGGAGCAGCACATACCGCAGCTCATGTAGCCCGCGAGGGGTCGGGGCGCGATCTCGATCTCACCGATCTTAGCGCCGACCTTGGCAAAGGCGGTCTTCATGCCGACTCTGACGTTCGGCGCGCCGCAGACGACGTCCACAAGCTCAGCTTCCCCGATATCCACCTTTAATAGATGGAGCTTCTTTGACTCGGGATGCTCTTCGACCGACTTGATCTCGGCGACAACGATGCCGCTGATATCACTGCCCTTGAACTGTATTTCGTTCTCTACCTCGGCGGTAGAAAGAGAAAACTGATTGATCAATTTCAGCTCGTCGAGTCCCGAAAGATCGACAAAGTCCTTGATCCAATTCATTGATAAAAACATAGCGCGCCCTCCTTACTTATCATCCGTGAACTGAGACATCACTTTCAGTGAGCCGGAGTTGAGATCACGGATATCCTTGATGCCGTACTTCATCATCGCCAGTCGGGTCAGACCCAGACCGAACGCGAAGCCGGTGTATTGTTCGGGGTCGATGCCGCCCTCCTTGAGCACCTCGGGGTGGATCATGCCGCAGGGGCACAGCTCCAGCCAGCCGGAGTGGTTGCAGGACGGACAGCCGGTCTCACCGCCGCAGATCAGGCAGGAGATATCCAGCTCAAAGCCGGGTTCGACAAACGGGAAGAAGCCCGGGCGCAGGCGCACCTTGACGTCCTTTTGGAACACCTCGCTGAGCATGGTCTTCATGAAGTAGATCAGGTTAGAGATGGAGATATCCTTGTCCACCATCACGCCCTCCATCTGGAAGAAGGTGTTCTCATGGGTGGCGTCGGTCGCTTCATTTCTAAAGCATCTGCCCGGGAAGATCGCGCGGATCGGCATGCCGTTCTCCATGAGCTGCTTGCCGTATTTTTTGAGGATCGCGTTCTGCGCGGCGGAGGTCTGGGATTTCAGCAGCTCGCCGTTCTCCAGATAATAGGTGTCCTGCATATCGCGCGCAGGGTGATTCTTCGGCACGTTGACCGCCTCAAAGCACTCATAGTCGGTGACGACCTCGGGATAATCCTCGACGTTGAAGCCCATCGTGGTGAAGATGCGCTCACACTCGCGCTGTACGAGGGTGATGGGATGATAAGAGCCTCTGTCCTCCTTGGTGGGGATGGTAAGATCAAACGCAGGGGTCGCGTCGATCTCTCTTTGGATCTCAAGCTGCTTGAGCTCCTCGGCACGCTTCGCGATACTCTGCGCCGCGAGCTGCTTTAAGGCGTTGACCTGCTGACCGAATTCCTTCTTCTCCTCGTTCGAGAGCGCCTTCATGCCCTTGAGCAGGTCGGTGATCGAGCCTTTCTTTCCTAAATAGCTGACACGTAATTCTTCAAGCCTCTTACCGTCAACCGCGGCGCTCAGCTCCTCGCTGAGCCTCGCTTTTAATTGTTCCAGCTTTTCTTTCATAGTTACCTCCGGAAAGTATTTTTCATTCATTCCAAACGAATCGTCCAAGCGATTCAAATCATGATGAAATCATAATAAAAAGGCTCCTCCATCCCAATGGGACGGAAGAACCGCGGTACCACCCATATTTCCGATAGCAAATGTCATTGCGAAGATCGACTAAGCAACCCTCCGGCACTTCGTGCCACCTCCCTTAGGAAAGGGAGGCTGAGCCTCGGACACTCTTCGACCGTTAACGGGGTCAGCCGTCAGAACCTACTGTTTGGTGAATGGTGAATGGTGAATAGTGAATGGTGTCGGGAGGGCGCTGCCCTCACCCGATTCCTATAGACATCCGTCAAATCATCGAAAAAACACGCGCGCGTGTTCAGCTCTGCCGCTCGGGAGTGAACTTCGCTCAGCCTCTACCGTCCGTGCTTCCAGCCGATGACACGGGCTCTCTGGCGGTTTCCTCTGAGTTACTCTCTCCGTCATTGCGTTATCTTGTGATATCATAACACCATCGGAAGAATTTTGCAAGAGTTTATTGAAAAATATCTTTTTCTGTGGTAAAGTATAACGTGGAATGTCCTGCGGCGGTTGAGCGGATAGCAACAATTTCAACCGCTTGCGGCAATAGATTGATAGTAGAGGTGTTATCATGGATAACCTGATCGAACAAGTCGTCCCGAAAAAGCGTGACGCGGGATATGTCATCCGCATTATCATTATCATTCTGATCGCGATCGGCATCCCCACGGCCTTTATCGTCGCCGGCAAGCTGACGCAGACGGCGTATCTGGCGATCATCGGACTGTTTTTACTGCTGTTCTGTGCCTACGGCGCGTGGTACTTCATCACATCGCAGAACGTGGAATTCGAATATTCCTTTCTGTCTTCCGTCCTGCGTATCGACAGGATCATCGCCAAGCGCAAGCGCAAGCCTGTTGTGAAGGTGGACGTCAAGCGCTTTGACGATATCTTTCCCTACACCGACAGCGAGATGGACAAGCACAAATTCAACAAGGTCTATCACGCCGCGCACGAGGAGTTCTCCGAGGAGAACTATGTCGCCAGCTTCCATGACGAAGCCAAGGGCAAATGCGCCATCATCTTCACCCCGAATGAGGAACTGCTGAATGAGATGAAGCTCTATTTCGGCAACGAGCTGCGCAAAAAGCTCTTCAAGAACAAACAGCTATGAAGCGCGTAGATTTCGACTATTTTGAGCGGCATTTCCCCCATCGTCCGTCCGACGCCCACAAGGGCACGATGGGCACACTGGTGTCGCTGACAGGCAGCTTCGGCTTTGCCGGCGCGGCGATCCTCAGCGCGAAGGCGGCGCTCCGATCGGGCGTCGGGCTGCACTATCAAGTCCTGCCCGAGAGCATCTATCCCCTCTTCGGTACCGCGGTGCAAGAGAGCGTATGCGTACCTGTCAAGGGTGATCAGGGCAGATTGAGCCCGATGGACATAGGATCGATCCATCCGCTCCTTGATAAGGCGACCGCTGTGCTGATCGGCTGCGGTATGGGCTGCAGTGAAACGACCGCGGCTGTGGAAAAAACCGTGCTTGACACGGTCACATGTCCCGTCATCATGGACGCGGACGGCATAAACGCGCTCGCGCGGCATATACATGACTTAGACGGCTTTCAAAGCGATATCGTCCTGACGCCGCACGTCAAGGAATTCTCACGCCTGAGCGGAATCAGCGTAGAGGAGATCATTTCCGATCCGGCAAAGCACGCAGAGGAGTATTCGCTCAGCCACCGTGATGTGATCCTCGTGCTCAAGGGGCACCGCACCTATATTGCCCAAAACGGCGAGGTAGTTGAGAATATCGCCGGCAACAGCGGCATGGCAAAGGGCGGCTCCGGCGATGTGCTCGCCGGGATCATCGCGTCGCTCACGGCACAGGGTGCTGAGCCGTATCACGCGGCAGTGATGGGCGTGCATATCCACGCGCTGGCAGGTGATCTCGCCGCGGCAAAGCTCTCGCAGACCGCGATGCTGCCCTCCGATATCATCGAAGCTCTCCCCGAGATCTACATGAAGATCGAGGATACGATCGGATAATCAGGACGTACAAAACCGACGGATGTTAACAGCACCGTCGGTTATTTTTATCTTAAAACGGATACATTTATTCTCGGGACGTCGAATACGCGTGTCAGGCACATCCCCTACAATTCTATGAGACGCCAACCTTCGGGATGTCACAAGCGTCATCCCCTACAATTTTTCGGAGGTATTATGAAAAAATACGTCATTGTATTATTGGTATCGGTACTCATGCTCACCCTCGCGGCATGCGGCTCGCCGCCTGAATTAAAAACAGATTTCTCTGCCCTGTTCAGCGTGCACAGCGGCGACGCGGATTACACGGGAGCGCTCAACAAAGACGGCGATCATCTGACGATCACCATGAAGGAGCCATACACGATAGCGGGGATGGTGTTCGACTACTCCGACACGGGGCTGAGCATCAAAAGCAAGGGGCACAGCACCAATGCCGACCCCGATTACCTGCCCGACAGCAGTGTGCCAGCGGCACTGCGCAACGCCCTGCTCACCCTCTCTCAGGCGAGCTATAACGGCTCCCAAAACGGAGCGGATTCCTACTCTGTCACCACACCCTACGGCGAGGCGGCCATGACCGCGAGCGACGGTTATCCTTTAGAGATCACCGAACCCCACAGCGGACTTTGCTTCAAATTCACCGCCCCCTCAGAGCCGACGGAGGAATAATAATATAGTTAAAACACGAAGTGTTTTCCATCATTATTCATTTTTCAGTTTTCAGTCTTCAATCTTCAGTCACACAAAAAA
>DGUQ01000197.1:4667-22360 GCA_002394725.1 Ruminococcaceae bacterium UBA4306
TCATCGGACAAGAAGCCGATACAGAACGGCTGACCGTTCTTGACCTGATACAGCACGACGGCCTCGTCGCCGACATAGCAATCACCGTCAATCTCCTCGGGCAGCTCGCCCTCGAAATAGATGTTGTTGAGCTTGGGGCAATTCGCGATCGACTGCTTATGGATCGCCGTGACGCCGGCAGGGATATACAGATCCCTCATGCTCTCGTTATCCTTGATCGCACCCTCGGCAAGCGTCTTGAGCTCGCCGCCGCGATCGGGGATGATCACCTTTTCATCGGAGCCGAAATACTCGATCAGCGTACTGCCGGAATCGCCGAAGGTATAGGCGGATCTGTACTGAGCCGTCAAGGTAACGGTGCCGTCGGGAGTGAGGTTTTTGACCTTATCGCCGGGGCGGAAATGATGCAGAGAGGCGGCGTCGGATTCGTTGAGCCACTCGGGCTTATCGCTGTTCTTGCGGTAGCCGTACACACGGTTATCGTGACTGCGCGAGGCGGTGTAGCCGTCAAAAACAAAGCCCTCCTTGACATAGCCGTTATCGGGGATCATATAGTCATTATCGTGCTTCACGGCGGCAGTCTGCGGCTCGCCCTCGCCTGTTCCGCTGTTCATGGTGATCTTATACTGTTCCGCGATCCACTGCGCGGTCAGTTTCACATTGCCGTAACGCACGGTGGTGGCGACGGCTTCTTCATCCTCATAGAGGACATAGTCGTACACATCCTCTTTATCGAGCCACTCGATCTCGTCGGAGCCGTTTTTGCGGCCGATATACTTGCCGTCACAGGTGCGCTGGGCGCGCCATCCGCCGAAGAGATAACCGTCTCTGGTAAAGCCGCATTCACGCAGCTTGGTGCTCTCGCCGTACACGACGGTGGTGCCCTTCATCTCACCCTCGCCCTCACCGGGATCATAGCTGACATGATACGAGATCCTGCTCGTCGGGTTGAAGCCGATCCTGTACAGGGTGTTGCCGTAGTAATACAGCGAGGTATAGAAGGTGTTGCCGATATGGAAGATGTTCTCCACCTCGTCGGTATCATCCATCGGGATATCGGTGATATGGTTGCCCTCATAGTCATAGACGACCAGCAGATTGTGACCGCCGCTCTGGACAAAGTAAATGTAGTCGTCATCACAGTCACAGCCCTGACGGGTATAGCCGGTGTTGACGCCGTCAAACTCCTCGATGACCTCAAAATCCGAGTCGAGCAGAGCAAAGTCATATGTACCGGACAAGCCGACGACATAGCAGTCGCGGCTCGCGTTATAGGCGATCGCATAGATATCCTCGTCGATCTTGACGTCCTTGATCGGCGCTAAAGTATCGGGATCGACCAGCGTGATCACATCATAGTACGGCGCGTTGTTGGCGACCACCAGATAATCCTTGTCGGAATTGTAGGTCATATCGTTGGAGTGACCCATGTTGATGATCTTTTCCTTTTCGATGTACTCCCAGGAGTGGGCGTCAAACTTGGCGATATTGCACACACTGCCGTTCATGAAGGCAAAGTAGGCATAGTCGCCGTCCACGCACGCGCCCTGTACCGTAGCGCCGGAGCCGCATCCGGCGTACTCCTCGATATGGCTCTCGATATGCAGCATATCCACTTGTGAGAAAAAGCCCGACTCAGCGGAGACATCCGCCGCGCACAGGTTCGCGGTAACGGTCAGCGCGCATAACATAACGCATACCGCTATACGAAAGATTCGCTTCATATTTTCTCCTAGAGAATTATAACAACACTCAACCGGTACGGTTCGGAAGATTGCATAAAAAACGCCGATCGAACTTGTGCGGTTTACACAACGCAAATTCATATCCGCCCTGCTATTTTATTCTATTTTACCATTATCATCCGTTCACGTCAATATTTGCGCGCAAGATTAATGAATTGTTAACTTTTTTGTTTTATACAGATCAAAGGGGACTGTCGCAAAACGGATAAGATAGCCCCTTTTCGGTTAACAAGCCCCCGAAAAGCGCCGTGCTTTTCGGGGGTTCGCTCCTATCAGGGTTGGTTCTGCTTCAAAATCTCGTCCTCATACTCCGAGGTCGCGATCACGTCTTCCGACCGAAATTCAATGAGATCGATTTGCGTACGCTCATAGCGTTCTTTTTTCATCATAAACCTCCCTTAGCGTTCAAAGAATGTGTTTGCCGCCTGATTGTAGCGGTAAACCGCAACAGCGAGCTGTTTAACGATACTGTCGCTGTAGGACTGATCGTCCGAGCGGTAGGACAGCGCGGAGTAATCAAGCGCGGAATAGTGATAGTTCTGACCGCCAAGGCTCAGCACATACTCGTTATCGAGATCGGGAGCGGCGATATTCTTCTTATCAAAGTAGATCATGCCGCTCTTCTTACCGTAGGTGACCTTTTCACCGTTAATGGTAACAGCGTTCGCGATCTCATCGGTGAATTTCGCTTTATCAATGATCTTATAATAATGACGGAGCGTCGTCTCACTCAGATAGATGACCGACGAGCCCACATACTCGAGGCCGATCTGATCGAGATTCACGCTCATATCGCTCGCGTTGCTTGTGAGGGTGACGTCATCGCTGAAGAAATCCGACCCACCGTTCGCGAGATTGTCGATGTTGCGGTTAAAACGAAGCTGTGCCTTAGTGCCGTAGTCGAGCATGGTCTGAATGAGCTTTTTCAGGTTGTCATAGGATTTTGCGCCGGTGCCCGTATAGTTATTTTTGAATTCGTCCGTTAAAATATAATCGGCGTATGTCTTAGCGGAATAAGTATCGATGTCTGCCTGCTCTTCACCGATGGTCAGGGTTGCGGTGATTTCGTAGGTCATCTCGGCGACCGCGATCGGACAAGTCACCTTGTAACCGTTGGCGGTCTTTTTGTCAGAAGTCAGGGTGACGGAGTGGTTCTTCTGAACGCCGTCGACTGTCCAAGCAAAATCGACCGTCGCGCCGTCGGCAACCTCCTGATCGGTGAGGCTCAGATAGAAGTTCACGCCGATACTGCCGTTCAGCGAGAGTGAATGGTGCGCAAAGTAGGGGTTGCGGCTCGCGTCAAACTGCGCGGTGTAGGTCACGTTACCTGTGACAGCTTCACACTCAGGTGACCATGTGTTATTGAAGGTGTAGGTATACAGCGTATCCGCCTTCTTGGTCGGGGTAGCGCCGGTGTAAACAGGAGTGTCTCCGTAAGCTACGGTATCCGTCTTGAGCGTATTGCCGTCGCCGTCAAGCCACGTGACGGTATAGGGTGTGACATTATGAACATAGAAATAGTTTTCATACCAGTCGTCGTGACCGTCGCCGTTCGGACGGAAATAGATGTTGTAAGTACCGTCTGCGGTTATGGTATAATCCGCACCACTCGGATACCATGTATCATCACTGCCGTAGACCTTGATGGAGGCGGTGTTTTCGAGAGAAACACCCGACAGCTTATATTCCTCGCATTTTTCATCTGTCTTGCTGGGAACGAATACGGGCGCGTCGTCCGTTTTCCAGTCCGTCATTGTGCCGACGAGATAATAGGTCGGGACTTCGTGAACGATATATTTGTAGCTTTCGTCCTCATCCTTTTCGTTCAGGATCGCCCAATGAGCACCGTTCCTGATGCCGCTCTCAATATCGACGGTCTGCTTTATGTTCTCTTTACCGTCAGAGAAGATGACTCCCTGAGCGGTTTCGGGGATCGACGCGGTATAGATAAAGTTGTCACTGTCGGCGGTCATCGGAACGCCAGGCCATGTATTGTCGCCGCCGTTTCCCCAATAGTAAACATAGACATTGTCCCATTCCGCTACGTTTGTTGCCTTGATCGTAACGGCGTTGACCGCCGCTTCACTGAAGGCAGCGGTGTAGGTCGCCTCTCCGGTGACTGCGACAGGCTCTGTGTTCCAGCCGCTGAAGGTATAGGATTTTGTCAAAGTTGAGGGTCTTGTAGGAGTTTCACCGGTATAGACAGGTACGACGCCGTACTCGACCTCGGAGCTTTGTAATACGTTGCCGTCGTAGTTCTTGAACCGGATCGTATACTTGTTAACGGTCTGATCGAACTGCGCGGTATAGACCGTATCTCTGTCAGCCGCGACAAGAGGCGGATCCCAAGTGTTATTGAAGGTATAAGTATACCGGTCGGTAGCAGTCTTTGTCGGGGTCGCACCAGTATAGTGGGGGGTCACGCCTTCGATACACGGCTCTGTTCTGAGGGTATTACCGTCGCCGTCTTTCCAAGTGATGGTGTAGGTGTTTGTGTTCGTGGAAAATCGTGCGATATAGGTGGTGTCCTCTGTGATCACGGTAGTATCTGTGATCTGCGGCGACCATCCGCTGAACTGGTAGGTTGTCGCGTCTTCGGGATCTCTGGTGGGCGTAGCGCTGTCATACACAGGCTTTGCGCCGTAAGCGACATTCTCATCGGTCTCGATCACCGTACCGTCGTAGTTCTTCCATGTGACGGTGAAGGTTTTCACGCTCTCGGTAAACTGTGCGGTATATGTGACGTCGCCGGATACAGCTGCCACCGTGGGACTCCAGCCGCTGAAGGTGTATTCTGTCCGGGCAGTCGCCTCTTTAACGGGAGTATCTCCCTTATAGGAGGGAGTTTCACCTTTCAACACGGTATCGGTCGCCAAGATCGTACCGTCATGGTTTTTCCATGTGACGGTACAGGGAGTGACGTCAACGAGCTTGAAATAACCGTTGTACCAACCGCTGCCGCCGTCGCCGTTCGGACGGAAATAGACGTCATAGGTGCCGGCTGATGATACTGTATAGTTACCGGTACTGCCGCCGGGATACCATGTATCCTTGCTGTCGTGTACCTTCATCTCGGCATTTGCCGCAAGCTGAACACCCGACAGCTTGTACTCGACCTTATCCGTCTCGGCGGTATTGAGGGTGAAAGCATAGTTGTCGTTATTCGACCAGCTGTTCATACTGCCGACAAGGAAATATTGATTAACGGATCCATCGCTGCTGATAGTCCAAGCAGCACCGTCTGAGATACCTGAAGTGATGTCTGAGGTTTGGCTGTCGCTCCCGTTATGGAACAACAAACCGGTTTCGTCTTTCGGAATATTAATGGTATAGACAGAGCCATACAGCTTTGTCATTTTCACGCCGGGCCAAGTCGTATCATTAGAACCGCCCCAATAGTGAATATATACATCGCTCCATCCGGCGTTATTGACAGCGTAGACGGTATATGTGTCGCCTGCTTCGGTAGGCTGTTCTGTCGGCTGCACGGTCGCTTCCTCCGTCGGCTCTGCAGAACCGTATACGCTCCACTTGTCGGAAGCGACATTATAGAGATTCGTGCCCGTATCCGGGGAGAGATCGTCGGTCTGCTCCTTTTTATTATCCCAATTGTTCGTGTTGTTGGAGCCGTCCATGCGGCAGAAGATCACGTTTGTCCAGTCGCCTGTGGGTACACTGCCGCTATAATAATTATTGCCAACGGAAATCATGCTGACCCATTGGTTATCGTCTGTCAAGCTATTGAAGAAGTACATCGCGTAGCGTCCGCCGCTGTTGATCCATGTGGGGCTGGGTCTGAGATACAGAGTAGAAGCGGTGATATAATCAAACGCCGAATCATCCGCGTTATATACTACCGCGACGCCGGTGGAACCGACTGTACCGGTGATCTTGCTGTTCGATACGGTAAAGGTGCCGCCGGACACCTGATCGGTATAGGTGCCGCTCTTCATGCCGTTAGCAGACAGCTCAACGGAACCGCCGCCGTCCAGCTTCGAGATCACGACGCCCTTGGAGCCGCGTACGATATAGGCGGTGCTGCCGGAGGAAGCAAGGGTCTCGCCGGTACCGACAAAGTGGTTCTTAAACTTATTGATCTCGGCGACCTCTTTTGATTTCCAGTTGGTATCCGAGCTCGCCGCGCCCATGGTGTTATTCGGGCGTGCGAAGAACAAGCCGGTGGAACCGGCTCGCGCGCCGACGATCGCCCATGCCTTGTTCAATACGTCAGAGGTAATGTCTTTTGTATTATTAAAACCCGCGGAGCCTGAGTCACCCATGTAGGTGTCGTGCGACTCGACCCACAGGACGCTCTTGTCGGCGGAGGCGCCTTTGATATACTGTGCGTCATCTAATTCAGAAGCCGCATTCCAGTATGCCTTATCCAGCGCGCGGTCGCCGGTCTGGTTATCGGTGACCGCCATATAGGTAGTGTAATTCGAGATAGCCGTACCCGCGCCGCCGAGGATCTCACCGTAGAAGAACGGCTCGTCCGCGCCTTTTGTCTGCGCGTAGCTCTTTGCGCCGTTGATGACCGTCGGCCAGAAGCTGCTCCTGAAGTTCGATTCATCTGTCGGCAGCTCGATATGCTTCGCCGCGTCAAAACGGAAGCCATCGACGCCGCAGTCGATACATTCCTCGAGCAGTCCGAGCGCCCTTTGCTGCACATAGCTGTTGCCGGTGTTCAGGTCGGGCATTCCCATATGATATTGGGTGATGGTGTAACGGCTGTCATCACTGATGCGCGTATTGTTCTTATGATAGTAATCGCTGTTTTTGAGATCAAACTCTACAGCGCTGTTGACATAGTTGTAGGTGCCGCCGTCGGTTCCGTTGTTCGCGACATGGTTCGCGACGATATCGACGATGACCTTGATATGATACTTTTCCGCCTCGGTACACAGAGAGGTCAGCTGCGCCTTAGTGCCGAGCCATGAGGTGTTGTCGGCGGCGATGGAAAGACCCAGCGGCTGGTACATCTTCCACCACTGGTTGACGCCGTCCGTATACGAGGCGCTGTAGTCCTTCGGACGCTGTACGGGTGAAGTCTGCACAGCCGTGTAGCCTGCCGCCGCAATATCAGGCAATGCCGCCTTGATATTGTTGTACGACCAGTCAAAGCAGTGCAGGATGTTGCTGCCTTGCACCGTGTCCTGCGCATAGGTCTTAACTGTTTCTTCCGCCGCGGCAGGTGAGATACCGACCGCGAGAACAGAAACGATCAAGCACAAAACAAGAAAGAGACTGATGGTTTTTCGGATAGTTTTCATGAGGATAATCACTCCTGTTTCAACGTTTTTCATACAGCATTTTCAAACGAAGGGATTGGATCTTGTGCTTGCGCGAATTGTTTCACAGCAGTTATCTGCTGTTCAAATGCTCTACTACACAGAAAATATACACTAAAAATCATTCGCATGTCAAGAGAAAATCGTCAATTTGACATAGAGAATCATGATTGACCGACCGCACAGTGACGATCTGCCGTTTTTCTTTACTCTCAGACACGTCTTGTTCAGATCCCACCTCACGATGGATACCCTTGCCCTCAGCTAACACTTCCTACTGCAAAGCGTGTAGTGAACTTTCAACACCCGGTCACTGCCCTATTCCGGGCAAACCACGGCAGCGGAGATGAGACGACGGTCTCCCCCACTGTTCGCACAAGAAATCGCGCTTCGCGCGCATTTCGCATCGCCATCGCCCGTTGCAGCGCCAGCTATAAACTGGGCGGGCATACAAATCCTTTTTTACTTTACAGGAAACGAGCAGTTTCCTGTAAAGTAAAAAAACAGCAGTTGTTACACTGCTGCTTTTCAATACTCCATCCAGCTTTTCTGAATTACGCATCGACTTGATTTTCGCCCTTTTGGGTGAGTTGGGCAGGATCAAGCGTCTTGTCCTTGGCTAAGATAATACGCGGCTTTTGATTTGTACATCGCCCTGTCAGCTTTTTTGACAAGTTCGTTCGCTGTCAAGCCCTGATGATCCTTGATGCGCGCGTAACCGGACGATACACTGAGAGAGAACTCCGTTTTTATCGCTGACCATTTATCGGTTTCTTCAACTAAACGCGCGAGGATCTCCTTCGCTGTTTCTTCTTCCGTATTTGCCGCGACAACGAACTCATCGCCGCCGATCCTGTAGCATTTTCTTTCGTCGCCGACAGCATTTTGGATACAGCGCGCGGCTGCGATAATCAGCTCATCTCCCGCTTCATGTCCGAAGGTATCGTTGACCGTCTTTAATCCGTTGATATCAAAGACAAATACGGTGAAATCCTCGGGCAGAGCAGTCATCCGACTGTAGCTATCCATATCCTTGATATAGGCGTAGCGGCTGTATACATCGCACAGGGGATCCTTCAAAAGCTGCTCGTCCGCCGTCATCTTATAAAACTCCGCGTAATGGATATACATCAAAGCCACGACGATCGTCATAGAAATATACGCCGTTCTGTAATCTCCGCCGAGGATTTCCTGCAGACCGATGCCGACGAGCAGTAATAAGAACGCGGCTATCAGTGAGATACTGTTGTGCTTGCGGTATGACATACTGAACACCAGAAACTCAGCCGCTGTCAGTACGATCACCGCCAGATAGATCGCGATATACACTCCGTATAACGGACCGTGTGAATAACGATGGTGATCGTCGATTAGGATCATCCAGCCGTTGGCGAAGGCGATGATCTGGAAAACAGCGTTACCGATGAGCAAGCCTATCAACACTTGATACAAGCGGTTGCGCAGCTTCATCTGCGCGACGATCGCGCCTCCTGCTAACGGCGTGAGGATATAATCGGAGCACTTCACTATCTCGAGCACCCACACAGGAATCGCCTCGTTACCGCTTAACTGGACGCCGAGCCATTCCGCGAAGGCGGAAAGCGCAATGACGCCGTATGTAAGAAAAAACAATTTCTTATCCGCTTTGTTGATCCAGCTGTTCTCATGTACAAGTATACAAAGAACAACCAGCGCCATCCAGCAAAGGATGATCAGAACTGTATAATAACTTACCATATTGCAAGAGTTCCTTTCCGGTGACGCTTGGCGGTTAGGATGAAGAGAGTTGAACCCCAATTGGTTGATAGCGGTATATTTCCGCCTGCTCTTCGTCAAAAATCCTCGTGAATACGCCAGTATTCACTCCGGTTTTTCCTCGATCAGACAAAAATCTACTCGCTATCAACTGCTTCGCACCGAGAATGAGATCATTTTCATGGATTTCTCGGTGCAGAGGAGGAGTAACCCTGACGGGTTGCGATCGACGATAAGCCGATAAAGACTGAAAATGACTCATTATCGGCAATTGAGTTCAATTCCCTTCATCCTAAGAAGATAAGCACCTTTCTCACTCATATTATGTCATTTTTTGCTTGATTATTCAAGAGGGCGTTCCAGAGAGTCACTCCCAATTTTTTACGATTATTATTGCTTTTATCTTTAGAATTATGTAAACTATACATGTAATTTTTGTGTTATCACTGAGGAACTGTACTAAAATGAGTATGCTTTTTGCGGAAACCTTGAAAAAACTAAGAACGGAAAAGGGATTATCTCAGCGCGAGCTGGCGGAGAAGATATACGTCGACCGAACCTCGGTCAACCGATGGGAAAACGGCAGCCGTATGCCCGACGCGGCAATGATCCTGAGACTCTCGGAGGCTCTCGGCACAAACGTCAACCTCTTGTTCAGCGCCTCGGCGGTAGACAACAGCGCTGCGATCGTCATCATGCTTGATGACAATAAGATCATCCTCAACGGAGGTCTTCCGATATTAGAGGAGGTCATGCCTCATGCCGCGGTGATCGGCTTTACAAAGCCGATAGACGCGATCAATTACGCCAAGACCAACCGTATCTCGCTTGCCTTCTTAGATATCGAAATGGGAAGCGTCAGCGGACTGGATGTTTGCGGAGAACTGTTAAGGATCAACCCCCTCACCAATGTGGTATTCCTGACGGCGTATCCGTCGTATGCCTTTGACGCATGGGAAACGGGAGCGTGCGGCTTTTTGCTCAAGCCGATCACCGCCGAGGCGGTACGGAATCAGCTTGGGAACCTACGCCATCCTTTTCCGCTGGGAGGAATCGAGACATGACAGATACGATAGCGATCATCGGATACTGCTCGGCAAGCGCGATGTTCCTCTTGATGCTGATGGCGCTCGCTTACGCGATCATCATACCCACGACCGATCGATGGAGGAAGAACTATTTTATCACCTTCTTTTCGCTTCTGGCACTGTGCGTATGCGTGACCTTTACCTCAGCTATCCTCTATGCAAAACCGGAATTAGCCGATGCAGAGAGGGTATCCTGCTTTATTGAGTCCATCTTGATATCCACTTTGATGCCAATGCCGACGTTTCTTCTATTACATAGCTGCAAAGAAAAGCTTATCGGCAACACTCTGTTGAACGTTGTGGTCGTTTTGTGGATCATCTACTTCATTATGGTGGAAGTTTCACAATTTACAAATATCTTTTATATCTTTACTCCGGAAAACGTCTTTTACCGCACAAGGTGGTTCCCTTTGATGCTGATCCCACTGGTGCTCATTATGCTTTTGAATATAGTGGGCTTGATCCGAAGGCGCAGAAAGCTGTCAAAGCGCTATATTACCGCCTTACTGATCTACATGATCCCGTTGACGGTTTTTATTATCATCCACGCCTTTGTAGATATCGAGCTGATCCTTTTCTTGGGCGTGGGCATCTGCGCGCTATCCATGTATTCCCTCATCGTGTCGGATCACATCTTACAGCTCATTCGCCAGCAGCGCGAGATCGCTGAACAGGAGCGCAAGATCGCCCATCAGCGCGCCAGCGTTATGGTACTGCAAATGCGACCGCACTTCATTTATAATACTATGATGAGTATCTACTACCTATGTAAACAGGACGCGGACAAAGCTCAGCAGGTCACGCTGGACTTCACCACCTATCTGCGCAAGAACTTCACAGCGATCGCGGAAGAGGAGCTTGTACCGTTTAAAAATGAGCTGGATCACACACGCGCTTATCTGGCTGTTGAGCTCGCGCAGCATGAGGGGATGCTCTATATCGACTATGATACGTCGCACATCAACTTCAGCGTGCCTCCCCTGACCTTACAGCCGCTTGTGGAGAATGCCGTTAAGCATAGTCTGGATCCGAACGGAGAGCCGCTGCGTATCAAAGTTATGACGCGGCAGACAGATAACGGCAGCGAGATCATTGTGGAAAACAACGGCCTCGACTATCAGCCAAGTAATGATAACAAGCCGCATATCGCTCTTTCTAATATTCAACAGAGGCTTCGAATGATGTGCAATGGTGAACTGACGGTCGCTCCGCGCGAAGGCGGCGGAACGATCGTAAAAGCAATTATTCCAAACACATAGCGGTATAGGATTGAAAAGCGCGACGGATCGACATGCCGATCCGTCGCTTGTTTTTTGATAGAGTAAAAGCTCGGAAACAGAGAATAGGTCAATCTTCTTTCGCGCAAACAGCTGCCGGATCTTGGGTGATTTGACTGCGCAGCGTAAGGTATAATATTGATAGGAACCTATCTAACGCTTTGATCGCTTCATTTTTCGCCGATCATACACCTATTCATCATTCACTCGACATTTTACATAGATTTTACATAACTGTTGTTGTAGAATTTACACGGTTATTTTATAATGAACATAAAATGGAGGATAGTACTATGCTCATTTACATATTGGAAGATGACGAGAATATTCGTGAAATTGAGAGTTATACGCTACAGACAAACGGATTTGAGGTAAGGGATTTTGAATTGCCGCAAGCGTTCTACAAAGCGCTTGCGGATAAAAAGCCCGACTTGATCATTCTCGATATCATGCTGCCCGACGAGGACGGACTGACTGTTTTGAAAGCGTTAAAATCCAATAACGCTTATTCCGAGATCCCTGTCATTATTATCTCTGCAAAGACGACCGAGCTGGATCGCGTGAAGGGGCTTGACCTCGGAGCGGAAGATTATCTTTGTAAGCCGTTCGGTGTGATGGAGCTGGTCAGCCGCGTCAAGGCGAGACTGAGAAAGCTCGATAAAAAAGAGGACTACAGCTACTGCGGGATCGTATTGTCCGACAGGGAGAGGACGGTTTTCACTGACGGTGAAAAGGTGGAGTTGACCTATAAAGAGTTTGAATTACTCAAGCTGCTGATCAGCAAACCGAAAACGGTTTTTGCACGCGAAGTGATTCTCGGCAGCGTTTGGGGCTATGGCGATCAGCTTGGCAGAACGCTGGATATGCATATCAACACCCTGCGCAAAAAGCTCGGGGACAAGGGCAGATACATTGTTACTGTCAGGAATGTAGGCTACAAGCTGGAAAAGGAAGAAAAAGATGAAGCGTAAACTGATACTCAGCCTGTTTTATATGGGGCTCATCGCCGCATTGATCAGCATTATCGCAACAGTGGTCGTGTATCAAAACACCATGCGCGACGAGGTGCGGGATAATCTAAGAGAAGAACTGCGGCTGTTGAAGATCAGCTATCCAAAGCTGCAGGACGCGAATGAGCTGATGGATTATAATGCGGATGATCTGCGGATCACCTTGATCGACAGCAACGGCACTGTACTGTTTGAAAGCGATACGGACGCAAAGAAGATGGGCAATCACCTTGACCGCCCTGAAATTATCTCTGCTATCGAAAACGGCTCCGGCAGCGCCCACCGCCTTTCCTCGACGCTCGGCGTGGAGGATTACTACTACGCCGAAAAGCTCGGCGACGGCAATATCCTGCGCGTCTCGACGCAGATCAAATCCGTGTTCTCCATGTTCGGTCATTCGTTTTATATCCTTGTTGCTATCGTGTTAGGTATTGCGGTTGTTTCTGTTATTATCTCCGTACAGACGACCGAGCGGATCTTGAAACCCATCAAGGCGCTGTCAAAGTCGATCGACAGTCCGGCGCTGTATGAAAAGGAAACCTATCCCGAACTGGTGCCGCTGATCGAGGAGATCAAATATCAGCGCAATCTGCAATCCGATATGCGGCAGGAGTTCACTGCCAACTTGAGCCATGAGCTGAAAACGCCGTTGACCGCGATCTCCGGCTATGCGGAAATGATCGAGAATGATATCGCAAAGGGTGACGATGTAAAGCGCTTTGCCGGAAAGATCCGGACGGAGAGTAGCCGTATGCTGACGTTGATCGGCGATATCATCAAGCTCTCGAAGCTCGATTCTGATACCGCAAGCGAAGTGAGCAATACGGTTGATTTGAAGAAAACCGCCGAGGAGTGCAGGGACAGTCTGGCTGTTGCCTGTAAGGATAAGGATATTATGATCACTATAATCGGCGAGGCTGATCCGATAAAAGGCAATCAAACCGAACTATATGAGCTGGTGTACAACCTGATGGATAATGCCGTGAAGTATAACCGTCAGGGCGGTAATATCGACGTCATTTTGTCCGGGAAAACCATTCGGATTTCCGACACGGGAATCGGTATTCCCGAAAAGGACAAACAGAGGATCTTTGAACGCTTTTACCGCGTGGACAAAAGCAGAAGCAAGGCGACTGGCGGTACGGGCTTGGGACTGTCTATCGTCAAGCACGTAGCGGAAAAGCACAACGCGACCATCACGGTCGAAAGTACGCTGAATGTAGGTACAGATATCACAGTGGATTTTAACGGAGCAAAAGCATGAGCATTTTTTTGAATATACTATTATTGATCATCGGCTTTGTCGGACTGATCAAGGGAGCGGATTTCTTCGTTGACGGCAGCTCCGCCTTGGCGCGGATCTTCAAGGTGCCGGGCGTTATCATCGGGCTGACGATCGTCGCGATGGGAACCAGCGCGCCGGAACTGTCGGTCAGCACATCCGCCGCCATACAGGGAGCGAACGAGATCGCGCTGAGCAATGTGGTCGGCTCCAACATCTTTAATCTTCTGGGCGTTCTCGGTGTGTGCGCGTTGATCTGTCCGATCCCCGTCGAGAAATCTATCATCAAACGCGACTTTCCGTTTTCAATTTTGATCACGATCGGGTTGTTCATCGTGACGGGAATTCGCTTATTCTCCGGCTTTGATTTTCTTAATACCGGTATGAATGAAAACATCGGAATGATCAGCCGCCCTGTCGGAATCGTTCTTTTGATTGTTTTCGTGGGCTATATCGGCACGCTGATCTTCTTAGCTAAAAAGAACAAGATCACGGAGGATGACGATGGAAAGAATATGCCCGTGTGGAAATGCCTTTTGTTGATCGTTGTCGGGCTTGCCTTTATCATTATCGGCGGTCAGCTGGTTGTAGAAAACGCAAAAGGGATCGCCGCGGCGCTCGGTATGTCTGAAACACTGATCGGCTTGACCATCGTCGCCATCGGAACCTCCCTGCCGGAGCTGGTCACCTCTATCGTAGCAGCCCGAAAGGGAGAAAACGGACTGGCCGTCGGCAACGTTGTCGGCTCCAATATCTTTAACATCCTGTTTATACTCGGCGTTTCCGCAACGATCCACCCGATCGCGGTCAACTACGCATCCGTGATCGACTTGCTGATTCTCGTTGTTGTATCGATTGTGACATATGTTTTCTCTCTAACAAAAAAGATTAGCAGAATAGAAGGCGCGGTGATGATCTTAATGTATGCCGCGACGGTTGTATTCGCGATTGTGAGGTAACTTATGGATATCTTTTCAATTTTTACACTCTGCGGAGGCTTGGCGTTCTTTTTGTTCGGAATGCACGTGATGTCGCAAAGCCTTGAAAAAGTGGCAGGAGGAAAACTCGAAACCACCTTACGCAAGATGACCTCGAACCCTTTTAAGAGCCTCGGCTTGGGCGCAGGCATCACGGTAGCGGTGCAGTCGAGCTCGGCAGTCACCGTCATGCTGGTCGGTCTGGTCAACTCGGGCATCATGACGCTCGATCAGACGGTCGGCGTGATCATGGGCTCGAATATCGGAACCACACTGACCGCGTGGATCCTCAGTATGGCAGGGATCGAGAGCGATAATGTCTTTATTTCACTGTTGAAGCCCGAGAATTTTTCTCCCGTGATCGCGCTGATCGGTATCATGCTGTTTATGCTCAGCAAAAAGAAAAAGCGTCAGGATATCGGTATGATCATGCTCGGCTTTTCCGTTTTGATGTACGGTATGGAGCTGATGAAAAACGCCGTTGCTCCTCTTGCCGAGATGGAGGGCTTTCAAAGTCTGTTGGTCGCCTTTAACAATCCGATAGTCAGCGTATTGTTCGGAGCGGTATTCACCGGCATCATCCAATCCTCAGCCGCTTCCGTCGGTATCTTGCAGGCGCTGTCGATGACAGGCTCCATCACCTACCGCGCGGCGATCCCGATCATCATGGGACAAAACATCGGCACCTGCGTTACGGCGCTGATCTCTTCGATCGGCGTCAACAAAAACGCCAAGCGCGTTACCGTCGTGCATATGTCGTTCAATATCATCGGTACGGTTATTTGCCTGACGACTTTTTACGGGCTGGACGCGTTCATGCACTTCGCGTTTCTCGATAAGGCGATCAACCCCGTAGAAATCGCGTTTGTCCATTCCATATTCAATGTTATCACCACCATTATACTCCTGCCGCTGAGCAATCTCCTTGTCAAGCTCGCCTATAAGATCATTCCGGACGGCAAGAACAGTAAGAGCGAGGATAAGACCGTATGGCTGGACGAACGTCTGCTCGCTTCTCCGCCGCTCGCGACCTCGCAGTGCAGACAGAAGGCAAAGGGCATGGCAAAGGTCTCCAAAGCAGCGCTTCAAGACGCGATCGGTATCATGTTCCGATACGATCAAAAGATCGCGGACAAGGTGGAAGAAGGAGAGCAAAAGCTCGACACGATGGAGGACAAGCTGGCGACCTATATGCTCAAGCTGTCGCAGAAGGAATTGACAGAAGCAGACAGCAAAACGATCACCGAGCTTCTGCATACGATAGGCGATTTTGAGCGGATCGGCGACCACGCGATCAATATCGTCAAGATCTCACAGGAAATGAGCGAGAGCGGTCTGGAATTCTCCGAAGAAGCAAAGGCGGATTTTGTCACGCTCTTTGCCGCCATCACCGAGATATCCGAGCTTGCCGTCAACGCCTTCAATAAAAACGATTTGGCACTCGCCTCCAAGGTAGAGCCGCTCGAAGAGGTGATCGACAAGCTGACCGCCAAGATCAAGCACAAGCACATCGAGCGAATGCAAAAGGGCTTATGCAAGCCGGAGCTGGGTGTGCATATCTCGAACCTGCTCATTTATATCGAGCGCATTTCCGACCACTACTCCAACGTCGCGGTCATCATTATACAGACCGCTCACGCAACGGTGTTCAAGCACGATTATCTCAACGAGATCAAAGCCGAACGCTCACCGCAGTTCATCGAGAGCTATAATACTTATAACCATAAATATCGCTTGGCTGACAGCGAATAAACCTTTGGTGATCGACCTGAATACCAATTTGACTTTTGTCGGTGTGTGCGGATTAAATGAACAGGTCACGATGTTACCGGGCAGAGGCTTGGCACAGATCGCGTATCGCTTCCAAAACGGAGCGTTTAAAACAGAGCCTGTCCGAATCCTCGGCGACGCGAATTCGGACGGCGTTGTGAACATTATGGACGCGACGACGATACAGCGATACGATTGCAAAATGATCGACTTATCGGATGACGCCGCGCAAAACGCCGACGTTGACCGGGACGGGTACGCGCTCATCATTGACGCGACATGGTTACAGCGCCGGTGCAGCGGAATCAACGCACCCGAAGGAATCGGAAAACCGCTTTCGGATCTGTCAGGCGATAGCCTGCCGATGTCATAAATCAAACATAAAGAACAACCGTTGAGAAGTGTGATCTCAACGGTTGTTTTTATTTAGGCGGTAGATTCAATCCTCTTATACTGTGAATTCCGCTATTAATATCGATTTCTAATGAAAGCCTTTAACATCAATCTGTTATTACATTGATCTCTTCCCTGTCCTTGACGACGCGTTTGTTTTTCCACGCGCCGCTCTTCCAGCGGATGATCATCAGGATACCGCGCACACATTCGTCCGCCGCAAGCGCGATCCACAGACCGTAGATCCCCATACCGAACACGACCGCAAGCAGATAGGAGCCAGCCACGCTGATGATCCAGTTGGACAGCACCGCGCAGATCGTCGGGAAGTAGACGTCGCCGGCGCCGCGCATACAAGCGATAACGACGATGTTAGTCGTCCTGCCGAACTCGAGCACCGCGTTCATGAGCAGGATCGTGCTGCCGATCGCGATCACCTCGGCGTTATCGGTGAAGATACTCAGCAGCGGTTTGCGGAGCAGAATGCCGACGGTACAGGTGATAACCGTGATAACCAAGGCGGTACGGTAGGAGCGCAATCCCTGCCGATACGCCTGATCGTATTCCTTCGCGCCGACCAGATGACCGATCATGATCTGCGACGCCTGTCCGATCGCCATCGAAAACAGATAGAAGAACATCGTGATGATCTGGACATAGGTTTTTGCGATCAGCTCATTCTCCGACAGACAGTACAGCACGATAGAGGTGATCACGAGTTGAGACAGATTATAGAGGAAGGTCTCAAGCGCCGAGGGAATTCCGATCTTCAGCATCGAGAGGAATTCACCTTTCGGAAACGGCTTCAAGAGTTTGAACGCGGAGGGTGATTCGATTTTCGTAAACAGGATGATCACCAGAATGATACTGCTGATGACGCGGCTGATACAGGTCGCGATCGCCGCGCCTTCAACACCCATCGAGGGCACAAGGAGCAGATCCATCCCCGTGTTCAGCACGTTCATGCCTGCCGTGACAAACATCGTCATTCGGGTCAGCCCATGATTGCGGATAATCACCGAGCATCCGTTGAGCAGTGCCTGGAATATCATCGTACCGCCGACAATAGAAAGATAGCGGCTCGCGTAGTCCAAGATCTGACCGTCGG
>DGUQ01000197.1:22408-45674 GCA_002394725.1 Ruminococcaceae bacterium UBA4306
TCTGACCGTCGGCGCCCACCAGTATCAGAATCGGTTGGTTGAACAGCAGAAAGACCGCGCTGATGATCACGCCGAAAAAGACCTGTGACGTCAGCAGGAGCACCGATATCAGAGAAGCGGATCGACGCTCCTTCGCACCGAGGTACTGTGAGATCATCACAGCGCCGGCGGTGGAAAGGATCTGGAACACGATGGTCACGATCGACACGGTCTGGTTCGCGGTATTGACGGATGACGCCGCCAGATCATCATAATTGCTCAGGATATAAACGTCAATGAAGCCGAGCAGCATAAACATGGCGGTCTCGATAAAGATCGGCCACGCTAATTGAAAGAGCTTTAGTTTTTTCATATTCACCAAAACACATCATTTAGTATTACTTGCATTATATTCTCTTGCATAGTATAATACAAGCAGAAAACACGCTATTTTTTGACACAAAATGATTATGAGGTGCAATATGTCAGCATATCAGGAAACAAAGGTACACGGAACGCATGATTTCCCCTTTGCGGTCTATCGAGGTCTTGTCCCGGATTGGCTCAGCGATTTTCCGCTGCATTGGCATGAGGAGATGGAGATCATCTATGTGGAGAAAGGCTCTGTCAGCATCTCGATCCGTAACACGGAGTACCTTGTACACGGCGGTGATTTTGTGCTGATCCATCCGCAGACGATCCACTCCATCCGTCAGCATGAGGAGGATCGCGGATTCTATCACAATATCCTGTTCCGCCTTTCCATGCTCGAGAGCGGTATAGACGATCTGTGCCGCAAGAAATACCTTGAACCGATTTATCAGCGTCAGCTACTGATGCCGGAGTATGTCGATCCGACTCATCCGTTGAGCGCGAAGATCGCTCCTACGATCCGAGAGCTGCTGACCTATCAAAAGGACAGAAAGTTCGGAGATGAGATGCTGATCAAGGCAAAGCTAATCGAGATCCTGTATCATATCATTACATGCTGTGAGGTATCGGACAAGGAACGCGCGTATGAGGATATTATATTCGATAAGCTCAAGCTGTCACTGAATTATCTGGAAGAAAACTACGCAGAGAACATCACCGCCGAAGCAATGGCAGCTGTCAGCAATTATTCCGTCAGTCATTTCTCCAAGCTGTTCAAACAGATGACGGGGGAATCTCTGACGCAGTATCTGAAAAACTATCGTCTGGAGATCGCCGCCAACCGCTTGCGGAATGAACCGAGCAAGGTCTCTGAGATCGCGTTATCGTGTGGATTTGCCAATCTGTCATACTTTTCCAGAGCCTTCTATCACAAGTATCATATAACGCCGACCGAGTACAGAAAAACAACAGAGAAGTAAATGATCTCAATCAATACTCTTCCGAATAAGCGGATTGTGTTAATAAAAAAAGTAATTTATGTTAGAATCGGTATTTGAATAACTATATAATGAAAGCATAAAGATTATATCTTTAGGAGGTAAAACATGAAAAAAACTATCGCCATCGTTACGGCGCTGCTGATGATCCTGAGCGCCGTTCCCTTTTCGACCGCGTTTGCCGCGGAGGAAAAAAGCACTCCGTCGGATTACGCGACAGAGGCGGCACTCTATGTGCACGCTGTCAGCGGTTCTGCCGACACCGAAGCATGGCAGGCTTGGCAGAGCGTCCATGATGAGGATTTTGAAGTAGCAAAGCCCGATGAAAAATACTTCTTCCTCCCCTCTTCCGCCGCTGAAAACACCATCGATGTGTATAACGGCTTTGACGATACCGTTTCTCTCAACGGCGTTTCCATCGCGTCTCACACTACCGAAAGCGTCGCGTATACCGCGAACACTGCCTACACCGTATCAGCAGGCGGCAACAGCTTCACATTGAAGATCATGAACTCCAACGCCGAGGGCGCGATCTACATCAATAATCCCGACGCGGACGGCAATGGTACCGATCTGATGACTTATCTTAATGAGTCGAAGGAAAACAGCGCCAAAGCGACAGGCGCGATCGTAACACCCGACGGCAAGATCGACAATACCGTCATCAAGAAGATCAAGGGCAGAGGCAACACCTCCTGGGACAAACCCAAGAAGGGCTATAACATCACCTATGATAAGAAGGTCGGTATCGCCGGCATGGAGAAGAACAAAAAGTATTCCATCCTGCCCAACTATCAGGATGATTCCCTGTCGCGCAACCGCTTCCTGTATGACCTTTCCGACGCGGTAGGCCTCCCCTACGCCTCCGACTCACGCTATGTCGACTTCTATGTCAACGGCTGCTACTGGGGCTCTTACCTGATGTGTGAAAAGGTAGAGCCGGGCAGTCTGGTTCCCGAGGTGACCGACGACGGCTACCTCAACGAGGACGGCACCATCAAGGAGGACTTTCCCTTCATCGCGGAGGTTGACGCGAGCGCGACCGACGGCGATTACTATGTGACCACCAACAACATGAAGGTCACCATCAAGGCGCCCGAGATTGATCCCGGTCAGCCCGGCTATGAGGAGGTCAAGAACTATGTCAAAGAAAAGTTCAACGCCTTCTATACCGCTACCGCGCCGAACGGCGATCTCTCCGCTGTCGCGGACGTCAACTCGGTCGCAAAGCTCTATCTGATCAACGAGTTGGGCAAAAACTGGGACAGCGGCGTTTCCAGCACCTTCTTCACCTATCGTCAGGATGAAAACGGCAACTACAAATTCTACGGCTCACCCGTATGGGATTATGATAACTCACTGGGGAACGCAACAGGCGTGAAGTGGGATCTGAGGAACATCGGTGTGACCGACTATGAGGAATACACCGACTGGTGGTGCCGGTATAAGGGCAAGTCAAACGCATCCGCGAAGCGCTCCAACAACATCATCGCGAGGATCTCTCAAAACGCCGACGTCAAGGCTGTCCTGCCGAAGATCTGGTTCGAGAGATTCATGCCTGCGCTGGAGCATTTCACCGGCGCCAAAACCGACAAGGAGATCAACAGCGACTTCTACACCAAGGAAGCATACTACAGCCTGATCAAGGATTCTGCCGCCATGAACTATGAGAGCGGCTGGCTGCTCAACACCGGCAGCTGGATCGCGGATCACTCAAGGCAGAAGGTCGCGCACTACGACAGCGACACACAGAAGATGGTCGTCGATTCACAGATGACGAGCTACGCACAGGATTTTGAAGGCATGTACAACTATGCGTCCGACTGGATGCTCAGCCGCGCGGCATGGCTCTGTGAGCAGTTCGCGCCGGATTACACCCCCTCTCCCCTGCTCGGCGACTCAAATCTGGATGGTGTTGTTACCGTCACTGACGCAACCGCGATCCAGCGTGAAATCGTCCAACTCATCACCTTTACCGATACCGCGAAGATTTGTGCCGATGTCGATAAAGACGGTAAGGTTACCATCATTGACGCCGCCTTCTTACAGCGTTATTTAGTGGGAATCAGCAGCATACCGAAGGGTATCGGAAAGCCTATTGAATAAGCGTAACAGCTAATCAAACGAAACACAGCCGTTATCGGAATGCAGAAAGGATTCCGATAACGGTTTTATTATGTCGGGATTTTGCTGTTTTTTTCGATTATTATAGATTTTATAAAAAAATTATGTTATAATAAGGAGCACTTTTATGATAGGGAGTATAAAATGCGCAAGGAAAGTATCGGCAATACCCTTAGTGAACAAAAACTGAATTTCGGATCATTCAGCTATTTCAGAAACGCGATCTACGGCTTTGCGGCATTATGGATCGTGATTTTTCATGGTGAGATCCTTGCCAATATCCGTGCTGAGTTTGATCCTTCCATCAGGCTGATCACCGATACGATCGATATGGGCAACATCGGCGTCGATGTATTTGTCTTTTTATCCGGCATCGGTCTTTACTTTTCTTTTTCCAAAAAGCCTAAGCTCGGCACCTTCTACTACAAACGGATCGTCAGGGTCTATGTCCCCTATCTGATCATGACGCTGCCCTACATCATCTACTATTATGTTGTGGGAGAGATGGATCTTGCGCTGACGATCAAAACAATCCTCACGGTGAACACATGGACAGGTGAGATCGACCAGATCGATTTTTGGTATGTGTCAGCGATACTGGTGTTCTACCTGCTCTATCCGCTGATCTTTTGGTTCATTTTCCGAAAGAAAAAGGCAGGTAAACTATCTCAGGAAAAGGCGGAGTTTTGGCGGATGATCCTCCTCGTTGTGATCGTATTCGCGGCATCCGTCACCATCTACTATACATCAGCCGTCATCTACAACATGTACAGCCGGATGCTGTCACGCTTTGCCGCCTTCATCGTCGGCGCTTACGCCGGTAAATTGGTCAAGGAGAAGAAGCCGTTCCATGTAGGCTATGTGATCGCCTCGATCGTCATCCTCGCAGGAGCCTATCCGTTGTACGAGCGTGACATCCTTCCCGGCGTATGGGCACGGTTCTACGGCTCACTGACCGGTATCGCGCTGGTGTTCCTGCTGTCGCAGTTCTTTATCCTCGCGTCAGAATGGAAGATTGATCGCTTCTTCGCTTTCTTCGGCACGTTCTCACTGGAGATCTATGTGCTCTCTATCATTGCGAGAAAGATCTACTACTACACCCCGTGGTACACCGACGGCTACGCGTTCCTGCACTATATGATCGTGATGGTGTTCGCCATCTTCATCGCGTGGGTAGTCAGTAAAATCGAACAGCCGATCTTCAGGCTGTTGCTAAAGCCAAAGAAGAAAAAATGACAGATAGCGGTACCGATAAAAGGGTACCGCTATTTTCTTTTTCAGAATCATTATAGGTCATTTTGCCGCTCATATCATATTGCTTTTTATCGTATATTATGATAAAATAAAAGGTAATTCGTACTACAAGAGGATAAGGAGATAAGGAAAGAATGATAACAAAGAGATTGTTCTCTCTGTTGACGATGCTGTTGATCGTAATAACAGCATTTACCTCGATACCGTTGTCAGCGACCGCTCAAGCCGTTGACGGTATGGAGCAAACAGTAACAGGGGCATCTGAGAATCAAATACTTCCTGTCGCGACAAAAGAAGCCGAGCAGACCGGATCACAGCCTTCCCTCACAGAAACCTCGCAAAGCGACTATCCTGTCATCACCGATATCCAAAACGTCGGCTCGGGCACACAGCTCACATGGGATACCTATAAGGGGAACCACATCTACCGCATCTATTATCGCAAGGCGTCATCCTACACCGGCACATGGGATGAAAAATACGGCGTGGGCGGATGGACGCGACTGGCGACCGTCAAGGGCAACCGCTATCTGCATACAGGGATGTCCGACGCCGCGATCGGCATCTACACGATCCGCTGTGTAGACGATCACGGTAATTTCACTTCGGAGTTCAATCCGAAGGGCTGGGAGAATTGCTACTACGCCGATCCGGAGTTTTCTTCGATACGTTTTGATGAAAGCGGCGTTCACCTCACATGGGATCTCGCGTGGAAAAAACACGGCGTATGGAACGGCGAGAACTACCGCGTTTACCGCAAAACCGCCGGCGCAAGCTGGACGCGTCTGGAGCAAACCGCCGAGGATCATTACGACGACGCCACCGCACAGATCGGCGTGACCTATTATTACACCCTGCGCTTGATCGACTCTGAAAGCTCCCGTTTCCTCAGCGATTATCACAGCAGTAAGGCGGTCAGCTTCGCCCTGTACCCGTATGTGAACAGTATCAAAAACACCGGCAGCGGCGCTCAACTGAGCTGGTACCAATACAACGGCGCCAAAGCCTACCGCGTCTACTATCGCTCCTCCAACGGCTGGAATCGTCTGGCAAAGGTGAGCGGCACCTCATACACCGATACATCCGTTAAAAATGAAACCAACCGCGTCTATACCATACGAGCGGTGGACGCCCGTGATAACTTCATCAGCGATTTCTACCGCCCCGGCTGGAGCAACACCTACTATACACCTCCGGTCATCAAGACCTTGAGCAATACGACACAGGGAGTCAAGGTGACGTGGAACCGCGCGAAAGGCGCGCAAGACTATTGTGTTTACCGTAAAACCAATAACGGCTGGCTCCGTCTGACTAAGACCACCGAATCCGAATTTACGGATACTACTGCCGAATCCGGAAACACCTACACCTACACCCTGCGCATGATCACCGCAAACGGTAACGACTTCATGAGCGATCATACAGGCGGCAAGTCTATCTCCTATGTTGCCGCCCCTACCATCACTGCTGTCGAGAACCTTTCCGACAGCGTGAAGATCACATGGAAGCCGATCAAGGGCGCGAACTTCTATCGCATATACTATCGGAGCGGTAACGGCTGGACCCGTCTCGCGTCCAAGTACCTCACCGAATACATCGACACATCCGTCAAGGACGGAGAAACACGGGAATACACGATCAGATGTCTGGATAAAAACGAGAACTTTGTCAGCGATTTCGACCACATCGGGTATCGCAATACCTTCCACAAACCGCCTGTCATCCATACGATCAGCGGTTCGGGCGACGGCATTACCCTCACATGGAACCGAGCGAAAGGCGCTGAGGATTACCGCGTTTATCGCAAGACCGGCGGATCATCGTGGAAGCTGATCGCGCAGACGAACAAAAGCAGCTATACCGATACGTCTTACGAAAAGGGTACCCTTTGCTACTACACCCTAAGGATGATCAGCTCCGACGGCAGTCGTTTTATGAGCTATCATAACGGCGGACGATCGATCCTATGGTGCGCGACGCCGCGATTCTCAACCATCACAAACGGTGAGAACGGAACGATCCTGAGCTGGGAGCCTGTCAACGGCGCTTACGAATATCGCGTTTATAATCGCAGCGGCAACGAGTGGAGCCGCCTTACATCTACGCAAGGCACCACGTATACCGACAGCAAGGTCATCAACGCGCAAACAAAAACATACACCATTCGCTGTGTTGACAAAAACGGCGCGTTTATCTCTGATTTCGATACCGCCGGTACGGTCCATACCTACTATCGCCCCATCGTGATCAACTCTATCACCTACCGCGATCATACCAACACGATCACATGGAAGAAAAACTCCGACGCCGCGTCCTACAGCGTGTACCGCAAAGCGTTAGGCGAAAGCGATTGGACGATGATCGCCGACAGGATCACAAGCGGTTCCTATATCGATGAGGATATCACGGAAGACGCGGTCTATGCCTACACCTTGCGAATACTGGAAAAGGACGGCGCCGTTATCGACGCGGAATACGGGCAGGACATATACTATCAAAACGGTGCTCCTGCCAACGGCTCCTTTACGGCAAACGATATCGACTATCGCTTGGATCAGGGCGTTCTTGCCAACGGATATTACTTCGATCAAGACGTCGCCTACTACTATCAAAGCGGTATTCGTTTTGAACAGGATTGGTTCAAACAGGGCGTTTATCAACTATCCTGCGACCGAGCCGTGTGGCTCTATGAGCTGATGTCGGCTCTCGGAGAAGCACCCGACGCCAACCGTGATGACGCCAAGGCGATCTTCGCCGCGGCTGTACAGCGCGGTATCATCGACAGCTACACCGAACAGGACAGCACCCTGTCCGTTGACCGTCGCTATGCTGCCGTCACCATCTTCAACGCGCTGGGCTATACCGAGCACAGCGTCGGCAACATCAGCGATATCGACACAAATGACCATGCCCTGTCCACCCTCGCCTACTACGGTTACTTCACCCTTGACGAAGATGATCGTATCTACCCGACGTCGAACGTCACAGAGGAGGAGTTTGACGCGCTGCTCTCACAGATCAGGCTGTATCGGCAGCTCAGGGGTAAAACCGTCCTCTCGTTCGGAGACAGCATCATGCACGGCTCCGGCAATTTTTCGATCCCTATCTCACAGCAAGTGGCGGAAAAATACGGCATGACCGCTTACGACTACTCTGTCGGTGGCGCGACGATGGGGATATACAGCGGCAAAAGTCACATCCCCGATCAGGTGCGCAAAGCGGCGGAATACCATTATCAGCCCGATTTCATCCTGATAAACGGCGGCACCAACGATATGTTCCGCGGTGTTCAGCTGGGCGGTATCCAAAGCGGCTATGACATGTCACAGGCGTCCGAAAACACCTATTCCGGCGGCTTTGAAAAAGCGATGTGGCTGATCCGCAACACCTGGCAGGACGTCCCTGTGATCTTCATCCGCGCCCATAACACGAACCTCAGCAACGATTCGACTGAACACACCTTTGGAGAACGAGGTCTCAAGATCGCCGACAAGTGGCACTGCGGCAGCGCGGATATCTACAACGATACCGCGATGAATTGTGAGGATCAACAGCTGGCTGACCGCTACACCTACCCCAATCCCAGCCATAACTACAAGCATGATTCGATCCACCCCAACGCCCTCGGCTACGCGACCTTCTACATCCCGATAATCGAACAGGTGATGGCGAAGGCAGTGAACAATCAGTAAACTATCTTTGATAAAGCAAAAACAGCGGTGCTTCACCGCTGTTTTTTTATGGATGATTTTTTGCCGACTTCCGCGGAAAAAGAGTATCAGAATCTTTCTCTTCCGGTCAGTTCAAAGGCGATAACAGCCCAACAGACCGATACTGTCGATAACTGTTATCGCCGAGATTTTCATTATTATTTTACCACATCACGAGGCAGATGTTTTTCTGTTTAAGAATTATAGAAAAGAATAATAAAATTTTCGTACAATATTATGCTGTTTCTACAAAATTTTTATCACTGTATATACGGGAGAAAGCCCTCAATTCCAACATCCGCGTACATAAACAATCAATTCTTTCCGAAATATTTATCTAAATTGATAATGGAAATCCCGGCTGATTTGTACTATACTGAATGGTAGTATGATTACGGAGAACGTCATACAAGCGGGGGGAGGAAAACAAATGATACCCAAAACAACACCGATGGAAAAGGGGCTTATCTCCGTCTTGATGAGCAACTACAATACGCCTGTTCCGTATTTAAAAGAGGCGATCGACAGCGTACTGGCGCAAACGTACACCGACTTTGAATTCATCATCATCGACGACGGATCGACCGATGACTCGCCCGCCTTTATCGAATCCTATTCCGATCCGAGGATCAGGCTGATCACCAACGAACAAAACATGGGACTGGCGCGCTCGCTGAATATCGGGCTTGCGCTCTGCCGCGGCGAGTTCATCGCACGCATGGATTCCGACGACGTATGTTACCCTGAGCGTTTTACGGAACAGGCAGCCTTTTTGAAAGAGAATCCGGATACGATCGTATGCGGTACCTGTGTCGAGTTCATCGACGATAAGGGTGAAGTGACCTCTCTTTCGGATTTCAACACCCTGATCCCGGATATGGATTATTATAAGATCTGCTTACTGTTCAGCAACAATCCCACGGTATTCCACCCCGGCGCCATGTTTAACAGAAAGCTGCTTTTACAGTATGATATCACATATGACGAAGCATACCGATACGCGCAGGATTATCGTATGTGGGTAACATGCTCGGAATACGCGAAGATCACCAATATTCAGAAATACCTGATGAAATACCGCAACCACAGCGAAGCGATCTCTTCCGCGAAATACGAAGAACAATGCCGCTGCGCCTACCGGATCATTCAACAGCAGCTCGATCCGCTGCATCTCACATTAACGGAAGAAATCATTCCTTACCACTTCAAGTTTCTGTATTTATTTACCGGATACAGCGTCAAAATGAAAGAGTGGATCAGGCAGATCATCAAGGCAAACAAAGAATACAAAATCTATCATCAAAAAAAGTTAAAAAGATTATTGTGGGATCGTTTTGCGCATACTTGCATTTATGCGATGAAACAATCGGACAGCAAAACCCGCCGGTATATCCTCAGGACAATGTCGTTAAGAGCGGTGATCGGGATTCTGAGGATATTCATTCTCAGGCTTGTGAACGGAAAAAACGGCATATACAATCACTATGAGGGTACGATCAAAAGGAAGCGATAACATACCGGAATAACATCATTATCCGCAGTCACCGAATTGGGTATCATTTATACTAAGTATCCATTAAACGCTTTAACAAATTTGTTAGCGAGAAATTTCGCAGAGCAAGGCGGAGGACGCAGGCATACTGGCGTATGTCATCTTTCGGGGACCCCATCACGCCCCGCGTGATGGGGAGAGGAGGAGCCGCCACACGAGGTCAAGGCATACCAACCGGATATGCCTATCGAGTACGGCGTGCGACGACGACAACACCGCTATGCGGAATTTACCGCAATAAATGTTAAAGTGTTTTAATGATACTTAGTATTACAACGTGATCAAAAAAGCGCAAAAAACACGTCACAGATTTGGCAGTACAAACATCTGTGACGTGTTTTTATGTAAAAATTTCTTTGTATGGAGTTGGATTATAATTCTGTTACGGATTTATAATTGTCCTTGACAACGTGTCATCCGGCATACGCTCTCGCAGTGGGAGGTTCGAGGGAACATGTCTACGGGGGTTATTTCTTTTACGGAATAATTCTGCTCGGTGAACAGGTTCAGATCGCGTGACATGGTGGCAGGGTCACAGCTGACGTAGACGACCCTGTCGGGGGTCATCCGCACGATGGTGTCGATCAGCTCGGGCGTGAGCCCCTTGCGCGGCGGATCAACCACGATCACGTCGGGACGTATCCCCTCTTTTCGGAGCTGTTCTGCCGCCTGCGGCGCGTCGCCGCAAATGAAACGCGCGTTAAGAACGCCATTCTGCAACGCGTTGCGCTTGGCGTTTTCGATCGCCTCGGGGATGATCTCCACGCCGATCAGCTCCTTGCATTTGTCCGCCATACTCAGCCCGATCGTACCGGCGCCGCAGTAGAGATCGATCAGGGTCTCGGTGCCGCTGAGATCAGCGTATTCCTTCGCTTTGGCATAGAGCGTTTGCGCCTGTGATCGGTTGATCTGGTAGAATGCCTCGGGCGCGATCTCAAAGCGCAGACCGCATAGCATATCGGCGATATGATCGTCACCGTACACGGTGTAGGAACGCTTGCCCAGGATCACATTGGTGTCCTCGGCATTGACGTT
This sequence comes from Ruminococcaceae bacterium UBA4306, assembly GCA_002394725.1. GTDB lineage: Bacteria > Bacillota > Clostridia > Oscillospirales > Acutalibacteraceae > Ruminococcoides. Next base: position 33,433 of record DGUQ01000197.1, read on the forward strand.
GAGGATCATACTTTTGATTGATGGATATTTTTCTATAAGAGAATGATATAAAACCTCTTCCCCGTCAAAATGACGGCTGCCTGCCACGACACAGAACATCACGTCGCCTGTCGTTTCCGCATATCGCAGATAGATATGGCGGATACCGCGACGGTTTTGCGGCGAATATACCAGCGAGGGACGGTGGCGCAGGAACGCGTACACATCCTCGATGATATCGTTGAAAACAGAGGGAGAGAGCTGACAGCGCAGACAGTGCATGATGTGGTGACTGTGACGCGCGTAGTAGCCCATCACGACCTCACCGTCACGATCGAGCCCCACAGGGATCATCGCCTTGTTGCGGTAGCCGTCAATATTCTTTGAGGGAATAATATCATGGACGAGCGCCGCGTCCAGCTTGCCGATCCGCGTCACGGCGTCGATCACCTTCTGCCGCTTGGCGCGACATTCCGCCTCATAGGAGATATGGCGATAGACGCATCCGCCGCAGGAGAACGACACGGGACAATCCGCTTCCATGCGGTCGGAGGATGGTGTGACGATCTCCTCCACACGGGCAAAGCCGACATTCTTCTTTACCTTGAGCACCTTGGCGCGGATGGTATCGCCGACAGCGGTATTGGGGACAAAAAACACCATCTCCCCCACTCTGCCGACGCCGTCGCCGTCGGAGGTCAGCGAGGTGATATTCAGTTCAATGAGTTCATTTTTACGGTACATATTCATTCTCTCAATTATCATGATCAATACGGGAGACAACCCCCGTCCTACACGATTATTATACAATAGCAGCAACCGTTATATTTCTTTCACGGAATTATATAATCAAATTATATTGCCTATTGAACTTTTATGACGAAAGTGGTATGATAAAGGGTAGCACAGAAGAACAGTACGTGCTGACTTACATAAAATAATCATGATTATACATAATACTATCGATATATAAGGGGCTAATACAATGAACAAAGATCATCTTTTAGATAATATCAAACGCATCCACTTCATCGGCATCGGCGGCTCGGGCATGTGTCCGCTGGCAGAGATTTTGCACAGCGAGGGCTTCATCCTCTCGGGCTCCGACTGCAACGAGGGAGAAACACTCGACCGCATCCGCAGCTACGGCATCCCCGTACACATGGGTCATAAGGCGGAGAATATCGACGGTGCGGAGCTGATCGTCTACACCGCCGCCGTCAAGAAGGATAACCCCGAGCTGGTTGCCGCACAAGAGAAGGGCATCCCTGCCATTGAGCGCAGTGTGATGCTCGGCATTGTGACACGCCGCTACAACCGCTCGATCGCGATTGCGGGTACTCACGGCAAAACCTCCACCACCGCAATGCTCAGCCAGCTGTTGATCGGCGCGGGCTTTGATCCGTCCGCGATCATCGGCGGCAAGCTCCCCTTCCTCGGCGGTAACAGCTATGTCGGTCAGAGCGATATCATCGTATGCGAGGCATGCGAGTATGTAGACACCTTCCTCGAGCTGACGCCGTATATCTCCGTTATCACCAACATTGACGCGGATCACCTCGATTACTTCAAGACGCTCGACAACATCAAGAAGAGCTTTAACAAGTTCTGTCACCTGACCACGGGTTTGATCGTCTACAACGGCGACGACGAGAACATCCTTGACGCGATCGAGGACGTTGAGCTCCCGATGATCACCTTCGGCTTCAGAAAGACCAACGACTATTATGCCGCGAATCTGCGCGACGTCAAGGGCGCTTACAAAACCTTTGACGTGATGCACAAGGGCGAAAAGCTCTGTGAGATCGACCTGATGGTTCCCGGCAGACACAATATCTACAACGCGCTTGCCGCGGCGGCTACCGCACATTATCTGGGCGCGACGCCCGAGCAGATCGCGGAGAATCTGGGCAAGTTTACCGGCGTACACAGACGCTTTGAGATCCTCGGCGCACCGGGCGGCATCACGGTTGCGGATGACTTTGCGCATCATCCCACCGAGCTGACCGCGACCCTCAGCTCCGCGATGGAAATGGGCTTTAGAAAGGTATGGGCGGTATTCCAGCCGCACACCTTCTCACGCACCGCACTGCTGCTGGATGACTTTGCTAAAGCGCTGAGCATCCCCGATACGGCGATCATCTCGGAGATTTTGCCGGTACGCGAGACCAACACCTACAACATCTACAACACCGACCTCGGCGCCAAGGTCGAGGGCAGCGTGTGTATCGACACCTTTGAGGACATCACCAAGTATATCGTCGAGAACGCACAGGAGGATGATCTGGTCATCACCCTCGGCGGCGGTAACGTCTATATGTGCGCCAATATGATCCTCAAAGCACTGCAAAAGGAAGAGGATTGACACACTCCTTTCCTCACTTAACAACAATCATATTCTATAACAAAGCACTCCCTCAATCACTTTGAGGGAGTGCTTCTTCTTTTAAGGTGATTAAACAAGGTCTCCTTCTTTCCATTCGAAAATAGTAGTAGTTTTATACTCTTGAGGAAGATCCTTAATTGTTACATCATTCTTTTCGAATTCTCCAGTTTTCCATTTAAGATAATCAAAGCGGTCACATACCATTCTTACGTCTTTTTCTGAATCATATTGCTGTAATTCATAGTCAAATGAACCGGCTGTATAATCATCGACATTAAAAACAAACCATCGATCGTAAAACTCTATGTACAGTTTACCTTTATCATAAGCGAATCGTTTAATATATCCTTCTGCTATTCGTTCCCATTTGGATTTGTCTTTCGGATCAGAGGAGAAATTGAGCCTGAGAGAATCCGAAATAGGAGTCATAAGTACTTCGACTTTATTGTGGTACCTGTATGAATCAGTATCTCTCCAAGTCACATTCACACATCCGTTTTTATCCGGTATACATCCGGTTTGGGGTAATACCAGAAAACAGACAGCTGCAAAAGCAAGTATAACTTTCATAATTTTCATAATACTTCCCCGTCTACGAACCATGTCTACAAATAACTTGATAATGAACGCTTCTTCTTATTCAGCCTTACGATACTCCAGCAAATCGCCGGGCTGACAGTCCAGCGCGTCGCAGAGCTTGCGCAGGGTCTCCACCTTGACCGCCTTTGCTTTGCCGTTTTTGAGGATCGACATATTGGCAAGCGTGATCCCCACCTTGCCGGCAAGCTCGGTCACGCTCATTTTGCGCTTAGCGAGCATCACATCGATATTAAAAATAATCTCACCCATACCTGCACCTCAAATCGTCAAACGGTTTTCATCCTCGATATCGGCAGCGCGCGACGTCAGGTGAGAAAGTGCTGATGACGCTACGCAAATCGCCGCACCGAGGAACACCACTACCAGCGACATCAAGACAAGTCCGGGGTGATTCATGTTCAAAAGCCATAGAACAATATTTCCAATTAAGAAATATAAAGCATCAACAGCCGATAAGATTGCTATGGCTTTTAACAGCTTTGCGTTAGCCGAAGAAAAAGCATTGTCACTCGCGATGTTGGAGGCAATTTGCCAACCGAGCACCAGTACAACAAAGCAGGGAACCGCGGCGATCCAAAGGAAAACCATCCACGGTAGATAAGCGCCGGCAAATTCAGGATACGCCTTGACGATAGACTTGCCGATCGACGGAACGGCAGCTCCCATGATCACCACGCCGCACACCGCAAAGCCCAAGAGAATCGCTTTCATCCAAACTGAGAGAGTTTTTAATTTCATACGCTCACCTCCATAACCCGATTATAGCAGAGAGGTTATTGAAAGTCAAGATAAATTTATCGAGTTACGATAAGCAACTATAGTAAAGAAACTGCCACCGCAAGGGTGGCAGTTCTCATATCATCATTTATTCTGTTATCTATTGCCGAAGAAGCCGCCGAAGGGATTGCCGCCCTGACCGCCGCTGCCGTTGTTATTGGATTGACTACTGCTGCTGTTTGTATCGTTCTGATCGGGAACATCCTCGTCCAGCGTCAGCTCGATCGTCTTTTCGCTTCCGTTGCGATTGATCACGAAGGTTACCTTATCGCCTGCGGATTTATCGCTGATAAGCGTGGTGATCTCCTCAGAATTAGTGATCTCCTTACCATCGATCGAAACGATACGGTCACCCCTGCTGAAGCCTGACTTGGCGGCATTGGAGCCGTTCTCAACGGAGGCGACATAAACGCCCGGCTCGTTGTTACCGAAGTAGTACCACGCGAACATATTATTCGATAGATCGATATAGGTCATACCGGTATCCGCTCTGCCGCGGACATAGCCGTAATCCTTTAAGTCGTCGATGATCTCAATGACGTCGTTGATCGGGATGACAAAGCCGATGTTATCGATCCCCTCGGAGGAGGACTTAGCGACAACGATGCCGGCAAGCGCGCCCTGACCGTCAAACATACCGCCGCCGGAGTTACCGGGGTTGACAGCCGCGTCAGTCTGCATCAGGTGCATGGTCTTGCCGTCGATGGCGATGGAGCGATCCAGCGCCGAGATAATACCCTCGGTGACGGAGCCGCCGAGCGTGCCCAACGGGTTGCCGATGATGACCGCTTTAGAACCGACAGCTAGCTTGGATGAATCGCCGAATACCGCGACGGGCAGATCGGTTGCTTCGATCTTCAAGAGCGCGATATCCACCTTTGAATCGGTGCCGATCAGCTTTGCGTCATAGCTGTCACCGCCTCTGGTCGTGACCTTGATGGAGCTTGCGCCCGAGATCACGTGGTTATTGGTGACGATATAGCCGTCCTTGCTGATGATAACGCCCGAGCCTGCGCCCTGAGAGATATACTGACCGTAGAAGGAGTTGGTCTGCATGATCTCGGTGGTGATTTCGACAACGGAATTCGCTACCTCATTGGTAATGGTTTCGGTGGATTTATCCGTGGTCTTGGTCGCGTCCTCCGCCTCGGTGTTCACCTTGTGGATGACCATGGTACCGGTGTCGCCGGACTCATATTTGGAAGCATTGATCTTCTGCGCCAAAATACTGCCGCCGAAGCCTGCCAAGCCGGAAATGAGGATGCAGACGATCAACAGCAGGGCGATACCGCCCTTTGACATGCCGCCTGACTTTTTGCGATCGGGCTTCTCGGGGACGGGATTTGTCGTGCTCCACTGATTGGTCGGTCTTTGGGGCGTATTGGAAGCGCTCGAATAAATATTGCGGCTGTTCTCAGTCGCGCGTGTGCTGTAATGATAAAAACCGTCGTTCAGATCCTGATTCGTCTGGCTCGCCGACGAAGTGGGAGTCGGATCAGGCTGACTGTAGGTCGGTGTGCCGACAGGTCGATAAGGATTCTGAGACATCGGATCCGTGCTCGGCTGAGCCGGCTGCTGATATCTGACGCGGTCAGCATAAGGATTGATATAAGGCTGCTGAGCTTCCTGCGGCTGCTGAACCTCCTGCGGCTGCTGTTCTTCTTGCGGCTGCTGAACTTCCTGCGGTTGCTGTACTTCCTGCGACTGCACCTCCTGCGGCATGTACGTCTGCTCAACTTGTACATCCTCCTGAGCAGGTTGTGCCGTCTTATTATCAAGCTCCTCCGCGTTTTGAGGATTCTCATTCAGCGGACGGGATTTTTCTTCATCTTCGGGGAAGTGAAAGTTCTCATATAAATTATCAGACATAGTAAACCTCCTGTTATTCTACCAATTAGTATGCCAAAATCGGTGCCGTTCACACTCCTTTTGAGTACACTAACATCGTATCTCTTTTATGTGACTACCATTTGACACAACGATAAAAGAAATATGAACACTTTATGAACAGTTTGTGAACAGCACATCATTGACGCTGTTTGTCGATGACCATCTGTAAATACGGCAAGAACTCAAAGCCCATGCGCTCATACAGCCGCTTGGCGCCCTCATTGTAATCCTCGACCTCAATGCGCAGTCGCATGACGCCGGGACGGTTTTTCAGCCATTCAAAGAACTCCGTCGCCAAACCGCGTGAACGGTAATCGGGGTCGATATAGATCTCCTCGATCGTGACACTCACACCGCCTGCCTCCTGTGAGAAGGTCTTGGACAGCAGGACAAAGCCGCAGGCGTTGCCCTCACACTCAAAGATATAGCCTTTGACATACGCATCACTGCGCAGCATCTCGTCAAAGGTCGCGCGATAGTTTTCCTCCGGCACGGGAGCATTCACCGCATCGGTGTGATAGAACACGTCGACATAGTGACGGTACAGCTCCCAGTCGTTTTCCGTAATCTTTCTGAACATAGTATATTTCCTTTACAGAATTTTATTTATGATGGATTCCAAATAATCTTACCGCGTTACGGTACATGATGTTGTCATAATCCTCGGGGCTGACCATTGCGCGGAACTCATTGAAGTATTCCTGATAGAGCGATCGATCCCCCGTTTTATTATGCAGATAGGTATCGGCGCCGTCGATCGGATTGTCGGAGCCGAACAAAATCTTGCCGCTCCCCCATCGCTCGATCGCCTTGAGCGTGCTTTTGACGGGCACCCATGTTGTGTCGCCGTACAGGTTATCCGCCTTGCCAAGCAGCTCGATCGCCTCGCTGTTATCGCTCCCCAGATCCATGTGCACCATCACAAAGCTGATCTCGGGGTGCTTGATCGCGGCATTGTACAGATGGATGGAGCGCGCCTCTTCACAGCCGCCTGTATGCGACACGACAGGCAGATGATATTTTCGCGCTATCTCATACACCTTCTCGGCACGCGGATCATCGGGCGCGACACGAGAATGGAAGGGATGCAGCTTGATCCCGTAGACCAGCTCACGGTTCTCCTCCAATAAGCGGATGAATTCATCGTCGGGCGTTTCGGCATACAGCTTCATCCACGGTGTGACGCCGATTCGATCGGGATAGCGTCGCGCGAAAGAGAGCGTCCTTTTGAACGCTTCATTCTGAGAGGTCTGCAACGCCTTTGGGATCGCCCGACCGACATGGTCAAACTCGACCGCGTCTACGCTCGACACCAGTGAAAAGTCCACGCCGTAACGGTTCATCGAATAGATGACATCTTCTTGCCGCATTTCAAAATCCAATACTTTTCCGATATGTACATGGGTATCGATCAACATAGAATCACCGTCCCCTATTCTATCATAAACCGCAGTCGGAATCAATTATTATATGAAAAATTCATTCACAATATCACCGACAGACAAATGATATGCGCACTCCGAAGGCAACGGCATAGTATGTACTGTGGCATATTGCCGCTACTATACCGATCTGTCTAAGCGCAGATCGGGCAAAAGGAGAATGATTCATGGACAGGAAAACGATCATGGCGGAATACGGCTTATCCCCGTTACCGAAGGATACAGTGGAAGCGATGGCATACGTACCCTATCAGCCGTATGAGCCTGAGATGTGCAAGGCGGTGCTCGGATATGAGAACGGAACCTTGTTCCACGCGCTGCACAAGCCGTTCTACGGCAGCAAATGCGGAGGTGCGGACAATGACTGAACGCGATATGATGCTCAAGAAAATCGGCACGCTCAAATTCGCCGTCACCGATATCGACCTATTCCTCGACACCCATCCGGGCGATTCACAAACATTAAAAATGCGTGAGGAATACCAAAAACAGCTCGAACCGCTGGTAAAGCAGTTCGAAGAAAAATACGGTCCGCTGACGAAATGTGAAAACGACGCAAACACATGGGCATGGGTCAAGGATCCGTGGCCGTGGGATACGGAGGGTTAACTATGTTTGTCTACGAAAAGCAACTGCAATATCCGGTCAAGATCAAGAACCCCAACCCCGCACTGGCTAAGCTCATCATCACACAATACGGGGGTCCCGATGGTGAGTTAGGCGCTTCACTGCGCTATCTGTCGCAGCGATTCTCCATGCCGCTGCCGGAGTTGAAGGCTACACTGACCGATATCGGTACCGACGATCCTCTATATGTACAAACCGCGCTTTTCGCTCTGATATCCCGTGCGTTTTGATCGTTTATTTCCTTACCTTTCAGTATTTTTGCACAGCAGATTTCCGGCATCAAATCAAGGTGGATTTTGAGCGATCTATCGTTGAAAACCTCAATTTTTTCAACCAGATTCCCATAGAATATTTCGTCCCAACAGCCGTTTACAACGATACCTTGGATGTGCTCTCTTATGCTTTCGATGATACAGGATTGATTTTCGACAAGGGAATGCCTTTCCTTTTCATCTTTCCGTTTTTTATTTGTTTCTTTGTACTCGTTATGCAGCCTTTCAAAGCCTTTTTTGTATTCGTCTGTTTCGATATCACCGGACAAGCACATATCAAGGAGCTTCTGTTTCTTTTTTTCTATGGCTTCTAACTGTTTTTCATAATATGAAACCCGACTGTTTTCCATCCTATTCTTTAATACAGAACTGACGATATCGATTACTTGATCAGCTATATCACTCTTCTCACGCATGATCTCACACGCGATATGAGTCAGGATGTCTTTGAGATCCTGATATCGGATAGTGACGTTATCACAGCCGAGCATCTCGTCATTTTTATCTTTTCGTAAACAGCCGTAGCGTATCTTATGTATGCAAGACCAGTTTTCGTAGTGTTTCTTGTCGCTTCCGCGTCTTCTGATCGAATGTGTGAATCTTCCGCCGCATTCTCCACACCTTATTTTTCCTGACATCGCATAACGATTAGAATAGCAGCTTTCTTCTGCTTTACATAGGTTCTTTCTGCGTGCTATTTCCTCTTGTACCGCTTCAAATACCTCTCTTGATACGATCGGTTCATGGTGGTCTTTTATTACAACATAGTCGATCTCACCTTTGTTCCTTTTCTTCGAATGCGTGAGGTAATCGGGTGTAAAGGTTTTTTGCTGCACAAGATCACCGCAATACTTTTCGTTTTTCAGCAATCTCATAATCACGGTATACGACCAGTCCTTCATATATCGAGAGGTTTGTACACCTTCTTCGCGTAATTGCTTAGCGATAACGTGAGCGCCTTTCCCTTCATCCAGATACATATGAAAAATGCGCCGAACAATTGCGGCGCCTTCTTCGTTGATATACAGTTTTCCGTTACGGACGTCATAGCCGAGCATATCCCTTCCGAACACCACGCCCTGTTCCATCCTTCTTCGCTGACCCCATTTGCATCTCTCGGAAGTCTTACGGCTTTCTTCTTGTGAGATGGATGACATGATCGTCAGTCGTAGCTCCGCGTCGGAGTCAAGCGTATTGATATTATCATTCACAAAGTATACGCCTATACCGATGCTTTTCAACTCTCTGGTATAGCGGATACTGTCCAGTGTATTACGTGCGAATCGGGATATTTCCTTTGTGATGATCATATCAAATTTATGTTCATGAGCGTCTGATATCATCTTATTGAAGGCTTTTCTCTTCTTGGTGTTTGTACCTGAGATACCTTCATCCACATAGATCTCATAAAGCTCCCATAAAGGATTTCGTCGTATCAACTCATGGAAGTATCGCTGTTGGCTCTCAAGTGAATTTGCTTGGTCAAGACTATCCGTAGAGACTCTGCAATAAGCGGCGACTCTTTTGATATCGCTGACTGATGATTCTTTCATTGAACTCATTCCTTTCGTTTTTATTAACAAACAGTATATCTATAATAAGTCTATCGCATGAACGCTAAATCACCGATAATACAGATCATCTGATCCGTCTAAGACACTCTCGATACTGAGCATAGTCAATCAGACCTTTCTCTTTGACAGACAGGAGTAACGCTTTTTGAAGCAGTCGGTCAAACGCTCGACTTGCCGCTGATCCAAAGACAGGTTCGTATATGATCTTTGTTTTCAATGCGGATCACCCGTAAATAACTATGTGAATCAACACTCGGATATGAATCATCCCACTGTTTTATGATAATCTGACAAAAGAGTATCTGTATGACCGATGCGGCGCCGATTCTTGACTTTCCGACACTGTTTTTGTATAATAAAACAAGCTCATAGACCCCTTGTTCAAAAAAGATCATGATGGTATATGAGATCGGCACTCTGCGTTTATTACGCAGAATCGACGTATGTTTGCGTCTATATTCTTCTGCACAGGCGCAGTATAATCCGGCCTGTGTTTTTTACTTTATCAATGCGACACTGAAATGATAGATTTGTCCCCCTATTGTCCCCCTTCTTATGCTATAATACCATTGTTAAAACCTTTAGAATATCAAAACGGAGGTATACAAGATGAAAAAATTACTGACCATCATCACTTCGGCGCTGCTGTGCGTGACCATGCTCGTGCTCTCGCCGGCGCAGGTGGCGGCATCCGCCGCGGACAGCGGTAAGAAGTACATCAGCGAGGTCAAGGTAGGTATGGGCGAGACCTCTGAGGGAGCCTCTAAGGAGCTTCTTGAAGAGGGCTATACCATCCTCGCCGACGATAAGGGCAACTATGCCGACCTCAACGAGGGCGCCGGCACCGGTAACGAACTCAAAGAGGGTCCCAACCAGAAGATCGTTTATCTAGGCTACAAGACCACCGACGACGCAGGCGACGCGATCACCGACCTTGCGGTCATGAACATGAACGGCGGCTATAGCTATGAGGACTACGAAAAGCTGATGCAGCAGCAGATGGACACCCAGATCAAGCCCTTTGTCAACCGCTTTATCTCTACGCTCAGCGAGTATCGTGAGAACCTGAAAAAGCCGCAGGATTCCGCCAACTACAAGCGCGCGGAGTATTACAGAACGCTGCTCAACAAGCTGACGGACGACGATACCGGCGGCAATCCGCTGGGCGATCTCTTAATGAATGAGACCAAGTACGAGATGGGCGACGAGGCATACAACGCCCTCTCGGAGGAAGAAAAGAAAAACCACTGCGACATCCTCACCCTTCTCATGCAGGGCAACGGTCAGGCGGTCATGCTGATGGAGACCGAGCTGACTAAGGCGTCGGATTCTTCAAACGACACATGGCTTGACAGATTTTTAAAAACCGATCTCGACGATCTGACAAAGAGCGTCAAAGAGGATAACCCCAACCTCACTCCCTCCGAGATCGACAAAGAGCTTGACAAGAGGTATTACGATAACGCCAAGAAGATACGCGAGAAGTGGAGCGCCTTCAATGAGATACTTCTCAACTACGACAACGCAGTAGATGTCGCGGATGAGGTTGCGGAGGAAGATACCGAGAGCAAAAAAGAGATCAAAATCAGCGAAAATCCGACGGATGACGAAATTGTCAAAGTCGGCAGCGCTATGATTAAGAATCAGGATAATATGGTCAAGGGCGGCATGGCGTTAGAGGATATCGTCGCTCACGACTACCTTGAGGCGACCGGATACGGCAAGGGCACTCTGCTCGAATTCTTTGAGAAGGACGTCACCGAATTCAACAGCGAGAAGAAGATCCGCGAGCTGTATCCGATCATAGACGCGCTCTCAGACGGACAGCTCGCCGGTCTGGACTTCCTCTCCATCAAGGATATGATCATGATGGCGATAACGGACGAAAACGGCTTTGAAAAGGTGGATGTAAGCAATATGGAGTCTGCCTCCATCTATCAGGACGTCAACCGTGAGATTTATGAAAAGGGCGGCGTCGCGCTGACCAACAAAGCGCTGCGTGAAAAGGCGTCCGCTCAGCAGGCGTCCCCTTCTTTTTCGCTAAGCAAAACAGGCATCGTGCTCTGGTGCTGTACGGCAGTAGCCGGACTTGCGGCAGCCGGATCGGCGCTTGGCGCGACTAAGATGGGCATCCTCAGACAACGTGATGCGCTGCAAAACGCCTTTAATTCCATAGATCATCAGATGGATGATCTACAAAACTATAAAAACACGTTAGAGCGCGGCTCAAGTGAATGGAGTGAGGCGCACCAGAAATTTAATGATTTGTATAAACAGAGAGGTGAAATTGCGACTAAGCTGCACACAATTGAAGGAACAAATAAGGAAGCATTTGATAATGCGTCTGAACAGTTTGCCAAAAGATCCAATATTTGTAAATACCTCGCCGCGGGCTTTACCGTAGTCATGGCGTTCCTCGCTGGCTTCTCCATCTACACCACTATTGAAGAGATGAAGGAGTATTACAAAGTAGATTTCGTTCCTATCCCAAAATATATCGTTGAGGAGGCGGACATCACCGCCACCAACGAAAGGGGCGAAAAGGTCATGCTCAAGAACCAGACCGCCTATTACAAGGCAGTATCCTGCAACCGTACCGACGGCAGAAGTGAAGTCGAGAAGAACAACCACAAGATTCTCCTCGACCGCGCCGACCTCAACGGCGACGTAGGTCAGCAGTGGCTGGCGCTCTACA
>DGUQ01000206.1 GCA_002394725.1 Ruminococcaceae bacterium UBA4306
TGCTACGCCATCAAGGACGGCGCTCTCTGCGGTCTGGGTCAGACGGCTCCGAACCCCGTATTAACGACGATCAAATACTTCCGCGACGAGTATGAAGCCCATATCAAGGACAAGAAATGTCCTGCCGGCGAGTGCTCCGACCTGATCGAATACAGTATCAATAAAGATAAATGTAAGGGCTGTACCTTATGCGCGAGAAATTGTCCTGTCAATGCTATTAGCGGTACAGTGAAGAATCCGCATGTCATCGACACAAACAAGTGCATCAAGTGCGGCAAGTGCTACAGCGTATGCCGCTTTGACGCGGTAGTAAAAGCGTAAAGGAGGGGGAAAAATGATCAATTTAACGATAAACGGAAAAGCGATCCAAGCCCCCGAGGGCGCGACGATCTTAGAAGCCGCGAGAGCGAACGGTATCGACATTCCCACCTTATGCTACGACAAAGCAGTAGAAATATACGGAGCCTGCGGATTATGTGTCGTAGAAGCCGAGGGGATCCCGAAGCTCCTGCGTTCCTGCTCCGCAAAGGTCAGCGAGGGCATGGTTATCAACACCGAATCCGAAAGAGTAGTGCAATCAAGAAAGATCGCCATGGAGCTCTTGATGTCCGCGCATGACGGAGACTGCGTCGCGCCGTGTCAGCTCAACTGTCCGGCGAGAACCGATTGTCAGGGCTATGTCGGACTGATCGCGAACGGCGAATATGACAGCGCAATAAAGTTAATTAAGAATAAAATACCGCTCCCCGCGTCGATCGGCAGAGTTTGCCCCCATCCGTGCGAGAAAGCCTGCCGCAGAAAGAACGTAGAAGAGCCGATCAATATTGCTCAGCTCAAAGCCTTTGCGGCAGATATTGATTTGAATGGAGATAGCTACCTTCCTGAGATAAAAGAAAAAACCCACGCGCGCGTGGCGATTGTCGGCGGCGGTCCTGCCGGACTGACAGCGGCGTATTATCTGAACATCATGGGTCATTCCGTCACCGTCTATGACATGATGGAGAAGATGGGCGGCATGCTCAGATACGGTATTCCGCAGTACAGACTTCCCAAAGAGGTCTTAGATAAAGAGATCGCCATTATTGAAAAATCCGGCGTGAAGCTCATCAATAATGTGAAGCTCGGCAAGGACTTTACCATCGAATCTCTGAAAGCGGAGAACGACGCGGTGATCGTGGCGGTCGGCGCGTGGAAATCTTCTTCCATGCGTACCCCGGGCGAGGATCTCGAGGGTGTATACGGCGGTATCGATTTCCTGAGAAACGTCATCAAGGGTAATCCTCCTGAGATCGGGCAACGCGTCGCTATCTGCGGCGGCGGCAATACCGCGATGGACGCGTGCAGAACCGCGGTTCGACTGGGTGCAAAGGAAGTCTACGTCATCTACCGCAGAACCAGAAACGAAATGCCTGCCGACGCTTTGGAGATCGATGAAGCCGAGGAAGAGGGCGTAATCTACAAATTCCTCACCAACCCGATCTCCTTCAACGGTGAGAACGGCAAGCTCAAATCCGTCACGCTTCAAGTCATGGAGCTGGGCGAGCCCGACGCGTCGGGCAGGCGCAGACCTGTTCCCGTTGAGGGCAAGACCGAGGAGATTCCGCTCGATTCCGTGATCCTCGCCATCGGTCAAAAGCTCGTGCAGGGCGACGTCAGCGAGCTACAACTCAATGACCGCGGCAACATTGAAGCCGATCCCGACTTCTTCACCACCAGCATTGACGGCGTGTTTGCGATCGGCGACGCGACCAACCGCGGCGCGTCCATCGCCATCGAAGCGATCGGCGAGGCTGACCGCTGTGCGAAAGCCGTTGACGCTTATCTGAACGGTCAAGAGCTCGACACGCGTGTCCCCTACATCTCCAAGCGTGAGGAAAGTACTATTGACTATTCCGACAGAGAAAAACAGGCACGCCTGAATCCGAAGGTTTTAGCTCCCGAGGTCAGAAACAAAAACTTCGACGAGGTCAGCTTAGGCTTTACCGAGGAAGAAGCGCAGGCAGAGGCATCGCGATGCCTTGAATGTGGGTGTCGCGAATACTACAAATGTAAACTGTTGAATGTCGCACAGAGATATGATATCGACCCGAGCCGCTTCAAGGGCGAGATGCCGCAGCAGTACACGCGTGACGAAAACGCGTTCATCGAGCGCAACACAGCGAAGTGCATCCTCTGCGGACTGTGCGTGAGGAGTTGCCGCGAGGTCATGGATATCCACGCTTTAGGGCTGATGGGCAGAGGCTTCACGACCGAGCCCTCCCCTGCCTTCGCGCTGCCGCTCGATCAGACGAAGTGCAACAACTGCGGACTGTGTGTTCAGCTCTGTCCCACCGGCGCGCTGACAGAGAAAGCCAACCTCAAAAAGCAGGTGCCGCTTGACGAAAAAACAACAGAAACCTTTATTGATATAAACGGAGAGAAAGCCGCTGTGCTGGTCTCCCGATACAATGGCAAGATCCTCAGAGTGATTCCCAATGATGAGATTTCACGCAACGCGAACCTAACACGCGAGCAGCTCCTTGCAAAGTTGCAATAATGAACTTAAGGCTGTCTCACCGATCAGGTGAGGCAGCCTCTCTTTTTATCAAATGATCATCGGAAAGGAAGGGTCATATGAATAACACAAATAACCTTCTCTATCGAGAGTGCTTTGAGCACGATAACTGCGGTATCGGCGCGGTCGTCAATATCAAGGGTAAGCCCTCGCACGGCACGGTCGATAACGCCCTGACGATCGTCGAGACCTTAGAGCACCGTGCCGGTAAGGATGCAGAGGGCAAGACCGGAGACGGCGT
Source organism: Ruminococcaceae bacterium UBA4306 (assembly GCA_002394725.1). GTDB lineage: Bacteria > Bacillota > Clostridia > Oscillospirales > Acutalibacteraceae > Ruminococcoides. Next base: position 2,796 of record DGUQ01000206.1, read on the forward strand.
CGGAATCCTGCTCCAGATCTCAGACCGCTTCTTCCAAAAGGTCGCGAAGGAACTGAACATCCCGATTGGTGCAAAGCGTGATTACGCGGTCGGTATGTTCTTCTTTCCGCAGCATGAGCTTCGGCGCAATCAGGCGAAGAAGATGTTCGAGATCATCGCGGAAAAGGAGGGCTTAGCCGTTTTAGGGTGGCGAGAAGTCCCCTGCGATCCTGATGCGATCGGCAGCAAGGCGCGGGAGTGTATGCCTGATATCGAGCAGTGCTTCATCAACCGCCCTCAGGATATCAAGCGCGGGATCGACTTTGACCGCAAGCTCTATGTGGTGCGGCGATCCTTTGAACAGAGCAACGAGGACACCTATGTCGCCTCGCTGTCGTCGAGAACGATCGTGTATAAGGGCATGTTCCTCGTCGGCGATCTCAGGCGGTTTTATCTTGATTTAGCGGATGAAGCGTATGAAAGCGCGATCGCGCTGGTGCATTCGCGCTTTTCGACCAACACCTTCCCGAGCTGGCAGAAGGCGCACCCGAACCGTATGATCGTGCATAACGGCGAGATCAACACTATCCGCGGCAACAGCGACAAGATGCTCGCGCGTGAAGAAAACATGGCTTCGCAATATCTGATGGGCGACATGGACAAGGTGCTTCCGGTCATAAATCCCGACGGCTCGGATTCCGCACGCTTGGATAATACGCTGGAATTCTTGGTGATGAGTGGAATGGAACTGCCGCTCGCCGTGATGATCACTATTCCGGAGCCGTGGGACAACAACGACGCGATCTCGCAAAAGGAACGCGATTTTTATCAATACTACGCGACGATGATGGAGCCGTGGGACGGTCCCGCGTCGATCCTGTTCTCCGACGGCGATATGATGGGCGCGGTGCTCGACAGAAACGGACTCAGGCCGTCGAGATACTATATCACCGACGACGATCATCTGATCCTGAGCTCCGAGGTTGGAGCACTGCCGATCCCCACTGAAAGGATCGTGAAGAAGGAGCGGCTCCATCCGGGAAAGATGCTGCTCGTGGACACTATGCAGGGAAGATTGATCGGCGATGAAGAGATCAAGCTGCATTATGCTTCCAAAGCTCCCTACGGCGAATGGCTCGACAGCAACCTGACTCGTCTGAAATACTTGAAGGTGCCGAACGCAAAGGTGGAGGAACATCACAGGGAGGAGCGCCGTCGCCTGCAAAAGGCGTTCGGCTACACCTACGAGGACGTGATGACGTCGATCCTGCCGATGGCGCAGAACGGCTCGGAGCCGATCGCCGCGATGGGATCTGATAAACCGCTTGCGGTCTTGTCCGATCAGCCGCAGCCGCTGTTCGATTATTTCAAGCAGAACTTCGCGCAGGTGACCAATCCGCCGATCGACGCGATCCGCGAGGAGATCGTCACCTCGACCACGATCTATATCGGTAAGGACGGCAATCTTTTGGAGGAAAAGGCAGATAACTGCAAGGTCATCAAGGTCGTCAATCCGATCCTGACCTCCACCGGAATGCTCAAGCTCAAGCGAATGAATCTGCCCGGCTTCAAGGTTGCCGAGATCCCGATCCTGTATTATAAAAACACCAAACTCAGCAAGGCGATACGCCGCTTGTATGTGGAAGCAGACAAGGCGAGCGCCGCGGGAGCGAATATCCTGATCCTCTCCGACAGGGGCGTGGACGAAAACCATCTGGCGATCCCGTCGCTGCTCGCGGTATCGGCGCTGCACCAGCATTTGGTCGCGACAAAGCGCCGAACAGCCCTCTCCATCGTGCTTGAAAGCGGAGAGCCGCGAGAGGTGCACCACTTCGCGACCCTGCTCGCCTACGGCGCAAGCGCGGTCAATCCGTATCTGGCGCTCGAGACGATCCATGAGCTGATCCACGATGATCTGCTCGACAAGGACTACTATGCGGCGATCGAGGACTATAACAACGCCGTTTTGCACGGTATCGTGAAGATCGCGTCAAAGATGGGTATCTCGACCCTGCAATCCTATCAGGGCTCCAAGAACTTTGAAGCGCTGGGACTCAGCGAGAAGCTGATCGATGAATACTTTACGGGCACGGTCAGCCGTATCGGCGGTATCACGCTTGAGGATATCGAGCAGAACGTCGACCGTCTGCATTCGGCGGCATTCGATCCGCTCGGGCTGACGGTGAGCGGGGAGCTCGAAGCGCGCGGCAGTCATAAGAGCCGCAGCGGTAAGGAGGAACACCTTTACAATCCGCAGACGATCCACGCATTACAGGCGGCGACAAGAAATAACGATTATAAGCTGTTCAAGGAATACTCCCGTATGCTCAATGAAGAAATGCAGCCGGTCAGTATCCGCGGACTATTTGATTTTAATTTTGCCGAAACGCTGATCCCGATCGACGAGGTCGAAAGCGTTGACAGTATCGTTAAGCGCTTCAAGACAGGTGCGATGTCCTACGGCTCGATCTCTCAGGAGGCGCATGAGGCGTTGGCGCTCGCCATGAATATGCTGGGCGGAAAGTCAAACTCCGGCGAGGGCGGTGAGAGCGATGAGCGTTTAGCGACAAAGGGCACAAAGCACAATCGCTGTTCGGCAATCAAGCAGGTGGCGTCAGGCCGTTTCGGTGTGACCTCGACCTATCTCAACTCTGCCGATGAGCTCCAGATCAAAATGGCACAGGGCGCAAAGCCCGGCGAGGGCGGTCATCTGCCGGGAATGAAGGTCTATCCGTGGATTGCGAAAACGCGCCATTCCACACCGGGCGTGTCGCTGATCTCACCGCCGCCGCATCACGATATCTATTCGATCGAGGATCTGGCTCAGCTGATCTATGACCTGAAAAACGCGAACAAAAAAGCGCGCATCTCCGTCAAGCTCGTCTCACAAGCAGGTGTCGGAACGGTAGCCGCAGGTGTGGCGAAGGCAGGCGCAGAGGTCATCCTGATCTCAGGCTATGACGGCGGAACAGGCGCCGCTCCGCGCAGCTCGATCTACAATGTGGGACTGCCGTGGGAGCTGGGCCTTGCCGAAGCGCACCAAACGCTCCTGCTCAACGGATTGCGGCACAAGGTCGTCATCGAGACAGACGGCAAGCTGATGACAGGCCGTGACGTCGCGATCGCGGCGATCCTCGGCGCGGAGGAATTCGGCTTTGCGACCGCGCCGCTGGTGACCTTGGGCTGTGCGATGATGCGCGTCTGCAACCTCGACACCTGCCCCTTCGGCGTAGCAACGCAGAATCCCGAGCTGAGAAAACGCTTTATGGGCAAGCCCGAGTACGTCGTCAATTTCATGCGATTTATTGCCGAGGAGTTGCGCGAGTATATGGCGCGGCTGGGCGTGCGCACCGTTGACGAGCTGATCGGACGAAAGGATCTTTTGAAAAAGCGGGACAATCTTTCGCCGCGTGAACAGCAGATTGACGTTTCCGTTATTCTTGATAACGGTCTTGATGATATGCCGATCCGCTATGATGAAAAGGATCCCTATGGCTTCAAACTCTCCGATACACTCGATGAAAAGGTGATCATCAAAGCGTTCAAAAAAGCACTGCGCGAGGGCAAGTCGGCTCAGATCGAGATCGACGTCTGCAACACCGACCGCTCCCTCGGCACAGCGTTCGGTTCCGAAATCACCAAAAAATACGGCGAGAATCTCAAGGACGATACCTATCGTATCGTATGCAACGGCTCGGGTGGTCAGAGCTTCGGCGCGTTTATCCCGGGGGGCTTGACGATGGAGCTCAGGGGCGACAGCAACGACTATTTCGGTAAGGGTTTATCGGGCGGCAAGCTGATCGTATATCCCGATAAGAAAAGCCGATTCAAGGCGGAGGAGAACATCATTATCGGCAACGTCGCTCTCTACGGCGCGACAAGCGGCAAGGCGTTTATTAACGGCATCGCGGGCGAGCGCTTTTGCGTGCGTAATTCGGGCGCGATAGCCGTCGTCGAGGGCGTCGGCGAGCATGGCTGTGAATATATGACAGGCGGCAAAGCGGTCATCCTCGGCAGTACCGGCAAGAATTTTGCCGCCGGTATGTCGGGCGGCGTCGCTTATGTGCTGGATGAACACCATCACCTGTATAAGCGATTGAACAAAGAGCTGGTCGAGTGCTCCGAGCTGAGCGAGCAAAAGGATATTGACGAGCTGAGAACGCTGATCACGGAGCACGTAGAGGCAACAGGCTCCGAAAAGGGCAAGCGAATTCTCAGTGACTTTGACGCATATCTGCCGAAGTTCAAGAAAATCATCCCTCACGATTACAGGATCATCACCGAAGCGATCGAGGAAGGCAAGCATAACGGTCTTGATGAGGACGAAGCCAAGATCGAAGCCTTCTATCAACTGATCCGCTCGAGATAAGGAGGAGTGCAGTATGGGAAATCCCAACGGATTTATGGAATATACACGACAGGATAATCCCTCGTCGGCCGTGGAAGAACGTATCAAACACTATAACGAGTTCCACACCCCGATCAGTGAAGCGGATCGCAAGCATCAGGGCGAGCGTTGCATGCACTGCGGCGTACCGTTCTGTCAGGCAGGCTTGCCGATCAGCGGCATGGTATCGGGCTGTCCGCTGAATAACCTGATCCCCGAGTGGAACAACCTCGTCAGTCTCGGCGCGTGGAAACAGGCATACAATCGTCTGAAAATGACCAACAGCTTCCCCGAGTTCACCTCGCGCGTGTGTCCTGCTCTATGTGAAAAGGCGTGTACCTGCGGCGCTAACGGCGATCCCGTCACCGTCCGCGCCAATGAATATGATATCATCGAAACAGCCTATCAGGAGGGCTGGGCTGCACCGCAGCCGCCCAAACAGCGAACAGGCAAAAAGATCGCCGTCGTCGGCTCGGGTCCCTCGGGACTTGCCGCCGCCGATCAGCTCAACCGCCGCGGACATTCTGTCACGGTTTATGAGCGGAGCGATCGCGTCGGCGGACTGCTGATGTACGGCATCCCGAACATGAAACTCGAAAAGCACATCATCGAGCGCAAGTTCAGCGTGATGGAAGCGGAGGGCGTTACATTCAAAGTAAACGTCAACGTCGGCGTTGATGTATCTGCCGAAGAACTGCTCTCAGAATACGACCGTGTGATCCTCGCGTGCGGCGCATCCCACCCGCGCGATATCGCGGTCGAAGGGCGCGAAGCGGACGGCGTGTATTTTGCGGTCGATTTCCTGAAATCGACCACCAAGGCGCTGCTCGATAACGGCTTGCAGGAGGGATCCTATATCTCCGCAAAGGACAAGAACGTCCTGATCGTCGGGGGCGGCGATACCGGCAACGACTGCGTCGGTACCTGCGTTCGTCACGGCGCGAAGAGCGTTATCCAGCTTGAGATGATGCCCAAGCTCCCCGACTCCCGAACCGAGGATAATCCGTGGCCGGAATGGCCGCGCGTCTGTAAGACCGATTACGGTCAGGAGGAAGCCGCCGCGGTTTACGGCAGCGATCCGAGAGTTTATCAAACGACCGTGAAGAAGCTGATCAGCGATGAGAGCGGAAAGCTGAAACAGGCGGTGCTCGTGAAGCTGAACGCCGAGAAGGATGAAGCGACCGGACGGCTGAAAATGGTGCCGATCGATGGAAGCGAAACCACAGTCGACGTCGATCTGCTTTTAATCGCGGCAGGCTTCTTGGGCAGTGAGAGCTATGTTACCGAAGCGTTCGGCATGGCTCTCGACGGCAGGACGAATGTGCGGACGGAAACAGGCAGTCATCAAACCTCTGTCAACAGGGTGTTCACGGCAGGCGATATGCACCGCGGTCAATCGCTGGTGGTATGGGCGATTCGCGAGGGCAGGGATTGTGCCCGTGAGGTGGACGAAAGCCTGATGGGATATACCAACCTATAATCAGGCTCCCTTTCCTAAGGGAGCTGTCGCAAAGCGACTGAGGGTTGTCAAATAACAAGGAAGGTATTATTATGACAAAATATATATTTGTAACCGGAGGCGTTGTGTCGGGACTGGGCAAGGGCATCACCGCCGCCTCACTCGGCAGACTGCTGAAAGCGCGCGGCTTGAAGGTCGCCGCCCAGAAGCTCGACCCGTATATCAACGTCGATCCCGGCACTATGAGTCCTTATCAGCACGGCGAAGTGTATGTGACCGAGGATGGCGCCGAGACCGACCTCGATCTCGGTCATTATGAGCGGTTTATTGATGAGAATCTGAACAAATACAGTAACCTCACTACAGGCAAGGTTTACTCAAACGTACTCAACAAGGAGCGTCACGGTGAGTATCTCGGCAAAACGGTACAGGTGATTCCGCATATCACGGACGAGATCAAGCGCTTCATCTACAGCGTAGGCAAAAAGACTGATGCGGACGTCGTCATCACCGAGATCGGCGGCACGATCGGCGATATCGAGAGCCAGCCCTTCATCGAGGCGATCCGACAGGTCGGTCACGAGGTAGGCGAGGACAACCGCCTGTATATCCATGTGACCCTCGTGCCGTATCTCAAAGCGTCCGGCGAGCATAAGAGCAAGCCTACCCAACACTCCGTCAAGGAATTACAGGGCTTCGGCGTATCGCCCGATATCATCATCCTGCGTACCGATGAGCCGATCACCGACAAGGGAATTTTCGATAAGATCGCAGGCTTCTGCAACGTATGGCCTGACTGCGTGATCGAGAATCTCACCCTGCCCGTGCTGTATGAAGCGCCCTTGATGCTCGAGAAGGCGCACCTCTCCGATATCGTATGCCGCGAGCTGAATCTGAAATCCCACAAGCCCGATCTGAGCGACTGGGAGCACATGGTCGATCGTATCAAGACGCGTGAAAGAACAGTCAAGATCGGTCTGGTGGGCAAGTATGTGGAGCTGCACGACGCTTATCTCAGCGTAGCCGAAGCACTCCGTCACGCGGGCTACTATCAGGGCGCGTCGGTTGAGATCAAGTGGATCGACGCGGAAAGTATCACTGCGGAGAACGTCGATGATATCCTCGGCGAGACTGACGGCATCATTGTCCCGGGCGGCTTCGGTCAGCGCGGGATCGAGGGCATGATCATCGCCGCGCAGTATGCGAGAGAGCATGAGATGCCGTACTTCGGCATTTGTCTGGGTATGCAGATCGCGGTCATCGAATACGCAAGAAATGTCGCGGGCATCAAAAAAGCGAACTCCGGAGAGTTCGCTCAGAATGTTCCCAAGGTGATCGATTTTATGCCGGGACAGAACGATGAGATTGACAAGGGCGGCACCCTGCGCCTCGGCGCGTATCCGTGCATCGTGCAGGAAAACACGACAATGTACAGTGCATACAATGCTCGAGAGATCAGCGAGCGCCACCGTCATCGCTATGAGTTCAACAACGAGTATCGTGACGCACTGCAAAACGCCGGACTGGTACTGTCGGGCTTATCTCCCGACGGCAGATTGGTCGAAACGGTCGAGCTCAGCGACAGACCGTTCTACGTCGGTGTGCAGTATCACCCAGAGTTCAAATCTCGTCCCAACAAGCCGCATCCGCTGTTCTCAGCCTTCATCAAAGCGGCATTACAATAAGTCGTTGCGAGGGAATGACACACTGGTCATCCCGCGGCAATCAACCCTTTTGTCGGTATGACGGCCGTTAACTCTCCGGTCGTATTCCGTTCAGCCTGACAGCAAAAGCATGAGTCCGTCTTTTGTGCCTTGTCACAAAGTCCCTTCCGAGTTGCTTTTGTTGTCAGGCTGTTTGTTATGTCAAAATCCATTCGACTTTGACCGTCTCTTGTGCTCTGTTGTACAGATGATTCATTTTGCAACCCATGTCATTGTGCTCTCAGCTTGGTGCCATCATTGTGTAAGGGAAAGTTCAAAAAGACAAATGTGCGGATTATCGAAATGGTAGAAATACAAAGCCATGGTTTTATGGGGGGTGCGTAAGCCGCTCATTCGGGAGAGCGCTTGGTTCGCATTCAAGAGGTCAGCGGTTCGAATCCGCTTATCTCCACCATTGAAAAAGACGGTAGGTATCGTAAGATATCTACTGTCTTTTCATTTATACCGTACAGTGGAGATAAGCGGGATTCGAAGGCGACTGTGCCGAGGTTCGAGCTGTGCGAAGAACCGAAGGTAAAAATGATTCAGTGAATCATTTTTAAGGAGAGCGTAGGCGCGACTTCTGTCAGGAGGTGACGCTCCCAAGACGGGGTAACCGCCGTCCTGCAAGTATTACATAGCTTATCTCCACCAGAAAATAACCGCTTGTTCGTTATGAACAAGCGGTTATTTTTGTGCTTATTATGCTGTCGCTATTTATAAAAACATTGGGCGAATTGCTGTGTACATCATCAAAAACCTTGAGCATAGGGTGACAGAAATAATCCCGACAGCGTCAAGGCTACTGTGACAGACCGGCTGAATCAATAATCAAACAATAAGCAACTCTTTTTCATAAAGGGTTTCTTATCTCACTTTTTTGGGAAAACTGCCCGTTGTTTTCGTTAAAAGGATGCGATATAATAGAATCAAAAAAACAACTACAGTTGCTAAAATCAATTTCAAGAAATATAGGAGGACAGTATGAAGAATTTAGTTATTTACTATTCCAGACGCGGACAGAACTATGTCAACGGTTCTGTCAAAAACCTTGTCAAAGGTAACGCCGAGGTTATCACACAGTTTATTAAAGACGCGGTTGACGCGGATGTGTTTGAGGTCGATACCGTCAAGCCATACGACAAGGATTATATGGTTTGTATCGAAGAAGCAAAGGCGGAACTCAGAGCAAAAGCTCGTCCCGGGCTCAAAGAAATGCTCGACGATATTTCGGAATATGACAACATCTTCATCGTCGGTCCCAACTGGTGGGGCATTTATCCGATGGCGCTGTATACCCAGCTCGAAGCCCTCGACTTCTCAGGCAAGACCGTTCACTATGTCGTCACGCATGAGGGCTCGGGGCTCGGCGGCGTACCGAAGACCATCCCTGCATCCTGCAAGGGCGCAAAGATCGGCGCAAGCCTTGCCGTTCACGGCGGCAGCGCGCCGTCCTCGGAAAGTCAGGTCGCGAGCTGGGCAAAGTCCGCGGTCGAATAATCGACAATCCAAGAGAGAAAAATAGCATTCGTAACTTGAAATGACGCGTATACTACGGTGAAAGAGCTGTTGTTGTGTACGGATAAGCATGCAGACGACATCACAGAGATGGTTCATTCTCGCTTGAAAAATCCATTCAAAAGTGCTATAATACTATTACAACGTGTAGCGTATGACCGCGTAAGTCCGGTTGGCGTTACACGTTTTCTGTATTTTTGGAGGAAATAAAAATGACACAGCTTGATATGATTAAGAAAAAGGTAAATTATTTGTATTCCGTCTCTCCGAGGATTCGTATCAATGTCAGATTGAACCATCCGAGACTGGAGTTGAAAAATGACGAGGTAGAGATCAAGGGCGTCTATAAAAACATCTTTACCATTGAAGAATACACGACGGGCGCACCGAGAATTCACTCCCTGCAATACGTCGATATCCTGACCGGTAATATCGAAATCGTTGAGAAGAATTGATACTAAGTAGCAATAAAACACTTTAATACCTATTGCGTAGAATTCCGCATAACTGCGTTGTCAGTCTTGACAGGCGCCAGCCTGCCTGCGAC
>DGUQ01000001.1 GCA_002394725.1 Ruminococcaceae bacterium UBA4306
GTGCGTTGAATTTTTGGGTCATTTCTAATTCTTTCGCAACCAGTGATGTGTACTTTGTTATCTGTTGCACATTAGATGAATCATAGTTTTCCATGAACTCGCAGTATTCATCGATAAATGCTTCATAGCTGTCAATCGCTTCTTTGATATCCGGTCGGATTTCGTTGCTGCCGGTTGTATTTTTATCAGCAGCAGATGAAGCCGGTTTTTCTTCTGCACTTACCGCTTTGGATGACGAAGAACCGCTTGAGCTGTTATTATCTGTTATCTTATCTTTTGCAATGGCAGTATTGCTGTCTTTGCTTTCATTTTTGCTTACATTAATACTCATGATGTTGAAGCCTAAGTATTCCAAAGAGAGATGGTAGCCGTCCTTGTTATCTGCACGGTAGTATTTATCTCCTTTTTCATATGCAACATTGAATCCGGCGTCGGCGCATTTGTCGGCATATACATCGAACTGTTCGAGCGTTGTATCACCGACATAAAGTGAAAATCCATTTTCTTTTTCACTTTCGGTTTTACCTTTTTTGGAATCCGGCTGTGGAATTATTTTACCGATTTCTCCGCTCGGCCATCTGAGTGTTCCAAGTTCGATAGGTGGATCCAATTTGATCTGCATATTGTTATTTGAGGTGTACGAGGTTAATTCCAAGTGGTAACCATCCTCGTTGAACGCGTCATAGGTGTTTCCGTCTTCCTTTGCATCAACAGTGTAGCCTTTCTCTTTGCATGCGCTGACATACTTTGCAAACTCATCCTCTTTTGACTTGTCGACAGTTGCATAGAAGCTATCACTGTTGGTTACGATTTTAACAGTACCTGAGCTTGGTTTCGGCAACATTGCGCCTAACCCGTTTTTCGGCCAAGCATCGCCTCCGCACGCTGTCACAGACAGGATAATTAGGATACATAGTACGAGAATACTTGCTTTTTTCATTTTGTTTCCTCCTTTTATATTAGTATAAATGAAAAAAAGGCGCACAACCGTAAAGGTCATGCGCTAAAAACACATTGCTCTACGATTGTCGCCAAACAATTTACAAATGATCCAAAACACTTCAAACGTGAAAAGGGATAGTTGAAATAGAGCATAGTGTTTTTGTCGTAGTAACAAAAAACACTATCCCCACAAACACGTAAGAAATGTATCATATCATCAATATTCATTTGTAAATTGTTGGCTTCTTCATTCTATCATATTATAGGAGACTGCGCAACACAAAATAATCGTCATGAAATTAGGCAAAATGTACAATAAAAATAGCAGGACTGACAAACAGTCCTGCTGTAATATTTCCGAATTAGAATTAAAATTCCTCTTTAATTGAACGGGTGAAGAGGGCGGAGAGCTCCTCTTTTGCGTTGCTGTTTTCAAACAGGATGCGATAGACGGCGGTCGTGATCGGCAGGTCAACGCCGAGCTGTTCGCCGAGCCGGACCATCGCCTTGCTGGTCATCACGCCCTCGGCGAGCTTCTCGAATTTCTCGCCCTTGATGTACATCTCGCCGAAGCGCCGGTTGTGGCTCCACGGTGAGAACAGGGTCGCTTCATAGTCACCTAAGTGGCACAGTCCGTAGGCGGAGAGCTCGTTGCCGCCGGCGGCTTTGATCAGCCTTGCCACCTCGCGTGTGCCGCGCGCCATGAGAGCGCCCTTGATGGAGGTGCATCCGGCGCCGTCCAGCATGCCTGCGGCGATACCGACGACGTTCTTTGCCGCCGCGCCGATCTCGGAGCCGATCAGGTCGGTGCCGAGGTAGAAGCGGATCAGCTCGCTGTTGAAGCTATGTACCAGCTTGTCTTTGACTTCCTCGTTCTCGGAGTCGATGACCATACAGTTCGGGATGCCCTTTACATAATCCTGCGGATGTCCGGGGCCGACCCATACCGCGACAGGCGTTTTGTCGGTATCGACAAAATCCGAGACGACCTGTGTCAAACGCTTGCCGGTGCTCTCCTCGATACCCTTCATGCACAGCACGATGATCTTGCCGTCAAGGTCATACTTTGTGATGGTCTGCATGTAGTCACGCAGATACTGCGCGGAGATGGAGATCACGATCACCTCGGCGCGCTCGATGGCGAATTGGTGGTCAAAAGTGACGGTGATGCTCTCGGGATAGGTGAGATAGTCGTTATGATGGGTCTTGAGGAGCTGTTGCAGCTCGGGGGCATTCTCCAGTCCGCAGGACACCACCTCGTGACCGATACGGTCAAGGTACCACGCAATACAGCTGCCCCAGCGTCCGCAGCCTAAAACAGAAATCTTCATACGTTTCTCCTTAAATGAAAAAAGGCGGTTTCATCCGCCGGTTATTGGTTACTGATAGGAATTAGGTGTGGGGAAAACCCACCATTAAGGCTCCCTTTGGGAAAGGGTACCCCCGTTGGGGGAATGTCCGCAAAGCGGACAAGGGGGGAGCCGCTTCCGGCGAGGAGCTGTCGCCCTTTGGCGACTGAGGGGTTGCAAAAATGCTTGAGTGTGATATTAATCACACGAGTACCCACATTCTTCACTATTCAATCTTCAATCTTCAGTTTTCAGTTGTTTTTTAGGTATCCCGCCTGACCGTAACGGTCTTGAGATAACCTGCCTACACGATGACAGGTGGGTGCCCGCCCTGCGGCTTTAGGCTCCCTTCGTCCAAAAGGATGGGAGGTCTGCACACCGCCGAAGGAGCTAAGCTCCCGATTTAAAAGTTGTAGGGTTATTTGCGACCGATACGCGGGTCAGGCAGGATGTGGACGTGAGTGTGAACGTCTGCGAAATAGGAATCTCGCTGACGCTCAGTCAATGATACAATTCCTCAGTCAGCTTGCGCTGACAGCTCCTTTTCCCAAAAGGAGCCTATATTGTTATGTCTTTTCCTCGTTTTCTTCCTCGACGTCGTCGAAAAGCTCTTCAAAACGCTTCTCAAAGATCGCGCTGAGTTCATCTAACAGAGCGTCATCCTGAACCTCGGCGAGCTGTTCCTCGCCGTCCTCTTCGATGACCTCCATGATGTAATACTCTCCGCTGTCATTCACGCTGTCCTTGGCGTTGTCATAGATGGGATACAGCGCGTAGAAAACGCCTTTTTCATTTTCGATAGTATCAAGGATCTCAAAGTTGTGTTCAACGTTATCCTCGTCGATCAAGGTGATCAGATCGGGTTTGTAACTGTTGTCCATTCATTACCTCAAACTTGTTTTCTTTAATATGATTTTACTATGACATCGGCGCGAAGTCAAGAGATTTTTGTAAGATTTCACAATAAAAATCAATGATCGTTCGTGACGAAAAATACTTGTGCAATCAGGGCGGATTTTCGTATGGGATTTTTTGAGAATATATTGAAAAAAATGGTGAAATATAGTATAATATTTAAGATTATAGGCTTTTGTTCGGCGTAGAATAGTATCAAGGCATTACCGCATAGTAATGAATGAAGCTGTTTGACGGATAGACGCGATACGTTCGGAGGCAATATGATTCTTTTACCTTTTGAAGAATTACCCCGTGAATTCCGGTGTGACGAGGTAAAGCAATATTATGACATTTTAGATAAAAAGCGTTTCAGTCTGGTATTAAAGCGCGTGATGGATATCCTGCTGTCGCTGATCATGATCGTGTTGCTGATCATTCCCATGGGGGTGATCGCGGTCATCATCAAGCTGACGTCCAAGGGTCCCGTGCTGTATAAGCAGGTACGCGTCACGACAAACAACAAACGCTTTAAGATCTGGAAGTTCCGCACCATGACCGTGGGCGCCGATCAACAGGGCGCGCTGGTCACCTCGGCTCATGATAATCGTGTGACCGGCATCGGTAAGACCCTGCGCAAATTCCGTCTGGATGAGTTGCCGCAGGCGTTCCATGTGCTGTCCGGCAAGATGAGCTTTGTCGGCACACGTCCCGAGGTCGTCAAGTATGTGGAGCGGTACACGCCCGAGATGATGGCGACGCTTTTGATGCCTGCCGGTATCACCTCGCTCGCCTCTATCCGATTCAAGGATGAGGACGCGATGATCGGTGACGTCAGCGATCCCGATGAGGTGGATCGCGTTTATGTGGAAGAGATCCTTCCTAAAAAGATGAAGTATAATTTGGAGTATATTTCACGTTTTGGATTCCGAAGGGATATCCACCTGATGTTGTCAACCGTGAAGCACGTGATCTCCGGTGACTGACGTTTTGATTGAGGATAGTTATGAGTAAGTTCAAAAAAGCGCTTTTGGATACCTCGTTGTTTCGGCGCAGCTATGTGATCTGTATGTTCTGCAGTAACCTGTCGTTCGTACTGATCCCGGCGTACGCGGTGCTCGCCGTGCTGTTTGTCTGGGGCGTGTTTCTGATGATCTACAACGCGGTCAAGCACCGCACGATCCTTCGAACGCGCTACGGAATATGGCTGTTCGCGTTTGTGGTGACGTCGCTGGTGACGATGATCGTGCACATGGCGAGCTCGTTCCTGTACAACGCCTACAATCTGATCATGCTGCTGCATGTGTCGATGTGCTTCTTTGTGTTCTATTCCGTACATACCGAAAAGCACCTCAACTTCCGCCGCGAGCTGTATTCCATCTGCCGCTTCATCGTCTATACCACCACGGTGCTGGGCATTCTCGGTCTGGCATTCCTGATGGCGGAGATCAGCTTTGAGGTGTTGTGGTTCAAGTTCATTGTCTATGAGAACCGTTTTGACGGCATGTTCATCAATCCGAATCTGCTCGGATTTGTCGCGGTGGTGGCGATCTTCTGCTGTCATATGCTGCTCAAAAAGGACTTTATCGCGATCTCGGGTCGCGAGCGTGTGAGCCGTATCTGGATCGGCTCGTGTATTGCGGTCAACGCGATCTCGCTGCTTTTGTGCGATTCCAACGGCGCGTTGGCGCTGTTGATAGGATACGCGATATTCTTTGTGATATACAAGATGTTCGGCTCCGAGTCGAGATTCACCGTCCGGCAGATCATCACAAAATCCGCCGCTTGCCTCGCCGCCGGACTGGTCATCGTGATGGCGATGTTCTTTGTGCGCAATGTCACACAGGCAGGCTTTGTGCAGATCATGACGACAGCGGAATCATCGTCGCAGATCACCGGTGATCCCGTGACCGATAGGATCGCGCAGGAAGAGGCAGTCGTGACCTTTGAGCATGAGAACTCCAACATCGATTCAGGCCGCTTCGTGCTCTGGCAGCAGGCGTCAAAAATGTTCCTGCAGGATCCGATCCTCGGCATCGGCAAGGGCAATATCTATGAATACGGCACCCGTATCTTTGAGGACGGGCTCAAGTTCTCGGATAAGTACGGGGCATTAGCGCCGGTTATGACCGACTTCCACAACGGCTATATCACGATATTGGTGTGCTCGGGCGTGGTCGGCTTCGTGCTGTTCAGCATCTTCGGACTGCGGTTCTTCAAGCATATCACGCTGCATGTGTTTCGGGATGACAGCCTGCATGAGAGCGTGCTGCCGTGTATGTACGCGTTTTTGTGCGCCTATCTGATCTATTCGTTCATCGAGGTAGGCTTGCTGTTTAATCCGACCTTCACGATCATCTTCTTCTGGCTGATCCTCGGATATACCTCGTGCTTCCTCGTCAAATATGAGCCTGACAGCACGCTCGGTACCTTTGTCCTGTTCGGACGTACCTTCCGCAAGAGCTTACTGTAAGAAGAAATCAGACCGGTGTATGGATCGGTGAAAAAAACCAATAATATCCGTGGTGATAACAGTGAAACTTTATTTACAACGTGATATTTCGACAGTGAACGCACGGTATCAGGTCGCCGATGAGAGGGGCAGACTCCGCTACACGGTGACCGGTAAGCGCAATCCCTCCGGCGAGAGTATGCGTATTTGTGACACGAGCGGCAACGTTGTTTGCAAGATCCGTTCCCTCGGCTTTACCGCCCTGTCGGTCTACAGTATCAGCGCCGGTGGGGAGAGCATGCGGCTGAATATCGCCGTCGGCAACCGCCGTGCGTCGATCCGCTTCCGTGGGATCAGCTTCTTTGTCCGCGGCGATGTGCTGATGGGCTCCTATTCCATCCTCGACGCGGATACCGCCGTGGTGTGTACGGTGGGCAAGGATTTTGCCCGGGACTGCACCCAGCTCATACTCCATCAAAAGGAAAGAGAGATCTTCTGTCTGGCTACGGCGATCTGTATCGATAGCCTGAACGTCTGTCAAACGCCTGCCTTGCAGATGATATAAATTGAAAAGGTCATTGCGAAGCATCTGACAAATGCTGTGGCAATCTCAACCGATAATAACAAAACAAGAAAGGATGAATACAATGGACAAGTTATTACGCTTATTAAGTGAAAACTCCAATTACACGACCGCACAGCTTTCGATGATGCTCGGCGAGCCCGAGGAAGCCATCGAGACGCGTATCAAGGAATACGAGAACAACGGTGTGATCCGCGGTTATCAGGCGGTCGTCAACTGGGACGATGTGCCCGAATCGGGCGTTATGGCGATCATCGAGCTCAAGGTCGCTCCTCAAATGCAGAAGGGCTTTGACGATATCGCCGAGAAGATCATGCAGTACGACGAGGTGGAATGCGTCTACCTGATGGCAGGTGCTTATGACCTGCTCCTGATCGTCAACGGCGGTACCATCCAGGAGGTATCCTCCTTTGTCGCGAAGCGTCTGGCGGCGATGCACGGCATTTTGTCTACCGCGACGCACTTTATGCTCAAGCGCTATAAAGAGGACGGCGTTCCGCTGATCGATACCAAAAAAGACGGAAGGGAAATGATCGTCTGATGAATTATTCCGAAAAGCTGACGCCGTCGATCCAAAGCGTGAAGCCCTCCGGCATCCGCCGATTCTTCGATATCGTCAATGAGATGGATCATGTGATCTCCCTGTCGGTCGGCGAGCCCGATTTTCAGACGCCGTGGCATGTGCGTGAGGCCGGTATCGAGTCGCTGGAACAGGGCAAGACATGGTATACTCCGAACCGCGGCTTCAAGGAGCTGTGTCTGGAAATAACTAAATTCTATAAAAGAAAATATAATCTTACATATGACCCCTTGACCGAGTGCGTTGTCACGGTCGGCGGCAGTGAAGCGATCGATAACGCGATCCGCTGCATGGTATCGCGCGGCGACGAGGTGTTGATCCCTCAGCCCTCCTTTGTATGCTACGAGCCGCTGACGATCATGGCAGGCGCGACTCCCGTCATCATTCAGACAAAGGCGGAGAACGCCTTCCGTCTGACGCCCGAGCAGTTAGAGGAAAAGATCACCGACAACACCAAGCTCCTGATCCTGCCGTATCCGAACAATCCGACGGGCGGTATCATGGAACGCGAGGATCTGGAGGCGATCGCCGAGGTGATCAAGAAGCATGATCTGATGGTGCTGTCCGACGAGATCTACTCCGAGCTGACCTATGAGGGCAAGCATCATGTGTCGATCGCCTCGATCGACGGTATGCAGGAGCGCACGGTCGTCATCAACGGCTTCTCCAAGGCGTACGCGATGACGGGCTGGCGGCTGGGCTACGCGCTCGCGCCGAAAGAGATCTGCGCGATGATGGTCAAGCTCCACCAATTCTGCATCATGTCCGCTCCGACTACGGCGCAGTATGCCGCGATCGAAGCGCTCAAAAACGGCGATGACGACATCGAGATGATGAAGGGCGAGTACGATATGCGCCGCCGCTTTGTGGTCGGCTCGCTCAATGAGATGGGACTGACCTGCTTCAACCCCGAGGGCGCGTTCTACTGCTTCCCCTGTATCAAGTCCACCGGATTGAGCAGTGATGAGTTTTGCACCCGACTGCTCCAAAGCAAGCATGTCGCGCTTGTCCCCGGTTCCGCGTTCGGCGAATGCGGCGAGGGCTATGTGCGCCTGAGCTATTGCTATTCGATCAAGCATTTAAGACAGGCGATGAAGCTGATCAAAGAGTTTTTGAAGGAATTGAAAGATGAAAATAACGGTTAAAGCGCCGGCAAAAATCAATCTGACGCTCGATATCGTCGGCAAGCGCGCCGACGGCTATCACGACGTCGCGATGGTGATGCAGACGGTCTCCCTTTATGATACCGTCACCGTTGAGAAGCTGTCGGGGGAGGACGACGGGATCACCGTATCCTGTCCGAAATATCCCGATGTACCGACCGATGACAGCAACATCGTGTGCAAGGCGGCACGGGCGTTTTTTGACAAGACGCGTATCACGCCCTCGCCGCTGTCGATCACGATCGACAAAGAGATCCCGACACAGGCAGGGCTTGCCGGCGGCTCTACCGACGGCGCGGCTGTTGTGCTGGCGCTGAACCAGTTGTTTGAAACGCGCCTGAGTATGGATGAGATGGCGCAGGTCTGCGCTCACTTCGGCTCGGATGTACCGTTCTGTCTATTGGGCGGCACGATGCTCGCGACCGATACGGGTACCACGCTCAAAAAACTGCGTGCCATGCCCGATTGTCATATCGTGATCTGCAAGCCTGAGATCTCTGTGTCCACCACAGCGGCATACGCCGCCTGTGACGCGCGCGAGCCAAAAGGCTTCCTCTATACCGACGAGCTGATCAAGCGGCTCTACAGCCGCGATATCCGCGGACTCGCCACCTGTCTGTACAACGAGTTTGAGCAGGTGATGGAGCTGCCTATGATCAATGAGATCAAGCGTGAAATGATCGCCTGCAAGGCGTTGGGCGCTTCCATGAGCGGCTCGGGCTCGGCGGTCTACGCGATCTTCCTCAATCAGAAGAAGGCGGAGAAATGCGTTAATATTCTTAAAGAGAAATATAATAACGTCTTTCTGACCAAACCGCTCAAGGACGGTTGTCGGGTGGAGAAGGTCGAACCCTGATAAAGAATCATAACAAAGTGAATAAACCGAGAATTACCTGCCAAAGATGATACTGTACTCTATTAGAAAAGGCAGGTAATTCTTTTGAAGAAATATATTCATCTGTTTGTCGGCTCCGTCATCCTCGCCGGAATGCTCCTGTGTCTGCCGTTTGTTAATTCTTGTGAAGAATTATCGGAGGATGTACTGCGCGTACATATCCTCGCGAATTCCGACTCCGCCGCTGACCAGAGCTTGAAGCTCAGCGTGCGTGACCGTGTATTACGGGAATGCTCCGGTTATTTCAACGGCTGTGATAATAAGGCGGATGCAATGCGGATCACGCAAACGCATCTGGGCGAGATCGAGCAGATCGCGCTGGGTGAGATCAGGCGCCGCGGCTTTGATTATCCCGTCACGGCGCAGATCGGCGAGATGTACTTCAACACGCGCTATTATGATGACTTCACCATGCCTGCCGGTCAGTATGACGCGCTGCGCCTGATCATCGGCGACGGCAAGGGTCAGAACTGGTGGTGCGTGATGTATCCGTCGCTGTGCGTCGGCGCCGCGAGCGATACAAAGATGAAGGATGAACTTGACGAGGGCGAGTATGAGGTGGTCACCGCCGATAAATATGATTTTCGCTTCAAGCTCGTCGAATACTGGGAAGGATTCCGTTCGTTATTTCGATGAGGATGGATGTACCGAAAACAGAATATTATAAGTGATAGGATAAAGCAGTAATAAGCTGTTGAGATCGCCGCGGCTCCTATGAGCCTCGCAATGACATGGTAAACGTGGAGGATTTATGCTGCGTTTTATACTCGGCCGTTCCGGCTATGGAAAAAGTGAATATCTGCGCCGCAGGTTTGCCGATCTCGCGCAAAAGGGAGAGGACAAGCTCCTGTTTCTGGTGCCCGACCAAATCTCCTTTGAGACAGAGGCGGCATTTCTCGAATTATTGGGACCTGCCGTATCGCGCAACATCATGGTGCTGGGCTTCTCGCGACTGTGCGACTATGTTTTTGAGCAGACCGGCAACCGATTCGCGACCTTTGCGGATGACGGCGTTCGCCATTTGATGATGAGTCTGGCGCTCGAGCAGGTGGGGGAGGAGCTGTCGATCTTTGATCAACGGACCGATACCGCCGATATGCGCGAGCTGATGCTCTCCGCTGTCAAGGAATACAAAAAATGTGCCCTGTCATCCGATGTCTTGCGAGAGGCGGCAGAGTCCGCGGAGGATGCTACCCTGCGCATGAAGCTGAACGATACCGCGCTCGTGTATGACGCGTACAACGCGATCATGGAGCGCAGTTATATGGATCCGCTCGATTCCCTCACCAAGGTATGTGAGCTGTTGCCCGACCATCCGTTATTTGAGGGCTATACCATCGCGCTCGACGCCTTCTACGGCTTTACGGCGCAGGAGTATGAGGTGATCGAGCGGCTGATGGTGATGAGCAGTGAGATGCTTGTCGCGCTGACGGACGATTGCCGTCCCGACAGTGAGAGCCTGTTTTTTGTGCCGCGCCGCACCCGTGCGCGACTGTCGCGTATGGCGCGTGATCACGAAATCGAGATCGCGCCGCTGACCACCTTACATACGCCGTATCGTTTCCGAAATGAGGTGTTGATCGCGCTGGAGGAAAACGCCTATCGTTTGGAGAAAGAGCCGTATACAGATGGCGCCGACGCGGTGACGGTGTACCGCGCCTCGGGGTTGTATGACGAGTGTGATTTTGTCGCGCGCACGATCCGCGCTTTGGTCGAGGACGGAGCGCGCTATCGTGATATCGCGGTGATCTGCCGCAGTGCCGACCGCTATACGGGCATTCTTGAATCGTATTTTGAGAAGTACGGCATCCGCTGTTTTATGGATAAGCCGCAGAACATCGACGCCATGCCGATGGTGCGGCTGGTGACCGCCGCTTTCCAAATTGTGAACCGCGGCTTTCAGCGCGAGGACGTTCTCTCCCTGCTGAAAACAGGCTTATGCTCCTATTCGGTCGGCGAGATCGCGGAGTTTGAGAATTATCTTTTCGTCTGGGACATCAGCGGACGAAAGTTCGATACGCCCTTTACCGCGTCGCCCGACGGCTTCGCGGATGAAATGAACGATCAGCAAAGGGAGATATTGGGGCGTGTAGAAGCACTGCGCGCCGATATTATCGGCACACTGCGTGATTTTGCTTTCTCGGTAAAGGATACCGACGGCAGATCGATCGCCAAGGCGCTGATGAAGCTGCTTTATAAACTGCACGTGGACGACAACATTAACACCCTGTGCGACGCGTATGAAGCGCAGGGTGAGCACGAGCTTGCCGCCGATTTGATCCGTATGTGGAACGTGCTGTGCGGCATCCTCGACAAGACCGTTGCCGTGATCGGCGATTATAGGATGACGCCCAAGCGCTTTGCGGAATTGCTGTATACCAACTTCGCCGCGTCCGAGGTCAGCACCATTCCGCGCGGCATGGATGAGGTGGATGTGTCCACCGCCGACCGCTCCCTGATCTCGGACAAGAAGATCGTATTCCTGATCGGCGCGCTCGACGGAGAATTTCCGCATACCCCCGTGGAGGCAGGCGTGTTCACCGACGATGAACGCGTTTTGTTGAAAGATACCCTCCATCTGCCGCTTTCCGATTCGATCGAAGAGCTGATCGCGACCGAACGCTACTATGCGTATTCGGCGCTGACCGCCGCAGGGGAGCGGCTCTATCTCAGCTTTCCTGCCGCCGATATGCGCGGCGAGCTCTTAACCCCCTCGGACATTATCTCCGAGGTGGAGCTGAGCCTTCCCAGGCATCAATTCGTCAATTATGATATGGTGACGATCGGGGAGAGATTGCGCTCCAAAAGAGCGGCGTTCGATTATCTGGTCAGCCGCTATCACAGCCGCACTCCCGATATCGCGGCACTCAAGGCGTATTTCAGCGAGGATGAAGAATACCGCGACGTGATCCGCTCCATTGAGGACGTACTGAGCAGGCGTGTCCGCAGGATCAGGGACGTGGAGCTGACCCGAGAGCTGTTCGGCAAGGAAATGCGCCTGTCATCGACCAAGATCGATGTGTATCACAAATGTCCGTTCCGCTATTTCTGCGAGTACGGCTTACATATCCGCGAGCGTAGAAAAGCGACGGTAGACGCGCTCGAGTACGGCACGCTCATGCACCATATCTTTGAGGTGTTCTTCTCACAGTACCGCCGTGAGGAATATATGGAAATGGATGAAAGCGCGGTCGAGGGCGTTGTGTCCGACATCCTCGATCAGTATATCGATACCCACTTCGGGGGTACGCAGGAAAAATCGGAGCGCTTTTTGTACCTGTTGTACCGCACCAAAGCTACCGCGACACGCTTGCTCCTGCACATGATCCGTGAGCTCAGCCAAAGCGACTTTATCCCCGTCGATTTTGAACTGGGCGTGGGGGAGGACATCCCCGATTATTCCGTAGAGCTGAATGACGGTCTGCGGCTCTCTGTTCGCGGCAGTGTTGACCGCGTTGACCGCTGTGACGCGGACGGCAAAAGCTATATCCGCGTCATCGACTACAAGACCGGTACCAAGGAATTCAACATCAACGATCTGCTGTACGGCTTGAATCTGCAAATGTTCATCTATTTATACGCGATCCGTGAAAACGGCGCCGAGCGCTACGGCGAGATCACTCCTGCCGGCGTTCTGTATATGCCTGCCGTATCGCCGTCGGTATCCGCCGACCCCGATACGCCCGAGGCAAAGATCCGCAGTGAGCTGATCAAGAAGTATATGATGAAGGGCGTGATCCTCGATGACGCCGATGTGGTCGCGCATATGGAGCACGACGGCGAGGGCGTGTTCATCCCTGCTAAGCTCAAGGACGGCGTTGTGTCCGCGAGCGCAGGCAGTCTGGCGACGCTCGAGGAGCTGGGCGCGATCTTCCGCAGGATCGACGAGCTGACGACCGCCATGGCGCAGTCGCTCTATGACGGCGACGTTGCCGCGCTTCCGCTCAAGGGAACGAAGTACGACGGATGCGCCTATTGCGTTTATCGCGCGGTATGCCTGCGCAGGGATGAGGATCCCAGCCGTGAGGCGGTGGACAGAAGTGCCGCCGAAGTGTTTGAAGAACTCAAAAGAGAGGGGGATCATAATGGCACGTAACTGGACACAGCATCAGCTCGACGCGATCACCGCGCGCGGCGGTTCCGTGATCGTTTCGGCTGCCGCCGGCTCGGGCAAGACCGCTGTACTTGTCGAGCGTGTGATCCGCCTGATCACCGATACCGAAAACGGTGTGGACGCCGACCGACTGCTGGTCGTGACCTATACCCGTAAGGCTGCCGCAGAGCTCAAGGGCAGGCTCAGGGAGGCGCTGACCGACTGCGTCCGCAACGATCCCTCCAATCCCTTTTTGATCCGCCAGCAATCCCTGCTCGGCAAGGCGCGTATCTCTACCGTGGACGCGTTCTGTATGTCGCTGTGCAAGGAGTATTTCTTCCTGCTCGACATCGACCGCAACATCCGTATCGCCGACGCGGGGGAATTGAGCGTGATGCGTGCCGACGCGATGCGCCTGACGCTCGACCTCTTGTATGAGGAAAAGGATCCGAGGTTCCACCGTCTGGTGGAGACCTTTGCCTCCGCGCGCGGCGACAGCAGGCTGGAGGATCACATCAGCCGCCTGTACGACTTTTTGCGCTCCCATCCGTTCCCCGAGCGCTGGATGGAGGAAAAGCTCTCCTACTACACCGACTTTACCGAGGTGGGCGACACGGTGTGGGGCAGGATCATAGCGGAGTATACGCGTGAGGCGGCGGATTATCTGCAGCTGCTCAACGACCGCGCGCTAGACGCGATCTCGCTTGACGAAAAGCTCTATGATAAGAACTTTTCGCTGTTTGACTCTTACCGTGTGTTCTGTGAGCGCTTGCAAAATGCCGTCACGCAGGAGAACTGGGATCTGATCCGCCGTACGCTCAATTCCTTTGAAGCAGGCCGCCTGTCTACGCCGCGCGGCTATGCCGACAATCCGCTCAAGCTCGAGGCGGCGTCCGCGCGCGATATCTTTAAGGATACCGTCAAATCGCTGCAAAAGCTCTACACGCAGGAGGAAGCGCTGTGCCTGTATGACATTGAGCGCCTCAAGGATTACGCGGAACAGCTCTTCAAGGCGGTGAGTCTGTTTGAGCGGCATTACGCCATGCTCAAAAAAGAAAACAGCGTAGCGGACTACGCTGATATCGAGCACTGGGTGCTGTCGCTGATCATCGATCGGGAGACGATGACCGCCACCGACGTCGCGCGCGAGATCTCGTCACGCTTTGACTACATCATGGTGGACGAGTACCAGGACGCGAACGAGGTACAGGATACGATCTTCAAGACCATCTCCCGTAATGAAACCAATCTGTTCGTTGTCGGCGACGTCAAGCAGAGTATCTACGGCTTTCGTCAGGCTATGCCTGAATTGTTCTTAAAAAGAAAAAACAATGCCGTTGTATATGACAGAGAAACAAAGGATTTTCCTGCAAAAATAATTCTCGAAAAGAATTTTAGAAGTGACAGCGCTGTGCTGTCCGCCGTCAATTTCTTCTTCAAAAAACTGATGTCAACGGCAGTCGGCGATATCGAATACAATGAGGAGGAAATGCTCTTTCCGGGCGCTGTATACGCGCCGCAGAAGGAGCCTGCCGTCGAGCTGAACCTGATCGATAAGGAGGCGGTCGGCGAGGAGGACGCCGCCATTGCGGAGGCGCGCTTTATCGCCGAGCGTATTTTGCAAATGGTCGCCGAGGGCTATCCCGTCAAGGAGGGTGATTCCTACCGACCCGTGACCTTCAGCGACTTCGCTGTTCTGATGCGCAACCTGTCGAGCTACGGCGCGGTTTACCGCGAGGTGTTCGAGCTGTACGGCATCCATGCCCACAGTGAAAGCGGCGCCGGATTCTTGGACAGCAGAGAGATCATGCTGATCACCAACTTTTTGCGCGTCATCAACAATCCTGCCCTCGATATCGTGCTGTTGAGTGTTGTGATGAGCCCCGTGTTCGCCTTTGATGAGGATGACCTCGCGCGTATTCGTATCGGACAGCGCAAGGGCTCGCTTTACACGGCGATCACACTGGACGCGGAAAAGGGGAATCAAAAGAGCAAGAGCTTTCTCAATGAACTTTCTTATTATCGGAACGTGTCCGTGACCGTGACGTTAGATCAGCTGATCACCTTGATCTATGATCGTTCGTCGTTCATGTCGATCCTCGCCGCGTCCGACAGCGCAGGCGCGGTCAACAACCTTCGTCTGTTGCTCGATTACGCGCGCGCGTTTGAACAGAATACCCATCGCGGCTTGTCGGCGTTCGTCAACTACCTTGACCGACTGATCGAGGACGGCTCCGACCTGCCCTCGGCGCCGGGTGACGGCGGTGGTGATTACGGCGTGGAGTTGATGACCGTCCACGCGTCAAAGGGGCTCGAGTTCCCGATCTGCTTTATCGCGAATACCGCGCGCAAGTTCGTGTCAGACGCGTCGAGCTCGGTACTGCTCCATTCACGCTACGGCTACGCGCAAAAGCTCTATGATCCGGCGTTGTCCGCCAATTTCAACACCATGCCGCGCAACGCGCTGGCAATGGAGATCAGGCGTGATGAAATGAGCGAGGAGCTGCGCGTGCTCTATGTCGCGATGACGCGCGCCAAGCAAAAGCTGATCATGCTCGCGACGCCCTCGCGATCGGTCAGCTCCTACATCAGCGGTATCGCGAAGAAGCTCGCCGGACAGCGCGAGATCTCACCCTTTGCGGTGCGCTCCGCGAATGCTTTGTCCGATTGGCTGGTCATGTGCGCGCTGCTCCATCCCGACGGTAAGGTGTTGCGTGAGTACGCAGGTGTTGCCGCCGACAGTGAACCGCAGGCTGATTTCGCGTTCACCTGCCGCGTGATCGACACGCCGTTTGAAACGGAGGAGACGGAAGAAATCGCTTCGGATGCTCAGGATGTTCAGGCAAACAATAAACTGATCGACGAGCTCAAACAGCATGTCGATTATCGCTATCCGTATGAGGGGCTCGAAGCCCTGCCCGTCAAGGTAGCGGCGTCGACGCTCGCGCACCGGATGACCGATAAGACCTATGACCGCTATCTCGACCGTCCGGCGTTTTTGCAGGGTGAAAAGCTCACCTCCGCCGAGAAGGGCACCGCGCTGCACGCGTTCATGCAGTTTGTCGATTTTGCCGCGGCAAGAGCCGATCTGGGAGCGCAGCTGCGGCATCTGCACGCCGAGGGCTACCTGACTGAAGCGCAGGTGAACAGCATTGATACAGATCGTGCCGAGCGCTTTATCCAAAGCGATCTTATTACACGCTGTCTGAACGCCGTGGAAGTGTATAAGGAGTACCGCTTCAATGTCAAGATCTCTGCGGAATCAGTCGATCCCGGGATCGATCCAGCCTTTCGCGAGGAGAAGGTGATCCTGCAGGGCGCGGTGGATCTGGCGTTTGTCGAGGACGGAGAACTCGTGATCGTCGATTACAAGACCGACCGCGTCAAGGATCCGCAAGCCCTCAAAGATCGTTACGCCTCTCAGCTGATGCTGTACAAGGACGCGATGGAGGAATGCCTCGGGCTCCCCGTCAAGGAATGTCTGATCTATTCGATCCATCACAGCAAAGAGATCGAAGTATACCGCAAATGATAAAAGGCTCCCACACGGACATTGTATGAGCAAGGAGGCTCCTTTTGGTAAAAGGAGCTGTCACCGAACGGTGACTGAGGAATTGTATCAACTGACCGAGCGTCAGCGAGATTCCTTTCCTTGCTCAAAGATGATGTCCCTCATGGGAGCCTTTATTATGTTGTAATGATTTTTTCGGCGACCTTGATGCCGTCGACGGCGGCGGAAACGATGCCGCCTGCGTAGCCTGCGCCTTCGCCGCAGGGATACAGTCCTTTCAGGCTTACGCTCTGCATGCTCTCGTCACGCGTGATGCGGATGGGGGAGGAGCTGCGGCTTTCTACCGCGGTGAGGATCGCGTCGGGATGGTTGAAGCCGCGCAGTCTGCGGTCAATCATCGGGATCGCCTCACGCAGAGAGTCGGTCACAAACGGCGGCAGGATGTCCTCCATATTCGCAAAGCTCGTGCCGGGCAGATAGCTCGGTGTGACCTCGCCGAGTCGGGTGGAGATCTTCTTGTTGAGGAAATCGCCGACGCGAGTGATCGGCGCGCGGTAATCGCCGCCTCCTGCGACAAACGCCCTGCGCTCCAGCTCTCTTTGCCAGAACATGCCCTTGAGCCGATGCTCGCCCGGGATATCGTCGGGATGGACAGAAACGAGCAGCGCCGCGTTGGAGTTGACCTTGTCGCGCTTGAATTCGCTCATGCCGTTGGTGACAACGCTGTTTTCTTCACTCTGTGCCGCGACGACCACGCCGCCCGGACACATGCAAAAGGTATATACACCGCGTCCATCCTTGAGGTGGACGTTTTGTTTATAGTAAGCGGCAGGCAAGATGTGATGCGCCTCGCCGTATTGGGAGCGATCGATATTCTCGCGCAGATGCTCGATCCGCACGCCGACGGAGAACGGCTTCGGTTCGATGCGAACGTCCATATGATGGAGCAGCTCAAAGGTGTCGCGCGCGCTGTGGCCGATCGCGAGCACGATCTCGTTACATTCGATCAGCCTTTTTGTGCCGTGATGCTCGACCTCTGCGGCGGTGATCGCGCCGTCATTCGTCTTGATGCCGACCAATTTGGTGTCGAAGTAGATCTCAGCGCCGAGAGCGATCAGATCATCACGGATGTTCCTGACGGTGTCGCGCAGCTTGTCCGTGCCGATATGCGGCTTTGCGTTGTACAGGATCTCTTCGGGAGCGCCGTGCGCCGCAAACTCGAGGAGCACCTTGCGCGCTCTGCCGTCCTTGGTGCCGGTGTTGAGCTTGCCGTCCGAGAAGGTGCCTGCGCCGCCCTCGCCGAACTGCACATTACACTCGGTGTTGAGTACAGCATCATGCCACATTTGGCTGACTGCTTTGGCGCGTTCCTCTACGCATGATCCGCGTTCGATCACGATGGGGCGGATGCCGCTCTGCGCTAATGTCAGCGCGCAGAACAATCCCGCGGGACCCGTGCCGACGATCAGCGGACGTTTCTCTTTATCCTTCGCCGTCAGGGGGAGGTAGCGGTACGGCTGTGTGATAACGGCGTTTTTGCATTTGGCTTTACTGATCGCCGCTGGCTCGTTACCGCTCAGTATCACATCAATACTCGTGATATAGTGGATATCGTTTTTGTGCCGCGCGTCGATGGAGCGGCGGTAGAGCGACGTTTGCTTGATCGCCTTGAGCGGCACGCGCAGTTCCTTGGCGCAGACCTTGTGGATATCGTCGTCGGTATAGCCCAGCGGCAATTTGATATTGCTCAGTCGTATCATAGATGATCCCCCACGCACATTCCGCTCGCAAAGGCGAACTGGAGGTTGTAGCCTCCGCAGTCGCCGTCGATATCCAGCGTCTCGCCGATGATATACAGTCCGCGGTGACGGTTGCTTTCAAAGCTGTGGGGGTCGATCTCACTCAGCCTGACGCCGCCTGCGGTGACCTGCGCTTTCTTAAAGTCATGATTTTCTTCACAGACAAAGCGCCAGCCGGTGATATGGCGGCACAATGATTTTATTTCTTTTATGGAAATATCTTTGCAGGGAGTCGAGGGCTTGACGCCGCATGATTTCAAGAGCGCCAGCCCGATATTTTTGTGGAAAATGCCCGTGAAGATCTCGCCGCAGACCGCGTCTTTGTCGCGCCGGAATCTCTGCGTGATCTCCTGCTCGACCTGCTCATCGGAGAAATCGGGCAGAAGGTTTAGCTGGATCGCATAGCCTCCGCGATTGGCGCGTCGGGAGAGATTGAAGATACAGATACCCGATAACGCGTTTTCGGTGAACTGCACCTCGCCGCGTTCGGTTTTGACGATCTTTTTATTATGGATCAGGGTCGCTTTTGCCGTCGCGCGGATCCCTTTGAGCGATTTTAATACATCGCTTTTTACCTTGACGGGCGAGAGGGATGGGGTGAGCTCGGTCATGCTCACGCCCAATGATCGCAGTAATTCACGGCTGTCGTTATTCCGCCCTGCGTAATCCGCCTTACCCCCTGCGGCGATCACCAGCTTTTTGGCGGAGAGCCGCAGCTCGGGAGTCGCGATCTCATATCCCTCGGCGGTCTTTTGGATGCGTCGGATATCGGTATTACAGATGGTCTCGATGTTAAGCTGTGCGATCCGCATGCGCAGTACGTCGAGGACGGAGCTCGCCTGATTGGACAGGGGATAGACCCTCTGTTCGCTGTCGGTATGCGTGAGCAGTCCGAGGGAGCGGAAGTAAGTTAATACGGCGTCCGGATTATATTTTTTGAAAAGAATATTAATCAACGTATCGCTCCCGTCACCGTGATAGCTTTTCGCGTTTGCGCCGATATGGCTGAGGTTGCATCTGCCGTTGCCGGTGACAAGGAGCTTTTTTCCGATTCGGTCTGCTTTTTCCAGTATGACGATCGTTTGCTCGGGGTGGTTCTCCGCGGCACGGATCGCGCACATGAGTCCTGCCGTTCCACCGCCGATGACCGCCGCGTAAACGTTACGCTTCTTCATTATGCTTTGGGTGCGAAGATCGCGCCGATCGCGCCGAATACGCCCATCGACGCCAATCCCATGATCACGCCGGCGATGATGACGCCGAGCATGACGGCGATAATACTTTTCTTAAAATCCATATCCAGCATGGACGCCGCGAGCGTACCCGTCCATGCGCCTGTACCGGGCAAAGGAATACCGACAAACAGCATCAGCGCGATAAACAGACCCTTGCCTGCCTTCTCCTGCAATTTCCTGCCGCCCTTTTCACCCTTTTCCAAGCAGAAGGTGAAGAACTTGCCGATATATTTTTTGTCCTTACCCCATTCGAGCACCTTGCGCGCAAAGAGGTAGATGAACGGTACGGGGAGCATGTTGCCGAGGATGGCGAGGATATACACGACGACCATATTCAGATTGCCGCCGAGGTTGTTGACGCCGACGGCATAGGGGATCGCGCCGCGCAGTTCGATCAGCGGCACCATGGAAATCAAAAATACAACGATATAGTGAAGCATAGGGAATCTCCTTTTGTTCAGACGATCCGCGAGCCTGTTGTGCAGTATCGTCATTTCTCTCCATAGCATTATAACTGAAAAAAGCAGTCTTTTCAACACTAATTTGAAGGATTGATAAAACTTATATGATTCCGTTTGACAACTTATGCGGAATGGATTAGAATAGACTCGGCTTATTATGATAACAAAATCGCAAAAAACAGGTGTAGGATGAAAGATAAAAAGCTGATAATCGCGCGTGTGATCCTGACGGCGCTGACGGTAGCGGCGGTCGCCGCGATCTTCTTCAATTCATCACAGAGCGCGATCGAATCGACCGAGCGCAGTTCGCCCTTGACCGACTGGGTCAACGGCATACTGTCGGGACTATCGATCCCGTTCAGCGTGACGGAAAAATTCATACGCAAGCTGGCGCATTTTACCGAGTACGCGATCCTCGGCACAATGCTGAGCGTGACATATTATTTGTATCTTCTCAAGATCAGAACAGCGCTGATATCCACATTGATCACAGGCGCGGCTATCGCGGTGATCGACGAGATCATCCAGCTGTTTTCTGAGGGGCGATCGTGCCGGATCAGCGATATGCTGCTCGATTTTAGCGGCGTCGCGTTCGCGTCCGTGATCGTGATGTTGATCGTTCGGGCAAAAGCGAATAAGCGCCGTAAAAAACAACTTGATGCGGTATCAAAAAGATAATGGGTTATGTTTCGGAAGGAAGGTTAAAACGTGAGTGAGTTTTCTCAGAATAAAATGGGCGTAAAGCCGATGCTCCCACTGTTGATGGGAATGTCGCTGCCGGCGATGCTGTCGATGATGATACAGGCGTTGTACAACGTGGTCGACAGTATCTTTGTCGCGCGTTATTCGCCCGACGCGCTGCAGGCGGTGTCGCTGGCGTATCCGCTGCAGATGATCCTGATCTCCTTCGGCGTCGGTACGGCGGTGGGCGTCAACTCGCTGATCGCGCGCCGACTGGGCGCGAAGAATTATGAAGAGGCGAATAACGCCGCGACCACGGGTCTGGTGCTGGCGGTCATCAACTGGCTGGTCTTTTTGGTGATCGGTCTGACGGCGTCCCGTCCGTTTATCTCGCTGTTCACCTCCAATGCCGACGTCATCAAGGACGGTACAAGCTATCTGACCGTCGTGCTGTGTATCTCGTTCGGCATGATGATCTCCTGCATGGGTGAGAAGATCCTGCAATCGACGGGCAATATGATCATCCCCATGATCACCCAGATGCTCGGCGCGATCGTGAACATCATCTTCGATCCGCTGTTGATCTTCGGGATCGGTTTCTTTCCGCGACTGGGCGTGCTCGGCGCGGCGATCGCCACCGTGTTCGGTCAGATCTGCTCCATGACGTTCATTTTGATCATCCTCTTTGTCAGAAAACATGAGGTCAAGATCCGCTTCAAGGGCTTCCGTATGCAAAAGCTCACCTTGAAGAATATCTACGCGGTCAGCTTCCCGGCGATCATCATGCAGAGCATCGGCTCGGTGATGGTCTCGGGCATCAACGCGATCATTTCGATGGCGGAGCTGACGGCGGAATATGCCGCCGCGTATATCAATGCCTTTGGTATCTATTTCAAGCTCCAGAGCTTTGTCTTTATGCCCGTGTTCGGATTGAGTCAGGGTGTGTCGCCGATCATCGGCTACAACTACGGCGCGCGCGACAAAAAGCGGATGTTCCAGGCGTTCCGTCTGGGCATCATCATCGCAGGCGCGATCATGGCGGCAGGAACACTGCTGTTCCATCTCGCGCCCGAGTGGCTCCTCTCGCTCTTTGAGTCAGAGGATAATGTCGCCGCTAACGCATTGCTCGCGGAGGTCGGCGTGCCGATGCTGCGCATCATTAGTCTCTCGTTTATTATGGCGGCGGTCGGTATCATGTTCTCGACGCTGTTTCAGGCGGTCGGCAAGGGCTTTTACAGCATGACGATGTCCGTGCTGCGCCAGCTGGTCGTACTCTTGCCTGCGGCATATTTCCTTTCCAAGATCAACATGACTGCGATGTGGTTTTCGTTCCCGATCGCTGAGATCGTCTGCCTGATCATCGGTATCATCTTCTTTGTCCTGCTCCGGAAGAAGGAGTTCAGCAAGCTGTAATTTTTTATTCTCTCACCTCATATGCTTATAGTATCATGTGGGGTGATGGTATGAGTGACTTCAAGCGTAACGAGATCATCTATGAAGAGGGCTGGCGTGACGCGTCACCGCCTGCTGTTGAAGAGACGCCGCTCGATGAAGCGCCGGAATCCTCTGAGCGATCGGGGGAGGAGCAGGATAAAAGCAGACCGCTTTTGATCACGATCCAGCTCGCGCTCAGCCTTTTGGCGGCGCTGGTGCTGTTCCTGCTCAAGGCGATGGACAACGAGGGCTATTATAACTTTATGGATTATTACCACGAGGAGCTGCAAAAGCCCGTGGTGTCGCAGGAGATCTTCCATGCTGCTGACGCGTTATTTGAGCAGGATCCCGTGACGGTTCAGGCGACCCCTGATGAAACTGCGCATAGCGAATCTTGACCTTTTCATCGGGTATGAGGCGATCGCGGCGATGACCGCCGTGCTGCTGCTCGACCGTGAGAATCGAGTGATCCTCTGTTTCCTTGCCGCAATGCTGCACGAACTGGGTCATGTGCTGATGATGCTGCTGTGCGGCGTGCGCGTGCGCGCGATCAGGCTTTGTCTGTTCGACGTCCTGATCCAAGCGGATGACGCGCCGTCATTTAAGGCGGATGTGCTGATCACTCTGGGCGGCGTAGCGGTGAACTTTTTGTTCGCGGCATTGCTGTATCCGATCGGTATGAAATACGCCCTGCCGCATCTGGCACTCGGCATATTCAACCTGCTGCCGGTCATGAGCCTCGACGGCGGACATTTACTGGAGATTGTTTTGGACAAACGGTTCTCACCGCGCGCGAGCGCGATCGTTCTGCGTGTGACGACCTTTGTCTTTTTACTGCCGCTGATGACGGCGGGACTGTATATACTGCTGAGCAGCGGCTACAATTATTCGCTGTTGATCATCTCGATCTATCTGATCGTTTTATTGTTTCTAAAAAATAGGTAATCGCCGTTTATATACCAAGTTGACCGGCAGATAAGGAGAAGCCTATGATCCCTGAGAAAGTCGAAAAACTGCTCCTCAAGGTGCAAAAACCCGGTCGCTATGTCGGCGGTGAGCTCGGAGCTGTCATCAAGGACAAGCAGGATGTGGATGTGCGGTTCGCGTTCTGTTTCCCCGATATTTATGAGATCGGCATGTCGCATCTCGGCATCAAGATCCTCTACAGCCTTTTTAATGAAAAGCCGTATATCTGGTGCGAGCGTGTTTTCGCGCCGTGGATGGATATGGAGGAGCAGATGCGTGCGCATGATATCCCCTTGTACGCGCTCGAATCGGGTGATCCGCTGACGGAGTTTGACTTTATCGGCTTCACCCTGCAATATGAGCTGAGCTACAGCAATATCTTGAACATGCTCGACCTCGGCGGTATTCCGCTGCTCTCAAAGGACAGGCATGACCTAAAGCACATCGTCGTCGCCGGAGGTCCCTGCGCCTGCAATCCCGAGCCGATCACCGACTTCATCGACATCTTCTTCCTCGGCGATGGGGAGGAGGTCGATCTCGAGGTGATGGAGCTGTACAGAGCCTGCAAAAAAGAGGGCAGGAGCAGAGAGGAATTCCTCCGTCTTGCCGCGGGGATCAGGGGTGTTTACGTTCCCTCGTTATACGATGTTTCTTATCACGACGACGGCACCGTTGCCGCCGTAACGCCGCGTGACGGCGCTCCCGCGGTGATCGAAAAGCGCGTGATGATGGATATGGACAAGTCCTATTATCCCGACAATTTCGTTGTCCCGAATATCGAGATCGTCCATGACCGCGCCGTGGAGGAGATCTTCCGCGGCTGTATCCGCGGATGCCGCTTCTGTCAGGCAGGCTTCCTCTATCGTCCCGTGCGTGAGAAGTCGGTGGAGTGCATCAGCAAGCAGTGCCATGCGCTGTGCCGCAACACCGGCTATGACGAGGTATCCTTATCCTCGCTGAGCTCGAGCGACTATACACAGGTCGTGCCGATGCTCCGTGAGCTGAACGCATGGGCAAAGCCCGAGCATGTCAGCCTGTCGCTGCCGTCACTGCGCGTGGACGGCTTTTCCGACGATATTCTCAACGAGATCAAGACCGTGCGCAAGAGCGGCTTGACCTTCGCGCCCGAAGCAGGCAGTCAGCGTCTGCGCGACGCGATCAATAAGAATGTCTTTGAGGATGAACTGATGCACACCTGCCGCGTCGCGTTCGAGGGCGGCTACACGACCGTCAAGCTCTATTTCATGATCGGTCTGCCGACCGAGACGATGAATGACGTCGCCGATATCGCGAACCTCGGCAAGAAGGTGCTCGACACCTACTACAGCACTCCGAATCGTCCCAAGGGCAAGGCGC
>DGUQ01000183.1 GCA_002394725.1 Ruminococcaceae bacterium UBA4306
TAAGTATCAATAAAACACTTTAATATCTATTGCGGAGAATTCCGCATAACTGCGTTGTCAGTCTTGACAGGCGCCAGCCTGCCTGCGCCCTCCGCCTTGTTCTGCGAAATTCTCCGCTAATACCTTTTTAAAGCTTTTTATTGCTACTTAGTATAAATCGCAAAGGATGAGCGCTGCTCGTCCGCGGATGACCCATGGTCATCCCTACAAATTGATCGAAAGAGGAAAAATATGGCTGAACTGAATGACAAAATGGATTTTGAAGAAGCGTACGCCGCGCTGCGTGAGATCGTTACACAGCTTGAAGATCCGAAGAACAAGATCGAAGATAACATCGCTTTATATGAGAAGGCGTGCCGTCTGGTGCTCCTTTGCCGCCGTAAGCTCGATGAAGCGAAGATGCAGATCACCGATATCAATGAGCGTATCGCGCAGCTCAGAGACAGCGGCGATACTATTTTTGAGGAAGAAGCATGAAGGATTATATCAAAGAAATAGAAGCCGCTATCGAGCGGTACATTCCGCAGGAAAAGGTGGCGGAGCAAAAGCTGATCGACGCGGTGCGTTATTCGCTGAGCCTTAAGGGCAAGCGCGTACGTCCCTCGCTGACGCTGGCGTTCGCCGAGCTGTGCGGCGGTTCTGTAGAAGCTGCGATGCCGTTCGCGTGCGCGGTGGAGATGGTGCATACCTATTCGCTGATCCACGACGATCTGCCCTGCATGGACGATGATGATTATCGTCGCGGACAGCCTGCGAACCATAAGGTGTTCGGCGAGGATATCGCCCTGCTAGCCGGCGACGCATTGCAGAGCATGGCATATACCACCATGCTCAGTGAAGAGGCGGTAGCCGCTGTCGGCGGAGCGAGAGCCGCCCGTGCCGCGCGTATCTTAGCGGAAAAATCAGGCGTACTCGGCATGGTCGGCGGTCAGGTGATCGATCTGTCGATGGAGCATAAAACCGTCGGGATCGAGCTCGTCCGCCTCATGGAGGAGAAAAAGACCGCCAATCTGATCGAAGCCGCCTGCATGATCGGCTGTGTTGTTGCCGGCGCGGAGGATGAAAAGATCAACGCCGCCGAGCGATATGCCCATGCCATCGGGCTGGCGTTCCAGATCGTGGATGATATCCTCGACGTGACCTCGACCGCCGAGGAGCTCGGCAAGCCGATCGGCAGTGATATCGGCAATGAGAAAAACACCTTCATGTCGCTGCTCGGTATCGAGCGCTGCCGCGAGTCGGTCGCGTGGCTCACTGAGGAAGCGATCGACGCGTTGTCGGTGTTCGACGGCGATACCAAGGATCTGGCTGATTTTGCCGTTGCCTTGGCAAACAGGAAGAAATAAGGAATCTACCTATTATCGTAGGGGAGGGGCTTGCTCCTCCCGTAAGCATGATCCGCGGAACAGGCGTAAATTGCGTTGAATGATAGGGAATACAGGAAACGGTGAGTTGCTCTGTCCGACATGGATACGAATGATCGGGAGCAGCAAGCCGCTCCCCTACAATCAGATTGTTAAAGAATACAGAGTTTTATTGTTATTATGTCATACGAGATTTTGTCAAAAATTGAATCTCCCTCCGACGTCAAGGCGCTCTCCGCACAACAGCTCGATCAGCTGTGCGACGAGATCCGCGAGAAGCTCATCGACGTGGTGTCGGTCAACGGCGGTCATCTGTCCTCCAACCTCGGAGTGGTGGAGCTGACGGTGGCGCTGCATCGGGTCTTTGACTGCCCCTCTGACAGCGTGGTATTCGACGTCGGTCACCAGAGCTACACCCACAAGATGCTCACCGGCCGCTATGATCAGATCGACACGATCCGCCGTGAGGGCGGTCTGTCGGGCTTTCCCAAGCGTTGTGAGAGCGAATACGACGCGTTCAACGCCGGACACGCCTCCACCTCGATCTCCGCGGCGCTCGGCATCGCGAAGGCAAAGCTCCTGACGGGAGATCCCTCCTATACCATCGCCGTGATCGGCGACGGCTCGCTGACAGGCGGTCTAGCCTATGAAGGGCTGAATAATGCCGGTCAGCACAAAAAGAATTTTATCGTGATACTCAACGATAACCGCATGTCCATCAGCCGCAATGTCGGCGCGATGGCGCGGTATCTTTCCTCGATACGGCTGCAGCCGTGGTATCGCCGTCTGAAGCGCGGTACCGAGCACGCGCTGTTGAGACTCCCGGTTTTAGGCGGACCGATCAGCAGTGTGCTCAAGCACTCCAAGTCCAAGGTCAAGCATGTGATGTACCGTCACACCATATTCGATAAGCTGGGGCTGTCCTACTACGGTCCCGTTGACGGACATAATATGGAAGAGCTGACGAAGGCGCTGTACACGGTCAAGCAGTCCAAAGACCCTGCTCTGCTCCATGTGGTGACCAAAAAGGGCAAGGGCTACAAATACGCGGAGGATGATTCCGCGTCCTACCACGGCGTCGGCTCCTTCAACATCGACACCGGAGAGCCGATCAGCTCCGACAAGAACTTCTCCTCCGTTTTCGGTGAAAAGCTCTGTGAGCTGGCGCAGGCGGATGAACGCGTCTGCGCGGTGACGGCGGCGATGCGCACCGGTACGGGGCTGGTGGATTTCGCAAGGCAATATCGCGATCGCTTCTTTGACGTCGGTATCGCCGAGGAACACGCGGTCACCTTTGCCGCAGGTCTGGCAGTCAACGGCATGCTGCCTGTGTTCGCGGTCTATTCGACCTTCTTACAGCGCAGCTATGACCAGCTGATCCACGATGTGTCCATGCAGCACGCTCATCTGGTGCTCGGCATCGACCGCGCCGGTGTGGTCGGCGAGGACGGCGAGACCCATCAGGGCTTGTTCGATGTATCGATGCTCAACGCGATCCCCGAAACCACG
Source organism: Ruminococcaceae bacterium UBA4306 (assembly GCA_002394725.1). GTDB lineage: Bacteria > Bacillota > Clostridia > Oscillospirales > Acutalibacteraceae > Ruminococcoides. The sequence goes on from DGUQ01000183.1 coordinate 2,874, forward strand.
ATCTACTCGCCCTGTTACTTTGACGGTCTGGAAAGCGCGCTGACAGCGGCGCTGTTCGATTGCGAAGGCTTAGCGGCGGTGCGCTATCCGCGCGGCGGTGAAGGCACAAAGCCCGAGGGCTATACCGTCGAAAACCTGAATTACGATATCATCGGGGACAAGGACGCCGACACCCTGCTGATCACCTACGGCAGACTGTTCAACGAGGCAGTTGAAGCCCGTCGGATACTGCAAGAACAAGGAAAGAAGCTCTGCGTCCTAAAACTATGCCGCATCAAGCCGATCGACAAGGAGGCGGTGCGGTTTGCCGCCGATTATCCGCGCGTCCACTTCTTTGAAGAGGGCATGGCAAGCGGCGGTACGGCTCAGCTGTTCCGCGCGATGCTGGATGACCTCGGCTACAGCGGTGATTATCATGTGACCGCCGTTGACGAATGCTATGTGCCGCACGCATCCGTGAGCAGTACGCTGAAAAGCCTCGGCTTTGACTCGGAGTCGATGGCGCGATCCGTACAGCAAAGTGAAGAGGTGAGCGGATGAAGAAACGGCTGGATGTTCTGTTAGTGGAAAAAGGTTTTTTTGAAAGCCGCGAAAAGGCAAAGGCGGTCATCATGTCGGGCTGCGTCTACGTCAATAACCAAAAGGCGGATAAGGCAGGCTCCAACTATGACGAGAACGCCGCCGTTGAGGTGCGCGACAACCATATGCGCTACGTATCGCGCGGCGGCTATAAGCTGGAGAAGGCGATGGAGGTCTTTCCGATCTCGCTCGACGGCAAGGTGACGATGGACATCGGCGCTTCGACAGGAGGCTTCACCGATTGCATGCTCCAAAACGGCGCCCAAAAGGTCTATGCCGTTGACGTCGGTTACGGTCAGCTGGCGTGGAAGCTGCGCAACGATGAACGCGTCGTCAACCTTGAGCGCACCAATATGCGCTATGTTACGACGGAGCAGGTTCCCGAGCCGGTGGACTTCTTCTCCGTTGACGTCGCCTTTATCTCGCTGGAACTGATCCTTCCCGCGGCACGCGGCGTATGCGCCGACGACGCGCAGGCTGTCTGCCTGATCAAACCGCAGTTTGAGGCGGGGCGCGAGAACGTCGGCAAAAACGGCGTTGTGCGCGATCAAAGGGTGCACCAAAGCGTCGTGCAGGGGATCATCGATTATTGCCTGAATAACGGTTTTTCCGTCTGCGGACTGGACTATTCACCCATCAAGGGACCGCAGGGGAACATCGAATACTTACTGTATATCAAGCGATCTGATACGCCCGAAAATTATCTCACCGTAACTGCCGCCGAGGTGGTCGCGGCGTCACATGAGGCGCTTGATCAATAAATATCGGTGTCGTTGAGGGCACGATACGATGAAAGTATCATGCCGGCAAATGACATCCAAGCACCGGGGGAAACCTATGAAAATATCCCTGATAGTCAACAAAGATAAGGCGCTCGCCGTGGACGCGGCACAGTGTGTCATTAAGGAGCTTGCGCCATATGGCGTCGAGTTCCTGTCCTGCGAGGATTGTCCCGTAGAGGGGACGACGGTGATGTCCTCGGCTGAGGAGATCATCCGCGCCTGTGATATCGCGGTGACGGTCGGCGGCGACGGCACCATCATCCACAACGCGAAATTCGCCGCTATATACGACAAGCCGCTTTTGGGCGTCAATTTGGGCAGGGTCGGTTTTGTCGCCAACATCGAGCCCGACGAGATGGAGGAGCTGAGAAAGCTCGTGACCGGTGAGTATCGTATCCAGAGGCGGATGCTGCTCGAGATCACCGTGGAAAAGGATGGCGAACAGCGCCTCATGACCGCGGTGAATGAAGCGGTCATCCACCGTGATACGCTCGCGAATATGGTCGATATCTCGGTGGAGCTCGACGGCGAGAGGATCATTTCCTATCGTGCCGACGGCATGATGTTTTCTACCCCCACGGGCTCTACGGCATATTCGTTTTCTGCCGGAGGTCCCGTGATCGAGCCGGATATGAACTGCATCCTGCTCACGCCCATCTGTCCGCATGCCCTGACGTCGCGTCAGGTGGTCTTTACCGAGGACGCTGTGCTCCGCGCGCGCGTTCATCCCGAGTCCACCCTCAAATGCTATATGACGGTGGACGGTCAGAATCACATCCCCATCTCCTCTGACGATATCATCACGGTGAGAAAATCACCGAAAGCGCTGCAGCTGATTATTCTGAAAGAGAAGAATTTTTATACGCTTCTCAACGAAAAACTAAAGGAGTTCTAATGGAAATGAAGCTAACAAGACACAACAAGATTCTGGAGCTGATCAACAAGTATCCGATCACCACACAGGAGGAGTTGATCGATTATCTGCGCAAGGAGGGCTATGATGTGACACAGTCCACCGTATCCCGTGATATCAAACAGCTTCGCCTGACCAAGACCCTCTTGGCAGACGGTAAATACCGTTATCAGGCGTCGCCCAGCTCCGAAAAAGGCGCGAAGAATAATTTCAGAACCATCTTCTCGTCCTCTGTCATCTCGGTGGAAACCGCGGTGAACATCGTTGTGATCAAGACCTTCAGCGGTATGGCGCAGGCAGCGTGTGCCGCATTGGATATGATGTCCTTTGAGGCGGTGCTCGGTACACTGGCAGGTGAGGATACCATCCTCGTCGTCTGCAAGGACGCGGAGCAAGCCGCCGCCTGCTGTGAGGAATTCAAAACCTTTCTTTCTTAAATCCGAGTAGGGGAGGGGCTTTGAGGAGTTGTCCAAATCTGTTGAGGTGCTGTCAAAGGCTTGATTTTGGTTACGGCAATGCGTAAGCTGATTTGGTATACAATTCCCATGCACCAGCGCAGAAGGAGCAGACACGCATGTCTGCGATTGGCTAAGCGCCACGGCGCTCCTCCCGATCATCAACGACACGGGCAGCGCCCGTCATTCATAAAGGAACAACATATGCTGACTAACCTTTATATCGAGAATATAGCGGTTATTGAAAAAAGTAATATTGATTTTACAGACGGTCTGAATGTGCTCACAGGTGAGACCGGCGCCGGTAAAAGCATTGTGATCGACGCGATCAACGCCGTACTCGGTAAGCGTTCCTCACGCGGCATGATCCGCACGGGAGCCGACGCCGCCTATGTCAGCGCGACCTTTGAGGAATTGTCCGAGCTCGTACATAAAAAGCTCGCCGCAATGGGCTATTCCGCCGAGGACGGCTCGCTGATCCTCTCGCGTGAGCTGTCGGCGTCGGGCAAGAACACCTGCCGCATCAACTCCCGGCCGGCGACGGTCGCCGCGCTGAAGGAGCTGGGCGAGTATCTGATCAACATCCACGGTCAGAACGACAACCTCGAATTGATGAATCCTGCTTTGCACATCGTCTACATCGACGCGCTCGCGGATATCGGCACGAAGCTGTCCGAATACCGAAGGCTCTACCGTGAGCTCAAGTCCGTGGAGGAGGAGCTCAGCTCCGCCGACACCGACGAGAGCGAGCGCCTCAGACGTATGGACTTGCTGTCGTTCCAGATCACGGAGCTCGAGGACGCGGATATCACCGTCGGCGAGTATGACGCGCTCAGTGAGGAGCGCAATGCCCTGCAAAATCGCGAGAAGATCGCGAAGGAGCTCATGCGCGCGCGTATCGCGCTGGACGGCGACGACGAGGTGGACGGCGTGCTCCGTATGACGGATGACGCCGCGACAAGCGTGATGAACGCGTCACGGTATATGAGCAACTTAGAGGGCGCTGCCGATCGGCTGTCCTCCGCGCTGTACGAGCTGCAGGAGATTTCCCGTGAGCTGGAGGGCGCGATGGATGATATCGACGCAGATCCGCACCGTCTGGAGGAGATCGAGGAACGGCTCGATCTTTTATACCGCCTGCGCCACAAATACGGTGACAGTGAAGAGGAGCTGCTCGCTTATCTCGATCATGCTAAAAAAGAATTAAATGCCCTGAGCGATTACGCGTTCAATCGTGAACAGCTCGAAAAGCGCAGGGATGAACTATATAACAACGCATATAATTCCGCAAAAGAATTATCCGATATCCGTAAAAAGGTCTGCGAGACCTTCCGTGAGAGCGTGGAGCGCGAGATGGCGTTCCTGCTGATGCCCGACGTTCGTCTGGAGATCCAACACGAAGAGGTCGAGATGAATTCACGCGGCATCGACAAGATCGAATTTTTGATCTCCGTCAACCCCGGCGAGGAGCCCAAGCCCGTCAGCAAGATTGCTTCGGGCGGTGAGCTGTCGCGCATGATGCTCGCGATCAAGACCGTGCTCTCACGCGCTGACTTTGTGCAGACCTTGATCTTTGACGAGATCGACACCGGTATCTCCGGTTCTGCCGCCGATCGTGTCGGCAAAAAGCTCCATCAGCTCTCCGCCGACAGTCAGGTGCTGTGCGTGACGCACCAGGCGCAGATCGCCGCCTTTGCCGATAATCACCTGTTTATCAGCAAGAGCGTGCATGACGAGCGCACCTTTACACAGGTCGATTCTCTGGA
>DGUQ01000009.1:0-5547 GCA_002394725.1 Ruminococcaceae bacterium UBA4306
CGGCGATGATGTCCGACTACGCCGAGCTGCTCAGCTTTTTATCGAGCGGCGCCGATCTGAATGACCTGATCGCCTCCGCGAACGCGCTCCCAAGGTGCAGCGTCGCGGACAGTCACTCTCCTGCCGCCTATATGGCTGCCCTGGACGCGGTCATCGGCTGTTCAGCAGGATAGTGCCATGCTCCCGAACCCGCGCGAAAACGGCGTTGCTCACAGGATACAGCTCCCCGTATTCACTCAGCCGCGCCGTCATTTCACCCACCGCTGATACACAGGGCAAAAGAAGATATCGCCCCTCGTACGCGTAGACGGTATAGCCTCCGTTGGGATATGACCGCCAAAAATCGAGCATAGCGTCGGCGTCGAAGAACACGCAAAGCTCACGTGCCTGTGTCCACTTGATACGGAACTTTTTGCGGTGCTTGACGGTATGTACCGAGATGATCAGCAGACAGCCCGTGTTCGAGGGAAGCGCCTCGATCAGATAGCTCTTCCCGCGGTGATCCAGTCCGCAGATCTCCCCTACGCGGCAAAGCAGATCCTTCAGCCCCGATTGCACCTTGTCGCCGTTGTCCAATGTAAGAGAGTATTGTCGCATATCCCCCTCACATAGGGACACCAATATCGTCTTTTCCCCGATCATCTCAACCGTCATACGCACACCTCATATCTAAACCCATGATAAAACATCCGTCATCCGTAAACAAGTGAAGATTACTGGATGGAAAGAATTGGTATTCTTATCATATGTGGTGAATGGTGAATAGTGAATGATGAATGGTGCCGGGAAACGCTGACGCGTTTTGGATTGGTATAGTGTTTGCAGAATATATTGTTTATCTCTCTTTGATAAACCGGTGAAAGTTTGTCGTTCTTTATCAATTGGGTGAGGGCGAAGCCCTCCATTTACCATTCACTATTCGCTATTCACCAAAAAACCATTGACACCTCCTGTCGCATATTGTAATATTTGGGTATAGGCAACGATCCACCCCATCATAACCATACATAGGAGTGAACGACATGAGTACAAGCTGGCTGAAAAATTCCGTTTTTTATGAGATCTACCCCCAGAGCTTTTGCGACAGCAACTCGGACGGTATCGGCGATCTGCGCGGTATCGTGACCAAGCTCGATTATATCAAGAACCTCGGCTGTAACGCGATCTGGATCAACCCCATCTATGACTCGCCGTTCATGGACGCGGGCTATGATGTGCGCGATTACAAAAAGATCGCCCCACGTTACGGCACGATGGAGGATTTTGAGCACCTGTTGGAGCAGGCTCACAAAAAAGAGGTGCGCATCCTGCTCGATTTGGTGCCCGGTCATACCAGCGACACACATGAGTGGTTTCAAAGCGCTAAGACAGGCTTTCCGACTCCTCATGATGACCGGTACATCTTCACCAAATGTGTGTGGGACGCTCCCACGGAATACCGCATGATGTGCGGCGTATGCGAGCGCGACGGCAACTATCTGGTCAACTACTTCTCCTCTCAGCCGGCGCTCAACTACGGCTTCTATGAGGTCACCCACCCCGAGTGGCAGTTTTCATCCGACTCTCCCGAGGCATGGGCGACCGTTGACGCCCTCAAGGATATCATGCGCTTCTGGCTTGACAAGGGCATCGACGGCTTCCGCGTTGACATGGCGGATTCGCTGGTCAAGAACGACGACGATAAGGTCGCGACCGCCAAGATCTGGCGCAATATCCGCGAGATGATGGACGCCGACTATCCCGACGCGGTGCTGGTCAGCGAATGGAGCAATCCCCTGCGCGCGATCGTCAACGCGGGCTTCCACGCGGATTTTTATCTTGATCATCAGGGCAACGGCTACAATGAGCTGTTCCGCAAAAGAGCCACCCCCGACTCTGATAACCTGAGCGTCTTTGCCGACGGCGCGCACGGCGATATCACCGCCTTTTTAGCGGACTACGTACCTGCCTACCTCTGCTCTAAGGATCACGGCTACATCAGCTTCATCACCAACAATCACGATATGCCCAGAGCGCCGTTTTATATGAGCGAATGGATGATACAGCTCAGCCACGCCTTCATCATGACGATGCCGGGCGTACCCTTCGTCTACTACGGCGATGAGATCGGCATGCGCTACCGCACCGACCTGATCTCTAAGGAGGGCGGCTTCTCGCGCACCGGCTCGCGCACCCCGATGCAATGGAACCATGAGAAGAACCTCGGCTTCTCCGACGCGGACGAGGATATGCTCTATCTGCCGCTCGACTACAGCGAGGGCTACCCCACCGTCGAGGATCAGATCGGCGTGGGCGGCAGTATATATGAGAACCTCAAATCGCTGATCGCGTTGAGAAAAGCAAATCCCGAGCTGATGAATGAGAGTGATTTTGAGATCGTGTACGCCAAAGAGAAGGAGTATCCCTTTGTCTACAAGAGAGGGAGCTTTACGGCGTTCATCAACCCGAGCGACGAGGACAAGACCATCGAATTCGGCGCCGACGGCATGAAGGAATATTACTTCCTCGGCGGCTATGAGATCGGCGAGGACAGTGTCACCATCCGCAGCCGCAGCTTCCTGCTGCTGCGATCGGAAGGATAATAAGAAATCAACGGGGGCGGTCGATACCGTCCCCCTATCTATAAGAGAGGTAATGATGAAACACACAGGAACCGTTACCATTGAGACCGACCGCCTGATCCTGCGGCGGTTCACATTGGATGACGCGCGTCAGGCGTTCGACAACTGGATGTCGCGTGAGAAGGTCACGCGCTATATGACATGGCAGCCCTACCAAAACGTTGACGAGGTCAAGAATTACATACAATACGTGATCGGCACCTATGAAAAGCCCGACACCTATTATTGGGCGATCGAGGAAAGGAACAGCGGACAGGTCATCGGCAGTATCAGCGTGATATGGCTCAACGAAGAAGTGGAATCTGCCGAGGTCGGCTACTGTCTGAGTAATGATTATTGGGGCAGAGGAATGATGCCCGAGGCGCTCAGCGCCGTCATCCGCTATCTATTTAAAACTGTTGGATTGAACCGCATTCAGGCAGGGCATGACGTAAACAATCCGAGCTCGGGCAGAGTAATGGAGAAGTGTGGGATGCGGTATGAGGGCACCATGCGTCAGGCGGATCGCAATAACCAAGGTGTGTGCGATACCGCTGTGCACGCGATCCTCAAACGCGAATACGATACTTGATAGATATGAAAACCTTCCCCATAGGAAGGTTTTATTTTTGCCCTTCCCCTTCCTGCCGCGCTCTTGACCAATTCGACAAAAACTGCTATTATATGAAAATATGCAGCTGTCATTAGCATTATTGGATGCAAAATTATCAACGAAAGCGAATGATTACATGCTAGTAAAACGAATCCTTTCGATCCTGCTGACGGCAGTGATCCTGATCGGATCATTTGCCGCGCTGCCTACGGCGGCTACAGCCGCACAGTCCTCTTTTGTTCCTACCTTTAGCAATATCGAAGTCATCGACGGCGGTGTGCGGTTCACATGGGAGCCGTACATCAACAGCAGTTATCCCGACGGCGTATTCTACCGCGTCTATTACAAAAACGCCTCGGGAGATTGGGTGAGGATGATCACCACAGCATCCACACGCTTTGTCGATCTCGACGTCCATATCGGTCATTCGTATACCTATACGATCCGCTGTGTCACTCCCGATGAGAGTGAATTTGCCTCAGACTTCAACGCGACAGGCTGGACGGTCACCTACTATGACGCTCCCTCGGTATCTGCCGATGTCGGACGCGGCGTCACAACCGATGACGGTATGAATCAAGTCAAACAAACGCCTGCGATAACCGCGGATGATGGACCGGACGATACCGTTAATGATACAACTGACGTACAAGAGACCTTTGATGAGGAGGAGGAATTGCCCATTAACTCCAAGGGCGATTCCGATCTTGCCCCTACCGCGGCGGATACTCCCGTCATCAAGCAGGATACCCTCTCATGGACGGGCGACGCGCCTGCCTATCGCGTCTATCGCAAACGGATGGACTCCGACGAGCTCGAGGTGATCTGCGACTCCACCGCCGAGAGTTCCTTTACCTACGAATATGAGCAGGATGACTCCGTCTACGCCTACAAGGTATGCGCGCTCGATCGCTACGGCGAGGTCGCGAGCGCCTGCGGCGTGACCCCCTATTTCACCGAGGGTGAGTTATACTGCACCCGTAACCGCTGGATCTATGAGCTGCTGTGCACGGAATATGACGACGTCGCTGAACACGATTTTTCGGATTACACCTACGAGGAGCTCAGCGATCTGGCGCATGAATACGGCGCGCTGACGCCGATGGGCTACTTTAACGACGGCACAAGCCTGAATCGGCGTTTCACCGCCGATACGCTGATCAACCTGTATCAGTATGAGCCGCACGCTCTGGGCAACACCTACAACATCCCGGGCAATAACACGGAGAGCTTCATCAAATGGAACCGCAACCTCTACTATGCCGCGGACACCTCCTACTCCAACATCAATACGGTCGCTTACTACGGCTGGTTTGATCCCGATTACCGCAATCAGCTCCACCTCTTTGACGAGGTCAACGCCGACGAATGGGATCACCTGATGGAGGATTTTTCACTTTACCGAACATGGCACGGCAAGACCGTGATCTCCTTCGGCGACAGCGGTATGCAGGGCAGAGGCAATATCGTCAAGGCAAACGGCGCGAGCTTTGAGAGCTCATGGCGCGACATCAACCGCAATGATTTTGTCAACAAGCGTTTTCCGCGTCTGAACGAGGAAATGATGGAGGGTCCCGTCGAAATCATCGGCGAAAAATACGGCATGAACCACCGCGACTACTCATGGTCGGGCTCGTCAATGGGCACTGAGCTTGAGAAATCGGGCGCCTATTACATTTTTACCAACTCCGCGTCCTATAAATGCCACATCGCCAATCAGGTGCGTACCGCGATCAAAGAGAATCAAAAGGCGGATCTGATCATCCTCAACGGCGGCGATAACGATGTTTATTATCCGTCGATCCCGTATTCTGCCGCTACTCCGTCCCGATACGTACATGACTGGGGCTACAGCGCGCCCGAATGGTTCAGTACACCTTATCACCGTGATTTCCACTACGCGCACCCCGAGTATTTCCACTATAATGACAGCAAGGTCATCGAAGACTACTCCAACGAGACCTCCTTTGTCGGCGGCGCCGAAATGACCTTTGATCTGATCAAGAAGAACTATTCGTCTGTACCGGTCATCTATATCCGTTCTCACCAGATCGATTACGATTCACTGGAATATCAAAGGGTCTTTCAGGAAAAGATGCTCAGCATTGCTGCCGAAAACGGCGCACGCACGGTCGATCTATTCAACATCTCCGACCTCGACGGCTTCAACAAGCGCATGGTCGCGAAATTCTGCTATGACGGCTACTGGCCGGATGGCAGCGTTGACGATTCGGGCGTGCACCCGAACGGTCGCGGCTACTCCATGCACTACCTGCCGCATATCGAAAAGGTGATGGGGGAACTGTAGGGGTGAATAGTGAATGGTGAATAGTG
>DGUQ01000009.1:5604-10397 GCA_002394725.1 Ruminococcaceae bacterium UBA4306
TGAATGGTGAATAGTGAATGGTTGATGGAGGGCTCTACCCTCACCTGATTTGTAATTAATTATGATGATAAAAAAGCGTCCGCAACTCAACAAAGAGTTACGGACGTTACCTTTTGCGATCAGTATATCCATTCAAAACGCGTCAGCGTTTCCCAACACCATTCACTATTCACCATTCACCAATCCTACCCGTTCTCCACCACTCGCATCGCGATGGCGGTGATGTCGTCGTCGTGGTCGTTCTTCCTGCGCTTTTGCGCCTCCTTGACGATCTGCGCGGCGAGCTGTTCGGCGCTGCCCTCGCGCCATGTCAGGATCAGCCTTTCGATCCATTCGGGCGAGCCGATCATCACGCCGTCCGACACCATCACGATCCAGTCATCCTTGGTCAACACGACGTCCTCCTTGCTGAATCGGGCTTCGTTCAGGATCCCGAGCGGCAGGGAGGGCATTTCCTTTTGCAGGAGCTTTCCGTTCCTCTTGATATAGGTCGCGCAGGCGCCTGCCTTCATCAGCCCGACCCTACCCGTAAAGCAGTTGAAATCCATCAGATCCATTGTCGCGAGCGACTCCTCCTCACTCTTGATCATCAGCGAGGAATTCGTCACCGCCAAGGCGCAGTCGTAGCTCAGCCCTGCCTTGCAGAGCTTAGACATGATGCTGACCGCCATGTTCGCGTCTACAGCCGCTCTGCCACCGCAGCCCATACCGTCCGAGATCAGCGCCACGGTGCTGCCGGCACCGTTTACAAAGTAATTCAGACAGTCGCCGCACAACTCGCCGTTGTCGCACACATGCTGCGCCGAGCCGATCTCCAGGTCATAGAGCGGCATCTCACACATCATCACCCGTGCCCGGTCGCCCTCAAAGCTCAGCTCGGGGCTCTCAAAATACCGTCCGCAGGCACGGTTGACCACACGCAGTAAGAGCGTCTTGGAGAGCGCGGTCTTTTTGCCGACGATGATCTCAATCTCCACGGTCATGCCGCTGATCTCCCCCGTGCGGCAGGAGCAGTCCGCCACCGTCAGCCCCTCCGCCGACAGCGCCTCGATCACGCGCTCGGCACGCGCCTCATCATAGCCCTCCACCGCCGCAAATTCCTGCGACAGATCATGCAGGATATCGCTCAGTCCGGCAAACTGTCCTGCCACCACACTGCGCACCGCGGTGATCCGATGACGCGCCGCCTCCAGCGATTGGTATTCGCGGTAACTGCGGTTGACGCTGTGCGCGAGCTCCGACGACTTACAGCACCGCTTGATGAAGTTGTCCTCGATGTCCTTCTCCCTGACAAAGCCGCGTTCCTTCAACGCGTCGGTCAGACGGTGAAAGTCATCCATCGTCAAGCCGCGTTCCTTCTCCCAGCAATAGGCGCGCAGTCCGCAGCTCTTGCAGGTGCAGCCGGCGGCACGCTCATAGATCTTGTCCGCGTTCGGCTCATAGAGCTTTGCGAGCCTGTCCGACACCGCGTTGACGCAGGAGCTGACGTTATCAAGCGCCTTGGAGCAGTGCTCCAGACGCATGGTCACATTGCGGCGGATGGCTTCTTCAGAGGTATGTGAACCGTCATCGGTGAACACCGTCGAGAGGAAGTTGCCTGCGTCCTTCGGGATCAGCAGGAAGAGTCCTGACGCCACGGCGCTCTCGATCGCGACCGACAGCACCATCGCACGATCAGGTGACGCGAACGCGAACATCGTATTACAGATGACCGCGGCGAAGATGACCGCCGCTTTCCCCATCGGCGCGAGCAGTCCGCCGATCAGTCCCGACAGCGAGTAGCCTGCCGCCAAAAACAGGAGTCCCATGTCGGACAGCGCGAACACCGCGCCTGTCGCGATCCCGGCGATACTGCCGCCCTTGACCATCCCGTAGCGTGCGAATAGCAAGACCAATAATACGGCGAGGATCCGACCGACCGACACCGTACCGATCATCACGCGCGACAGCGACAGCAGCAGGATACAGCCGCTCATCGACAGGCAGCTCAGCTCCTGCTGCGAGAAGCCCGACAGCGCTCTTTTGGACGAAAACAGTTGAGCGGTACGGCTCATAAAGTACGCTCCTGCTGCCGCGATCAACCCCTCGATCACGCATTCGACCACTTCGGTCATCTCGCTTTTTGCCGAAAAGACGAGTGCGATCCCCGTCGCGAAGATCGGGATAAAGGCGACCGCTGGCGCGAAAAAGCGGCTGTCGGAGAGCTTTTTGATCTCATTGAGCACCCAGCGGATCGCCCCGATCGACACCACCACCGCGATATACCGAAACGACGAGACGGGCGAGGAGAACAGATAGCTCAGCGCCGCGCCGAGCATTCCTGCCGGCATATATGTAAACGGCAGTGCCGCTACCACCGACGCGCCGAACGGCGACAGCTCCCCCAAGGTCGCGCCGCGCGACACCACGCCGCCCATCACAAAGCAGGAGATATGGATGACTACCTCTCGCGCCACATTTCGCGCCGAGTGTTCCTTTCCGTGGGAACGGCTCCCCCGAACAGCTTGTACAACAGACATTCTATCATTCCTTTTTGAATGGATCACGGATCAAAGCCTTCCCCATTCATTTTGATCTTGTCCTAAGTATAGCGGATATGTCTGCATGCGTTTGTCGGGGCGTGGATGGATTTTTCGGTAATGTTTTCACGGATTATCGAAAGACAAAACGGAAATCATCCCATCCTACGGAAGATTGGCGCAGGATACGGAACACTGGCGCAAGGCTGAGAAATACGGAAGATATTTGCGCATACGTGTAAAAAGACTCCTTATACAAAGGAGCCTTTTGTCTTATTTGTTGTTGTCGGTGATATCATCGTCGATCAAGGTCAGAGCGGTCGGGATTCCGTTCTCATACTCGATTCGATAGCAGGATGCCAGATAATCACCCTTCTTCCCATCAAATCCCATCGTCCAAAGATATGATCCGTCGGAATAGATATCCCAACCGTGACGTTCCTCCGCTCTGTCCCATTTCAGCTTGAACTTCTCATTATCGCTGACGCGTACCGCGAGAATACTCCCTCCATCCTCCAGTTCCTTGATGGTAAAGAAGAACTTCTCATTACCCGGTACAGACGGAACATTGACCACGCGATTGGTGCCATCGGGAGAAACGATCACATAGCCGTTCAGGTCATTGCCGAGGTTATTGCCGCCGCGCCCAACGGTAAACACCAGACTGTCGCCCACCGTCCTCACATTATACGGCTCCACATAGCCGTTATAGAGCGTTTTGCCGTTTTCGGTCAGGCGGTAGGTGTAGTCGAACCAATCTTTTCCCTCTTCCAATGCAAGCTCCAGCGTTCTTTTTCCTACAGTGTAAGTTATCTTCTTCGCAAAGGCAGGTGTATGTTTGTTCAATTGATCCAATGATTTATTATAGGCGTCGGATCCGGGTTCTTCGTTTCGCAACACATTGCGAATTGCGCCGATCTCTTCCTGATTCACATATTCATCGATGATGGTCACTTTGCGATCACCGGTAATACCGTCTATGATAAACAATTCATTATGAAGACCCACATTTTTATCATCATAATGTACCTCCACCGCAATATCGCTTGCTCCGGCAGGGTAAAGATAAATATTGCCCACTTTAGCTTCATAACGATAGAGCTTTTCGCTTTTTGTTTCGCCGTGCTTAATACGATAGATCCAATCGCCCTTAGAGCAGTAGAAGCCGTAGTCATTCGCCGTTATGGAATACCGCGTGTTTTTCCATCGGTCAAAGACGCCCCCCTTTACCAAGCAAACCGCTCCTTTCTCAGGTGTATATCGAAAAATATCTCCATCTCTTGTTTGATGAAAATAGTATCCTCCTGCGACAAGCCCCTCCGCTGAAAAGCCTCCGCCCCTCGATCCGAGACCGCCGCCGAGCATCACAGCGAACTGCACCACGACACCCACGATCAGGATCACACACGCGGCAAGCAAGCCGCGCTTCCACCTCCGCCCGCGGCGCACATGCTCAATGCGGCTGTCGATCTCCTGCAAATACTCATCCTTGACCTCGCCGATCACATCGAGCAAGAGTTCGTTCCTTTTCACAGCAATCCCTCCTCTTTGAGAGAATCGCGCAGGCTGTCACGCGTGCGCTTGAGGGTCATCTTGACCTTGCTTTGCGAGTAGCCGAGCTTCTTTGCGATCACGGCGACAGGGTGCAGATGCCAGTACCGCATCAAAAAGATCATGCGCTGATCGCTCGACAGGCTCGCCAAGAACACTTGTATGCTCCGTATGAGCTCCCTGCGCTCGGCTTCGCTCTCAGCCGTCTGTGTATCGGCGACGACCTCTGACAGCTCGTCCAACGCTAATGCCGTCTCACCGCCGTAGCGCTTTTCGGCATGTAGATAGCGGTAGCGCTTGAGCGAGAGATTGCGCGTAATCCTGCCCAGATAGGTGCGCAGGACAACGGGCTTGTGCGGCGGAATAGAGTTCCACGCGCCGATATAGGTATCGCTCACACTCTCCTCCGCATCCTGTAGAGAAGCGAGGATATTGAGGGCGATGGTATACAGATAGTGTTCGTATTTTTCTTTGCTGAGCGTGATCGCACGCTCGTCACGCGCCCAGTACAGCGCGACGATTTTTTCATCCTCCATGTTATCACCTCTATCTGTATACTACCGCTACTTTGTATTTGGTCACATGATAACACAAATCGGTTGAAATATCTACAGAAACTTCCGTCACTCGGTAATAGTCTCTCGGAAAATGCCCGATCATAACAAAAAAAGCTGTCGTACCGAAATACAACAGCTTTGACATTACTTGATTATGCCAGCGTTG
>DGUQ01000070.1 GCA_002394725.1 Ruminococcaceae bacterium UBA4306
AGAAGGCTTATATCATGCTCAATCAGAGTAATGAGCCGCGCAAGCTCGGGATCAACACCAACTTCAACGGCGTTCTGACCGATGTGCTCAATGGCAATCAGCAGTATCAATGCAACGGTTGGTGCGAGATCACCATACCGCCGATGAGCTCTATGATCCTTGTCGAGAACGACGGCTCCTTCCGCATTGATTTCTCGGAGAATGAGGACGATATGCGGATCCCTGCCACCGAAAACACCCCTTCTCCTACTCAGGAGAAGGAGCCGGAGTTAGTCCCCGAGGAGATCGTGAAGGGAAAATACCGACATTTCAAGGGCAATGAATACGAGGTGATCGATTTTGCCAAGGACAGTGAAACGACCGAGCTGATGGTCATCTACCGCGCACTGTACGGCGAACACGATTTGTGGGTACGCCCGTACAAGATGTTCCAAGAGATCATCGAAAGAGACGGAAAGAAAATGAGAAGATTCGAGAAAATCGACTGATCGATCTCATATAAAGACAATTCCACACAGCACAAAAGGCTGCCACATTCTTTGTGACAGCCTTTCTTTATGCCTGTTTATTGAGCTCTTCGTGATTCTTTTCGAGCTCCTTTTTGGAGCGCTCCGCTTCCTTCTCGATATACTTCTTGTCGTTATCGATCTGCTTGCCGTAGACGACAAAACGGGTATACAGGAATTCCGTGACGAGATTCAACAGCATGCTGAGGATCTCGACCAGATAATTGTTCCAGCCCAATGTCTCGACCAGATAGTTTCCGCCGATCGTAGAGAGCGGCGTAAAGACGCAATAGTAGATGAATACTTTCAACATCGCGATCGGGACATTTGCCGCGGAATGGAAGGTGAACTTACGGTTGATCGTAAAGTTATACAGCACCGATAAAACCAGTGAGATCAGGTAACACGGCCAGTAGCTAAAGCCCGAAAACTCAGTCAGCAGCGTAAAGCTGACGATCTGGATGATACCGGCTGACGCGGAGAACAGCACGAATTTGATGGTGCGGATGATTTCTTTCTTTTTATTATTCATAAAACCCTCAAATATTAATATCGCGGAAACCGCCTGAGTTCCCGCGATAATGATTATTTTTATTGACCTACAGCAGTTGTCGGAGCGGTAGTCGCGGACGTTTTCGAAGAAGATGATGAACCGCCCGATACAGAATCCTCATAGATGAATTTCGCTATATCCCTGCGAACGCCAT
Organism: Ruminococcaceae bacterium UBA4306; assembly: GCA_002394725.1. Lineage (GTDB taxonomy): Bacteria > Bacillota > Clostridia > Oscillospirales > Acutalibacteraceae > Ruminococcoides. Next base: position 1,214 of record DGUQ01000070.1, read on the forward strand.
CCCAATCGTTGATGACGATTACACTCTGACCGTCGGGCGTCGTGCCGTAGCCCCACTTGCCTTCCGTCGGCAGGGAAATCTCTTCCATATCATACTTGATATAGGTCATCATGTTGGATACGAGGAAGGTGATATCACCCTTCTTGAGGTTGGTGGTAACCAGCGGACCGATCTTGTTCGCGATGGAAACAAGCTCCGTCAAAGAGGCATTCTCCCGAAGACTCTTGACGATCGTCTGGATCAGGTTACGCTGACGGGAGGTACGATCCCAGTCGTCACCGGAGAAGCTGTATTCGGGGTTGCCGCCCAAGCTCTCTTCGCCTCTGTCACGGGCATACCAAAGCGCCTGATAACCGTCCAGATGAACCATCTGTTTTTCTTTTGTCGGATCGAACTTCAAGAACGAGGTGACGTCGGTCTGATCGTTAACGTCGATCTGCGCGTTGATATACTTGATCTCTTCAAGCGTCAGCTCGATATCGACGCCGCCGAGCGCTTCAATAACGTCTCTGAAGGACGAGAAATCGACCGTCGCATATTTATCGACCTTGATACCGAAGTTCGCCTCGATCGTATCGATGGACAATCTCTCGCCGCCATAGGTGAACGCGGAGTTGATCTTGTTATCGCCGTGACCGGGAACGCTGACATAGGTATCACGCTGGAAGGACGTTAGCTTGAGCTTTTTGTTGACGTTATCGATGGAGAGCAGGATAGTGGTATCACTGCGTCCGTGATCCTCTTCGGTTGCCGGAGAATCCTGTCCGAAAAGCAGGATGTTCAATACATTGTCACTCGACAAAAGCGTATTGCCGCCGTTCGCGACCGATACAGTGGTCTCGGTCGTCACTGTGGTAGAGGCAGGAGATTCCGAAGGATTCAGCGACTTAAAGTGCATGGAATCCAGAACCTTATAATAATAGACCAATCCGGATCCGACCAAAAGCATGATCAGGGAAAGTACCAGAACGAAGATCCTGCGTCCGAGTCCCTTATTCTTTTTCGGTTTGTGAGGGGGTTCGCGCCTGTCTCTGTCGTCGTATATCTTATTTACATCATTAGATGAAGCAATATCAACAAAATCGTCGTCATATCTTGCCATATAAGATACCGCCTTTCTTTGTTGTGTCTGTACAAGCGGACATACTCGCACATATTAAATCATTCTTATATTATACTCAAATAGAATAATTTAATTTTCCACAAAAGAAATTATGTCGAAATTCATACTTTTTTTACAAGTTATGGCGAATTATAGCGTATCGGCATATGAACATGTAACAAAGGCGGCTTTTATCCCAGCTCATCCAGCGTGAGATAATACGAGGGGATACACTCCTCCATAAAGATCCTCAATGCCGGCAGCTCCATCTTCTCGATCGCCTGCTCGGTGGATTCCTTGGCTTTGAGGAACTCATTATTCCCCATGCGTACCTCTTCGATACATTTGATCAGCGCCGAGAGCTTGTCCGCCGCCTTGACGTACTGCTCCAAAACCGCGTCCTCATTAGAGATCACGGGTCGGTAAACCGACTGCAGATCCTCGGGCAGCATGGAGATCAGGCGATTTTCCGCTACCTTTTCCACCGTTTTATAGGCGTTCTTGATCTCGGGATTATAATACTTGACCGGAGTGGGCATGTCGCCGGTGATGATCTCGCTCGCGTCATGGAACATCGCGATCACTGCCGCTTTATTGGCGTCAAGCGCCTCATGCAGGCGTACGTTCGCGATATTGACCAGCGCGTGCGCGAGAATCGCCGTCTCCAGACTGTGCTCAGAGATGTTCTCGGTTTTTGTGTTGTTCATCAAACCCCAGCGGTCGATATATTTCATCCGTGAGATCATGGCAAAAAATCGGTTCATCGGTCATTCTCCTTTAATTTGACAAAAACTAAAAATTTATCGTGCAATTTCCAATATTATGTGTTATACTATATTAGTTAATGTGTGTTACTCTGCCCTGCTTTTGTTATCAGGTACATTTTAGCACATTTTATGGAGCACGTAAAGTCTTTTGTGGGAGGATGAAAAATGGTTCTGAATCGTATCGACAACGATAAAAGACCATATGCGCTGTATGCCTTTTTATGGGCATTCCTCTTAGCGGCGATCCTCGTCATTCCCGTCATGGTTTATGACAAGGGTTACTTTCTGTACTACGGTGACTTTAACGTACAGGAGATCCCGTTTTATCAGTTGGCGCATGATTCCATTCAAAACGGTGAGATGGGATGGAGCCACCTGACCGATCTGGGCGCCAACTTCATCGGCAGCTACAGCTTTTACCTGCTCGGCTCACCGTTTTTTTGGCTGACGGTTCTGCTGCCCGGTGCGTGGGTGCCGTACTGCATCGGACCGTTATTGATGCTCAAGCTGAGCTTTGCGTCCCTTTCGGCATACATCTACATCCGCCGCTATGCGCGGCAAAAGAAATACGCCGTTATAGGCGGCGTGCTTTACGCGTTCTCCGGATTTTCCGTTTATAATATTTTCTTCTTTCATTTTCACGAGGCGATCATCATCTTTCCGCTGCTGTTGGCGGCACTGGATGAATTCCACGCGACAAAGCGCAGGGGCATAGTGGCGTTGGCGGTATTTGCCGCGGCGTTTATCAACTACTACTTTTTCTTCGGACAGGTCGTCTTTGTCATCATCTACTACATCGTCAAGCTGATTTCAAAATCCTACTGTTTCCGTCTGCGAGAGTTCTTCGCGCTCGCGTTTGAATGTGCGGCAGGCTTTGGAATGTCGATGGTACTGCTGTTGCCGTCGATCGCCGCGATCACGGGCAACTACCGTATCTCGGAGCTTTTGTACGGCTGGAACGCGGTCGTCTATCCCAAGAGCCAGCGGTATGTCCAGATTTTGGTGAGCATGTTCTTCCCCGGCGATGTACCGGCAAAAAATAACTTCACCCCGAATGCCGGAGCAAAGTGGTCGTCTGTCGCGCTGTATATCCCGATGTTCTCCATGACCTTTGTGATCGCGCATCTGCGCGATAAAAAGCGCGGCTTCTTCCGCAGGATGATCATCATCCTATTGATCATGGCGTGTATTCCGATCTTAAACAGCGCCTTTCAGTGCCTGAACAGCAACTACTACGCCCGATGGTTCTACATGCTGACGCTGATGATGGTGCTGGTCACCGTGCAGGCGCTCGACCGCTTCAACATCACCGAGTTCAACCGCGGCTTCTATCCGACCGCGATCATCACGCTTGTGATAGCTGCCTTGATCGGCTTGATGCCGGATGAAGAAACGGACAAGCCCATCAAAACCTTTACGATCGGACTGGAGGAATCCTCCAAACGCTTCTGGGTATTCGTGATCGCGACCGTTGCCGGACTGGCACTGACATTTTTGATCGCCTTGTGCTATCAAAAGAAACGCAAATGGTTTTACAGAGTCACGGCGATCACGCTAAGCCTCTTCGTCGCGTCCTACAGCGCGATGTATATGTGGTCGGCACGGAGCTACGCCGATCGTGATGACGAATTCATGATCAACTACGCCCTCAACGGCGGCAAGGATATTACGATCGACGATATCAAAGAAGTGCGATCCGACTTTTATCAAACCTCGGATAATATGGGAATGTTCTGGCAGGTGCCCAATATCCAAGCGTTCCACAGTATCGTACCGGGATCGCTGATGAACTTCTATAACAATCTCGGCGTACAGCGTAACGTCGGCTCTCGTCCCTCCACCGATCACTACGGATTACGTGGCTTGTTATCCGTCAAGTATCTGTTTATCGAGCATGATCCCGATGAAACGCCCGATGAATACACGGACGTGATGCCCGGTTATCGGTATCTGAAAACCGAGAACGGCTTTGACAGCTATGAGAACGAGCATTATGTTCCGATGGGCTTTACCTATGATCGATTCATCACGACAGAGGAATACAACGATCTTTCTAAGGAGATCCGCCATCTGGCACTGCTCAAGGCGATGGTGCTCTCACAGGAACAGATGCAAAAATACGCGGATATCACGGGATATACCGACGGGATGTACCTCAACCTCAATTTCTCGCATAATCCCAACAAATCACAGGACGTCTATTATCCGAAATATGAAGGCTACGACAGCATAACCGCTGATTTCAGCTATAACGAGTCCGACTACTTCTCGGATACGGAAAAGCTCAAAGAGAATTCCTGCACCAAATTCAGTTATACAAAGGACGGCTTTGAGGCGCTGTACCACAACAAAGGGAATGACAACCTGCTGTTTTTCAGCATCCCGTATGACGAGGGATGGACAGCGTATGTCAACGGTGAAAAGACAGATATCGAAGAGGTCAACACCGGTCTGATGGCGGTGCGCGTACCCAGTCATCAGATCAGCGAGATCCACTTTGTCTATCATACGCCTTTGTTAAAGGAAGGCGCGATCATCTCCGCCGTGGCGGTTGTCGCGGTGGCGATCTATCTGATTATCATCAGGGGTTTTCGTGCAAAACGGGAATTCCGCAGAATATACAGAAAAAAACAGAACACCAAAAAATGAGGAGGAAGCTATGAGTTTCGGCGAAAAAATACTCGATTACAAAGAAGATATCATCACCGATCTGGGGGAACTGATCGCGATCCAGTCTGTCACCGGCATCCAAGACGGGTGCAAAGAGGCGCTCGACTGGATGATGAAGAAGGCGCTCAGCTTCGGGCTGAAAGCCGGTAGTATCGACAATGATGCAGGTCATGTTGAACTGGGTGAAGGCGGTAAGCTCTGCGGTATACTGACACATCTGGACGTTGTGCCCGAGGGCAACAACTGGGATTCACTCCCCTTTGAGCTGTCTATCGGCGATAACGGCTATATGTACGGCAGAGGCGTCGCCGATGACAAGGGCGCCGCGCTGATCAATCTATACTGTCTCAAGGCGCTCAAGGATAACGGCGTTATCGGCAAAAATACGCTGCGCGCGATCTTCGGCACCAGTGAGGAACGCGGCATGACCGATATGGACAAGTATTTTCAATATGAGCCGATGCCCGATCTTTCCTTTACTCCTGATTCCGAATACGGTATTTGTATCGGTGAAAAGGGTATTTTACAATTAGAGCTGTACGCGGATACGCATGACGGCACCACGCTGACACAGTTCCATTCCGGCAAAGTGACCAACGCTGTCCCCGATACTGCCTATGCGCTGCTCGACTGCACCGAGAACGAGGATCATCAGCTGGCGCGTCTGGCTGACGCGAAGAAGGGCTCGTTTGAATTTTATTACACCATCGACGGTATGATGGTGCTGTCACGCGGTCAGGCGGCTCATGCCGCTAATCCCGAGGACGGACTCAATGCCGCTACCGCGCTGGTCGATTTGTTGACCTCCAACTTCGCGCTGCCAACGATGGGCTCTCTGCCCTCCTTTATCAGCCACTATATCGGCGTCGATAACGACGGCGTGATGCTGGGCATCAAGATGAGAGATAAAGAATCGGGTCCCCTGACGGTCAACGTCGGCACGATCCATATCGACGAAGGTTATGCCACCTGCACCATGGATATCCGTTATCCCGTTACCGCGGACGGTGAGAAGATCCTTGAAAAGATCACCCGTCAGGCAAATAAAGAGGGCATCCATGTCAAAGTGCTGTCACACTTAGAGCCGCTGTATCTCAGTAAGGATTCGGACATCGTTCGCATCCTCAGTGAATCCTA
>DGUQ01000136.1 GCA_002394725.1 Ruminococcaceae bacterium UBA4306
ACACAGCTCAAGGGGAATGAAAAAGTCGTCGAAGTGTTCACCATCAAAGCAGACAGAATGAGAAAAGCGGTGACAGAGAATGAATGAGGAATATGTGAACGAAACATTCAACAATGACAGTGAACGCATGTCGAAGGAGCTCGAACGCGACGCGCGGCGATATAACAAGGCGTTCACCGAGGAAGAGGAGGTCAGGCTGATATGAAATTGGCACCGATGCGATTCGGCGGCGTGAGCATGCGCCATAATCCCGAGAAGCTCAGTATCAGCGGTAAAAACCGCTTGCAGGAGTACCTGTCGCCGTGCTGTGAAGCCGATAGCGTGATCTTAGGCAGGGAGCTGTGCCGTGTATCGGGCGAGGGCGTACTGTTCGGCGCGGATTGTCTTGAGCAGTATCACACGCTTGAGAAACTGCAGCACAGCCATAGGCCCTCCAAGCTGGTGTTGCCGAAAACACAGCCGATGTACGCGTATCTCAAGGAGCTTTCTCTCTCAGCCGAGCCGCAGGATGATGTGTTGCGCTACCGCTTTGTGTTTTGTGAGGCAAAGAGTCCGCGCAAAGCTACGCAGGGCGAGCAGGTTTATGTGACAATGTCGCAGGGCGAAAGTTTGTGGGATATCGCCTATCGCTTCGGCAGACCGATCGAAGCGCTCACGGCGCTGAATCCTCAGATCCCGTTGATCGATGAGATCAGTGAGGGAGAGAGGGTGCGCCTATGCTGAGGTGTGAGCTGACAGACGTCAATGGCAAAACGCGTAAAATGCCGCAGCTTTTGTCCTTACAGGTGGATGTGGACGAGGGTGTTCCTGCCGACGCGCTCTACGCGTTGTTTCCGTATGTGCCGACCGAGGAACTGTGTGGAATCACTCTGTATGAGGAGGATAAACCGCTCTTCATCGGAGTGATCGATGAGGAGGAGCACATCTGCGACAGCAGGGGCACTTATCTCAAAATCAGCGCGCGATCGCCGGCGGCACATTTGCTGGACAATGAGGCGATGCCGTGTGAGTATGACCATCCGTCGCTTTCGATGATGTTCGAGCGTTACGCAAAGCCGTTCGGCATCACGCTCGGGACAGGATCCGATGAGGTGTTCTTCGGTGAACAGAGGGTCACGAAGGGAACATCCTGCTGGATGGCGCTCAAGAACTTTTGTATCGCGTGCTATCTGAAGCCGCCGCGTATCAGCTCGGTCGGCGTGCTGTATCCGAAGGGATTGGAGCACGGTGATGTGACCGTTTTCGGCAGGGACGGCGTGCTGTATACCCAACTGCGCGAGGCAAAAAAGCGCTGTGAGGAGATATCCGCCGTCTATGTCAAAGCCAGCAGCGGCGGCACCTATTCGCTCGCCATCGAGAACCGCGCGGCAAAGGCTCGCGGTGTGCGCCGTGAGCGTTATCTGAACGCCGTGCTGACAGAGAGTCCGATGAAATGTGCCGACGCGATGATCGATAACGGGGACGTCAAGTCCTATGCGGTCTATCTGCGATGCAAAGGCTGTCTGCTGGGCGCCGAGGGCAATCGTGCCGTGATCCGCGATCCGGTCCTCGGAGACAGGGACGATCTGTTTATCAGCGCGGTGCATTATCGGATGAAGGGTGACGGCGCTTACAGTAATATCACACTCAAGAGGAGGACTTTTTGATGTGGATCAATGAATATATGACAGGACGCTCTTTCAATACAGAGGGAGCGTCCGCAGGAGAGATCCGCTCGGCAAAAAACGGCAGCGTATCGGTCAGCGCGACGCGTGACTACGGCGCTCTGCCGCTGATCGCGCCGTCGGGCATTGCCTATGTACCGGTTGCAGGCGCTTCCACCGTGGTGATGGAGGGCGCGGGCGGCGCGGTATGCTTGGGCGTCATCGCGACTCCCAAAGCAGATTTGCAGCCGGGAGAGCTGATGCTCTACTCCGCCGGCGGCGCCGGTATCGTGCTGAAAAACGACGGTAGGGTGCTTATCAACGGCAAGGAGGTATCCTGATGGATGTCAAATTATCAAATGGCGATATCGCGATGACGGCGTCGGGTGATTACCTTTACATCACCGGTATTGAGGAAGCGGTACAGCGTGTGCGCATCTCGGCGCTGACGATGAAGGGCGACTTTGTCTATGACAGGGAGCTGGGTACTGATTATCGCGGTCTCAGCGCGGATGACAGCATGCTGTGTGAGAAGCTCGATATGCTGATCAAGGAAAGCTGCGCCGACATCTGTAATACACAGGTCGAGGTGCTGTCATGCGAGGATCTGGTCGCTGTGATCAGGGTGATCTATCAAAACAACGAAGCGACAACGGAGGTGGATTTGTCTGGAATCTTACAATGATATTTTAGAGCGAATGATCCATACATATGAGGAAGAAAGCGGTTTTCGTCCCGAGAACGAGTCGGATATCATGCTGCGCCTGCGTGTATTGGCAGGCGAGATCTATGAGGAGCGCGTGTACGCTCAGTACATCCTCAGACAGATGTTCCCGACGACCGCGACAGGAACGTATCTGGATGTGCACGCCGAACAGCGCGGATTATCCCGTAAGCATGGCACAAAGGCGAAGGGCAGTGTGTTGTTCACCGCCGCCAATGAGCAGCATGAAGATATTCTGATCCCTGCCGGGACGGAGGTCTGCACCACAGATGATCTGCTGCGCTATGTGACGGATGAGGACACGGTATTAGGGGAAAACACCCAAACGGTTTATGTCAATGCGACGGCGGCAAATATCGGAAGCGCCTACAATGTGCGCTTCAACAGAATCGGGATCATCGTGACCCCTGTGATCGGCATCGCGTCGGTCAAGAATAACGCCGGCTTTTTCGGCGGTACGGATAATGAGAGCGATGAAAAGCTCCGTCAGAGGATCGAGGAGAGCTACCGGAATATCTCAAACGGCGCTAACGCGGCATACTACCGCTCCATCGCGCTGTCGGTGGACGGCGTCTACTCCGCGTCGGCGGTCGGATGCAGTCGCGGCGTGGGAACGGTAGATGTTTATGTCTGCGATAGAGGAAGAACGTTGTCGTCAGATAAGATAAGAGAGATCCAGAAGCTTCTTGACACAAAACGCGAGGTGAACGTGGACGTTAAGGCGTACAACGCCACGGAGCTTTCCATCAACCTTTATATTCGATTGAAGGTCAAGGACGGCTATGACTTCAACATCGTTGCCGAAAGGGTGAAAGCTGCCGTTGCGGAATATATCAACGCGCTGGGGATCGGCAACAATCTGTGGCTGAGCAGCGTCGGTGAAGTGATCTATCATATTGACGGCGTAGCGGACTATCGATTCTTGGAGGGCTACGGCTCCGACAGAGAGATTCCGCCGACACGCTTCGCCAAAGCCGGCACGATCACGGTGAGGGATGAATGATGGCGATTTTCGAAAGGATGAAAGAGCGCTTGTCAACGACAGGCGTATACCGCGATGACGCACCGGTGCTTTCTTGGGAGCTCAAGGCATACGCGTCGGAACTCGAGCGACTCTACTCGGAGCTCGGCGATATGTTCCGTGAAAGATTCATCACCACGGCTGAGGATATCGGTCTGAGCGAATATGAAAGGATCTTCGGCCCCGTGAGGGAAGAGGAAAGCGTCGAGGAGCGGCGAAGGCTGTTACTGCTGAGGCTGAATCTCGGCAATAATGATTTTACGGTCGACGGCTTCAAAAAGGCGCTGGACAGCTTTGGGCTGAGCTATACGATCAGCGAGTTCCCCATGATCGGCAGGATGAATGTGATCGCGACAGCCGATTATTCTGCCGCCGAGCAGGCATGGATCAAAAACGAGGTCAGTAAGATCGTTCCGGCTCATATCGAGTTCCGGCTCTCATTCAATACGATGACATGGGAGCAGTGGGACGCACTGAACAAGACGTTCAGCGACTTTGACAGTGACGATAGTACATGGGAGCAGATCGACGACCGCACCGCAGATGCTTCTTAGCAGCATTTGATAACAGACAGAAGGAAGGTTTTTTATGGCATCCAGTAACTATACACCGAATCTGCATTTAAACGCATGGGAGGCGTCCGACCGCCCCAAGCGTGCCGATTTTGTGTCCGATAACACCATTATCGACACACAGCTCGGCGGACACATCGCCAACACCGGTGTTCATCTGAGCGCCGCTGAGAAGGCGCTGTTGGACGAGCCGTATATCACCATGATGTATGCCGGCAACGGAGAAAGCCAGCGCACGATCGCGCTGGACTTCCATCCGAAATTCATCTTTATCTATAAGCGCGGCGTACCGTTTGTGACCTACAGCAACGGCGTGAACGTCGTCAACGCGGCGTCCGGCTCATACGGTCAGGGCGCCAGTGCCGGCATCAGTTTTACCGGCACCGGTGTGGTGGTGAGTGAAAGCGCGGCCTCCGGCGGCATCAGGGTGAGCCTGAACGAAAATCTCGCTCAGTATACCCTGATCGCGTTCAAATGATGAAACGGGCTGCATAGGGTCTCATACGGATCACGGATAACCAAATACAAAAAGCACTTCTGAGCGTTTGACTCAGAAGTGCTTTTTATATTTGATGAAAGTATCGATTATCTCTTCGCGGCACGACGGGGAACATATACCTCATCCGTGTCAGCGCGAGAGGAACCGCGGCGTCTTGAATAATAGCCTTCGTCTTCATCCGCGTAACGTGATGTTCTGCGGCGAGGCGCTTCCTCTTCATAGTCGCGATAACCTCTTTCGTCCGCGCGAGGAGCTGCGGCGCGTGAAGAGGGGCGTCTGCGCTGTTCTAGGCGCTCCGCCTTTTTGACCGCGTTTCTGTGAGCGATCGTCGCGATGATGAAGTACAGGATACCCAGGACGGAAAGTCCGAGAAGGGCATAGCCGAGGTAGAGGATCCATTGACCGTTATCCTCTTCCTGTGTATTCTCCTTGATGGAGGAGAAGTCGGTCACGCCGGTTTTTACTGTCTTTTCATCCAGTGTGATATCGCTCCACTCATTCGGCTTGGCGTCCTCCGCGCTCATACCGGAGGTGTTATAGAGATTTGAGGATACCGAGCCGGCAGCCTGTTCGTTGCTTTCGACATTCATATGACCGCTCTGTGACGCGTCGCCGTAGTAGATCGGATCCTGATTCTCAACGGTGCCGGCATTGTTGGAGTAATCGTTGTAATTATTGTTTTCGTTACCGGATTCGTAGTTGTTCTGATTCTCATATCCGTCATTGCCGCCCTGCTGCTGACCGCTTTGGTCGCCGCCCTGCTGCTGACCGCTCTGGTCGCCGCCCTGCTGGCTCTGGTCGCCGCCCTGCTGCTGGCCGCTTTGGTCGCCGCCTTGCTGCTGACCGC
>DGUQ01000122.1:0-4723 GCA_002394725.1 Ruminococcaceae bacterium UBA4306
TAGCGCAATAGATGATAAAGGTTTTTATTAAGGATTAGTATTATATTCGCTCAGCTTTGGCGTTGCTTTTTGAACAGGGCCGATTTGACAACGCTCCTCGGATCCTTGATCAAAAGGAGTACCAGCCAGATGATCAATCCGATTCGGTAAAAAAGAAAAACTCCGAAGCGGCTGCTTCGGAGTACGGGGATCAAAAATGGATTATGATTTTTTAGTGATACGCAGGTTCTGACGAGTCTTGCGCAGCTCGGTGAGCTGAGCGGTGATCGCGTCATCGGTGCGCTTCATTACGTTCTCGACATAGTCGTTGGCGGCTTTGCGCATCTCGGACGCCTTTGCCTTAACGTCGTTGAGCAGCTCAGCGGCCTCAGCCTTCGCCTCGCGCATGATCTCGCTCTGGTCGACCAGCTGCTTTTTGCGCTCTTCGGCGGCACGGATGATATCGTCGGACTCCTTCTTCGCCTCGGCAATGATCTGGCTGCGGTCGGCAACGATGTTCTTGGCTTGTCTTACCTCGGCAGGCAGGGTATCCTGAATCTCGTCGAGAATGTCGTAAATCTTATCTGCCTCGATGATGACCTTTCCGCCGGAGAGGGGCATGGTCTTAGCGTCCGCAACAAGGTCCTGTAATTCCTGAATCAGTTCGTCTACTCTCATTTTACATATTCCTTTCGTGTTCAGGCGAAGGGTCAGCCCTTCAGCGCCTTTATTCTGTTAAATACTTCGTCATGAATTGCGGCAGGGACAAAATTAGTGATATCGCCGCCGTGGTACGCAACATTTTTTACGATGGAAGAGCTCAGATAGGTATAGCTCACGTCACTCGCCAAAAAGACGGTGTCGAGCTCAGGGTTCAGCTTTCGGTTCGTCAGCGCCATCTGGAATTCATACTCGAAGTCCGATACCGCGCGCAGTCCCCTTACGACTGCCGAAGCGCCGAGATCCTTCGCGCACTGTGCCAACAGCCCGTCGCAGCCGATCACCTTGACGTTCGGGATATCGCCGACCGTCCGCTGTAAAAAGTCGATCCTCTCCTCCATAGAGAACACGGGATGCTTTTCAGCGTTTGCGAAAACACCGACGATCACGTTGTCGAACATACCGCTCGCGCGAGTGATGATGTCAATGTGTCCGAGAGTGACAGGGTCAAAGCTGCCGGGGCATATCACGGTACTGTGCATAGAACGTTCCTAACCTTACTTTTCAGTCACATATCCTAACGGGATCAGTCGCCGATAAAATCTTCATGACGATATGTGCTTATCCTTATTTTACCATAGGTTCGTTCTCTGTCAAGAGTAAATTTGTAATATTTTTGTAATATTTTATCATTTAATGCACTTTCACAAATAATGACCCCTGTTTTTTTCATTCTTTGTGCAATAATTGGCATGATTTCCTGTAATATCCCCTGATTATAGGGGGGATCAAGAAAGGCGACGTCGAATTCTCGGGTGGTGTTTTTGAGATACGCGACCGAGTCGGCGCAGATGACCGTCGCAAATTGTTGCAGGTTTGTAACCTTTAGGTTGCGTTCGATCACGGCGATCGCTTTTTTGGACGAATCAAGGAAAACGGCGCTCTTCGCGCCGCGTGACAGCGCCTCGATCCCCATCTGACCTGAGCCTGCGAAAACATCGATGAAATCGCGCCCCTCGATCTCGAATTGTACGGAGGAAAAAACCGCCTCCTTGACCTTGTCGGTCGTCGGTCGGACGATATCCTCGCCCTTTAAGGTTTCTAATGCCCTGCCTCGCGCAGAGCCGGTAATCACGCGCATAAGAACCTCCGGAAAAAGCCTTCCCCTTGAGGGGAAGGTGTCGCCGATAAGGCGACGAATGAGGTGGAAACGTTTCCACCATATCTTGTCTATTGATTCATCGGATAGGTTTCCACCTCATCCGACCTTTTCGGTTCTTGACGAACCGAAAAGCCCACCTTCCCCTCAAGGGGAAGGCTTTCTATTCTTCATGAAAATAATTGTATACATTCAGCGCGGCAGGATGGGTCATGCCGGGCGCCTGCTCGAGCTCCTCGATCGACGCGCTGCTGATGTTCTTGATCGTGCGGAAGAAACGTATCAGCTCCTTGGCGCGCTTTTTCCCGATCCCCGGGATCTCCTCCAGGGACGAGCCCAGCACACGCTTACGCTGTTGACGGTTAAAGCCGATCGCGTAGCGGTGCACCTCGTCCTGGATATTGGTCACAAAGGTGAACGCCGCGCGGTTGGGACGCAGGGCAATCTCGCCCTTATCGCTGACGATAGCACGGGTGCGGTGATGGTCATCCTTGACCATGCCGAACACGGGGATGCTCAGTCCCGACGCCGATACCACGGGCAATACGGCGCCGACCTGTCCCTTGCCGCCATCAAGCAGGATGAGATCGGGCAGTCTGCCGAAGCCGGTAGATACGCCATCCTCCTGCGCTTTTTTGTATTCATTCAATCGGCGTGTGAGCACCTCCGCCATCGAGCCGTAGTCATCCTGTCCGGAGAACGACTTGATCTTGAACTTGCGGTAGGCGTTTTTCAGCGGTCGGGCGTTCTCGAACACGACCATGCCTGCGACGTTATCCGTGCCGGCGAGGTTGGAGATATCGTAGCTCTCGATATATTCGGGGATCTTTTCCAGACCGAGCAGGTCTTTCAGCTCATCCAGCACGCTCAGCTGTTTACCGGTCACGCCCTTGAGCTGACCGAGTGATTCAAACGCGTTCTTGCGGCACATATCGACAAGATTTTTCTGTGTGCCGCGCTGGGGGATGCTCAGATAAACGCGCTTTCCCTTTTTCTCACTGAGCCAGCGCTCGATATCCTCGCTATCCTCGATCTCGCCGTCAAGCGCGATGTGCGAGGGGATCTCTTGGCGCAGGGTGTAGTAGCGCAGGATGAATTGGGATCGGAAATCGATCTCGTCATCCACATCGTCAATGATGAAGTTCTCGGTATCGTACAGGCGCGATTCATTGAAGCGCAGTACGGTTGCAGAACCCTTGTTTTCCTGCCGCGCAACAGCGATCACATCCAGCTCGTCCAGATGGATATCGACGACCTTCTGCTTGTCGCGCATCTTCTTCATCGCGGCGATCTGATCGCGATAATGCGCGGCGCGCTCGAAGTCCAGCGCCTCCGCCGCGGCAGACATCCGCTCCTGTAATTCGCGCAGGGTCTTGCCGCTGTCGCCCGACAGATATTCAAGCGCGTTCTCGACACGCTCGTTATAATCCTTGAGCTTGACGCGTCCCGTACAGGGCGCACAGCACTGCTTGATGTGGAAATTCAGACACGGACGATAGCGCCCGAAATCCTCGGGAAAACGGCGGTTGCAGGTCGGAAGTCCGAAGATCTTATTCGCTTCCTCGACCGACGACTTGACATAGTAGCTCGATTTATACGGCCCGATATACCGCGCGCCGTCATCCGCTTTTTGCAGGACATAGCTGAGCCTGCGCCACGGCTCATTGGTGACGCGGATGTAGCTGTAGCCCTTATCGTCCTTCAATAAGATATTGTACTTTGGAGTGTGCTGTTTGATCAGTGAGCACTCTAAAATCAAACACTCAAACTCACTGTCGGTGATGATGTATTCGAAGTCATTGACGTTGTCCACCATGCGGCGCACCTTTTCGGTGTGGTTGTTCTGAGAGCCGAAATACTGGCTGACACGATTCTTGAGCTTCTTCGCCTTGCCGATATAGATGATCTCGCCCTGCGCGTTCTTCATGATATAGACGCCCGGCTGCAGCGGCAGCGCCATCGCCTTGGCGCGCAGCTCCTTTCGCTTCGGATTCAATTCATCACCTCCTCGTCGTCGTTCGCCGTAGTGGCGACTTTTTTTCGCTCCAAAAATAAATATGGAAAATGCTCTTCCGGTTTCTCTATTGAGGCCCCCTTTCCTAAGGGGGCTGTCGCCAACGGCGACTGGGGGTTCCCGATCCAATCATGCGAACGGCAACCCTCCGACGCGGACAAATGTCCGCGCCACCTCCCTTAGAAAAGGGAGGCTTTTTATCTTTCATGCACATGTTTGCCTGTTATGTGCTCGATTTTCAATTCGATCACGGCGCATCGTCCGCCGTTTTTTCGGATATCGCTCTCGGTCATCTCGGTATTGGGAAAATACTTATTGCCGAGCTTGCGAAGATGACCGGTCTTTTCCTCGGGATCGGTTATCTCGCGCAGTCTGCCGAATGCCGTAACGCTGTCAAAGAAATACGACCAGCCGTCATCCGCCTGCTGCGGCTCTCCGAGCACGTTGAACGAGCCTTTGTCACAGGCGCGGATCGCGTCGAGCTTGTGCCCCTCCAAAGCGGAGTGAAAGTAGATACAGCCGTTATCATAGACGTAATTCATCGGCACGGCATAAGGATAGCCCTCATCGCCGAGCACCGCCAATACACCGCGCTTTTGATCACGCAGGATCTGTTCACATGCTTCATTGGTCAACTGCTGTTTAAATCGCCGCATTTTTCTGAACATAAGATTCCCTTTCGATTATCACATGAGGACATTGCCCTCTCTTAAAAGTCCTTATTTCTTCCTTCTTCGTTCTTATTTCAACTTCGATGTATCCATCAACACCATCGAAAATCTGCCGACCTCGTCATAGATCTTTTCAAAGCGGTCGGCGTCCTCCCACTTGGTCACGCCGCCCCAGGAATCGGCGATCTTGACCTCGTTATCCTCGAGATCGTAGCCGTACAGACAGACGCAGTGCTCCGT
>DGUQ01000122.1:4788-5472 GCA_002394725.1 Ruminococcaceae bacterium UBA4306
TCGTACCACGGATATCGGGTGCCTTCATACTCCTTGTACTGCTCGATACGGGGACTGGTTCGGTCATAGGTCGTCCAGATCAGCACAGGGCATCCCGCGTTGACAAAGCGATACAGCTCATTCAGGCTCAGCCCCGTTGTATCGAAGGGATACAGCTTGGCGTTGTTTTCTTCAATAAAATTCCATGTCGTCGTTACCATACCGGGCGGATAGATGCCCGAGCCGTCATAGAATCGGCGCGGATTGCCGCAGTAGCCGATGACAAAATTATTGTCGTAGACCATGTAATCATCCACGATGTCGTCGATATCCAGATCAAAGCCGAAATGGCTCAGAGCGGCTGTCAGAGCGAGAGCCTCGCAGCCTGCCTGCATGCCGTTCATCTGGTTGAGCGCTTCGACGTCGTCGAGCTGAGCGTATTCGGCGTAGGAGTCGTTCAGGATCTTGTGATACTGCCGCTGCGCCAGCTCGTCAATCGACGGCGGTTCGGTAGGCGGCAGCGTCGGCGCCTGAGTAGGCGGCAGCGTCGCTTCGTCGACAGTCTCGGATTCCGTCGTCACGCTATCGGGCGTTTTCTCGACATTTTTCGCGCAACCGGCAAGCAGGAGCAGCGTTGCCAGAAGGAATACCCATATTCTTCTCATGTTTTCCCCTTATTATGTATGGTTTATGGGAATCGTCGTC
>DGUQ01000122.1:5597-6808 GCA_002394725.1 Ruminococcaceae bacterium UBA4306
TCTACGATCGTTACGCCGCTTTCGCCCTCGCCGAAGGTGCCCAGCCGAAAGCTCTTCACCGCTTTATGGTGTCTGAGATACTGCTGGATGCGTGAGCGCAGAACGCCGGTGCCCTTGCCGTGGATGACGGTCAGCATATGGATGTTGCTGAGCATGCAGCTGTCAAGGGCGCTGTCCACGCTCATGATCGCTTCCTCGGCGGTCTGTCCGCGCACGTCGATCTCGGTTTTGGCGAGTGATTTGACGTCCTTGGTGACGGTGCGTTCACGGCGCTTGGGCACGGTGACCTTCTCCGCCTCCAACAGTCGCAGATTGTTGAGCTTGACGCGCGTCTTGATGATGCCTGCCTGCACCAGCACGCTGTCCTTCTCGGGCTTTTCGAGGACGACAGCCTTTTTATCGATATCAAAGATCAGGACGTTGTCGCCGACCTGTAACGGTCGGGGCAGTTTGTAATCGCCCTGCTCAGATTCTTTGACGGGATCGGCGGTTTCTTCGAGCACTTTCATGCCTGTCTTGAACTTCGCCTTTTGCTCCGCCTCATATCTTTGATGCTTCTTAGCCTGTTCAAGCTCGTCGATGATCGCGTATGCCTGCGCTCGGGTCTTGGCGGCAAGCTCCTGCGCCTTGTGCTTCGCCATCTCGACCTCGCGCTTGGACTCTGCCTTGGCGCGCTCGAGCTCTTTTTCCGCCTGCGCCTGCTTTTGCTGTGCGGCGAGGGTCGCCTCACGCGCTCTTTCCAGCTCGTCCGCCAGCTCCTTGCGGCTGACCTCCAGACTCTCGACAACATTCTCGAATTGGCGGCTCTCGGAGGAGGTCAACAGCTTGGCGCGTTCAATGACGTCATCCTCCATCCCGAGGCGCTTGCTGATCGCGAAAGCGTTGCTCTTGCCGGGTACGCCGATGAGCAGCTTATAGGTCGGGCGCAGGGTGGTCACGTCAAATTCACAGCAGCCGTTTTCCACGCCCTCCGTTTTCAGCGCGAATTCCTTGAGCTCGGAATAGTGAGTGGTGGCGGCGATCTTTGCGCCGCGCTCACGGAGCTTTTCGAGGATGGCGACCGCCAGCGCCGCGCCCTCAACCGGGTCGGTACCGGCGCCCAGCTCGTCGATCACCGCGAGGGTGGAGCGGTTGCAGAGCTTTAAGATACCGATGATGTTCGTGATATGCGCCGAGAAGGTGGACAGGCTCTGCTCGATGCTCTGCTCGTC